>CAZLFV010000036.1:0-21876 GCA_964558915.1 uncultured Eubacteriales bacterium | reverse complement strand
GAGATAAAAAAACGTTTCATTGACTTTGAGCCATCTGACAAGAGGCTCTTGACGCGAAAAAGACACCTTTTTTGCCTCGGACTCGCTGAGGCCGGAAAACGTGCAAAGTTTAAACCGGCCTAAATCCTGGTCATAAATGAGCAACGCCTGCTTTTTAACAGGAATAATTTCTTTAATCTTGCCGATGAAATTTAGAGCGATCTGGTCGAAATCTTCGATTAGATTAAGGCTGTCCTCCAACTCCTTGAAAATGTTCCAAGGATGGACTTCGGGAATCCTCTTCTTTAAAAGCCTGTCCCTTAAAGCCTGAAAGAATTGGCTCATTTCCCCTGCCCGTAAGGGTTCTTGATTCCTCTAGTCTTTATTCCTTGAAATCGTTATCTATTATATTTCAAATAGCAAAAATTATAAAGATAAACGTGTAAAAAATTACCCGATATCGGGTAAGATTTTACCCGGTTTTTCAGCCCAAACCCTGCCCTATTTAGGCCAATTTTTTCTGGCATGAATCTTGCCCTATTAATCATTCTCTTAACCAGGATGATTGTTCATAATGATCCTGCGAGTTGCCTGATATGCATTTTTTTAGGAGGAATAGACGCATGTCCAAAGCCAAAAAAGCAAATCTTCTTCTCATCTTGGGTCCCTTTTTAGCTTTTTCTCTGTCATGGGCTCAGCAGAAAGAAGGAAAAAATCTCACTTTAGAGGACTGCATAATTCGTGCCATCAAACATAACCTCGGAGTCGCTGTCGAGGTTTTCAACCCCGAGATGGTCGGATACTCAGTTTCTATGGCCAAGGAGAAATTCCTGCCCAGCTTGGGCCTTGATTATTCTGAACGAAGCACGAGGCAGGCCTCGTATTCGTGGCTCGAATCGTCCGAAGACGTCAACGCCGCCCGGATGCAGTACTCCGCCGAGCTCAGCCAGCTGATACCTACAGGAGGGAGACTCTCTCTCACCCTCGGCACCACGAGAGATGAAACTAACAAAAAATTTCAGCTTATTAATCCCAGCTATAACAGCTCCCTAGTCTTTGGCTTCACTCAACCGCTTCTGAAGGATTTTGGTTTTCGCACCAGTCGAAGAGAAATCCTTATCGCCCAAAACAACCTGGCGATTTCCGAAAACGATCTCAAAAAAACCCTCCTTGAAACCGTCTATACTGTCGAACAGGCCTACTGGAATCTTGTCTTCAGCATCGAGACGCTCAAGGTCCGACAGCAATCATTGAAATTGGCCAGGGATCTTCATGAGAAGAACCAGAAAGAAGTCGACATCGGCACGCTAGCGCCCAAAGAAATTCTGAGTTCTCAAGCCGAAGTGGCTGCCCGCGAAGCCGACATCCTTCAGGCCGAGGCCCAGGTCAAGGACCAGAAAGACCTGTTGAAAACGCTCATTAACCTGCCCGATGAAGAGGCGGGGGCAGACATCATCCCTATCGACCAACCCTCTTTTGAAAAGAGGGACCAAAGCCTAGAGCAAGCCTTGAACCTGGCCAAGAAGAATCGCCCCGACCTGCTGTCTTCCGAGGTGACCATCAAAAGCCGCGAGCTCGATCTAGGCTATGCCAAAAACCAGCTCCTGCCCAATCTGAGCCTTAACGCTCAGTACTGGAGTCCGGGCACATCGGGAGAGCAGCTCCTCTATCTCGACGATAATCCATCGACGGGAATCATCATCGGCCGGATCTCCCGAGGCGCGTCCCCGGCGATGAAGGATGCCTTTCAGTTCAAATATAAAAACTGGATGGTCTCTCTTTCCCTGGACATTCCCCTCAACACCGTGGTTTCAAGGGCGGCTCATTCCCAGGCCAGGGCTGGCCTTGAACAGGCCGTTGTCAGAATGAAATACCTGGAACAAAACGCGCTCCTCGAAATCAAAACCGCGCTGAGAGCCGTTGAGACCAATTATAACCGGGTGAATGCCTACAAGCTGGCGCGCGAGTTGGCCGAGAAAAAATTGGAGGCTGAGGAATCCAAGCTCAAGGCCGGGCTGAGCACGAACTTCGTCGTCCTTCAGTACCAGAGAGACTTGGCAAATGCCCGGACCGCCGAGCTCAAGGCCATCATCGACTACAACCTCGCTCTGTCCCAATTGGACAGGGCCACGGGTGTCAGCCTCTCCAACCGGAATATCAAGCTCTCTGACATCTCTTCGGAGGCGAAAGAAAACACAAAGCCGGGTAATTCATTACCCCGCGCCGTGGAGAGCTTTACTCCTCAAGAAAGAAAGAATTCGGCAAATGACATGTAATTTTTTTATAATAAGCACGTTAAAAAAGATCCTCTCATCTGGCATCTTTTTTGCAAAAAAAGCTGGTGGATGGAAGGAACAGACCGGAGGCAAAAAAATGAAGACCCCCAAGAAGATTATTATCATTTTCGCCTTGGGCGCGGCTTTTTTTCTAAGCTCGGGCGTTTCTTTCATCCATGCCCAGGAATCCCAAACGCAAAAGCTTCTGACCTTGAAAAGCGCGCAGCTGAGCTTGGAGCAGAAAAAGGGAGATTTCGAACGGGCGCTCAAACTCAGGGAACAGGGACTTGTCTCCGAGGAGCAATTCGCCCTGACCCGGACGATTTACCTCCAGGCGCAAGTCGCTTATCAGCAAGCGTTGATTAATTTTATGGGAAGCGAGGCCCGGATATCGGTGGCGGGCGCCGTTAAATACCAGGATCTCAGCGGAAAAAAATTCGTCCGCGTCATCCTTCGCTATTCCTCCAAGGAACTCAAAGAATTAGCCAAGCTCAACATCAACGCCGAAGAGCTTTTCCCCCTCGATTTTTTGAAGGAAATCAAGGACGTCTCCGTCTCTTTAAAGTCCGAAGGCAAGATCATTTCCGATCCTTATGAAAAAATGATTCCCTCCCTTCCCCTGGAAACGGAGGCTGAAGTCAGTTTCCAGCTTCTCAAAGATGTCGAAAACCTGGATGTGGCTGTTTTTTACGCGGGCAAAGCCGAGACGACTTCCGTGTATTTACAGAAAGGAGTAAGCGCCAACATCGTCACCATCAACTCGTCCCAATTCTCCCAGGAAGCGGACCTCGAAAGCCAGGCCACATTCGACCTCTCGCTCGAAAAGTTCAGCGGCGAGGCCAATGTCTTCAAGCTCGAAATCGTCAACCTCCCCCATCAAATCACGTACGAATTTTCCGACCCGCAAACCCAGGCCCGGCTTTCACAGATCAAATTCACCGAAGGCGTAACGAGCATGAAGCTCTCCCTGCGGCTCTTCCTGCCCAAGAATGCCGACGCGCAAGTCGTGATCGATAAGCCCATCGAGTTTTGCGCCATGGCCCTAGACAACGAACAATCGGCGAACCTCCAAAAATTAGTGGCGCGAAGCTCGACGCTTACACCCAAGGACATCGAAAGCCTCAAGGCGGGGAATGTCAAGCTGGAGCTCATTCCCCGGGGCGTGGGCCGAGTCGAGGTCCAGGCCGTCAATCTTTATCACGAAATCAAGCTCGGCCAGACCGTCAGCATGGAGGTCCGAATCAGGAACATAGGAACCCGGAAGCTGAATAATATCCGGGTCTTCGCCGACCTTCCCTTGAACTGGCGAACCGAAATTCAGCCGGACCTTGTTCCCCTCCTTGAACAGAATAAAGAGGAAATCGTCAAAATCGATTTCCTCCCGCCGGCGGACGTTGCCGTGGGCGATTATGAGCCGAAGGTCCGGACAGAGTGCGTGGCCGACAACCGGAGAGTGGAATCCGAGGACAGGATCGTCCGGATTCACATCAGCGCCAAGACAAACGTCCTCGGAATCAGCCTCCTGATCGTCCTGTTAATCGGACTCCTCGTCGGGATCGTCGTCTTCGGGATCAAATTGACGAGAAGATAGAAGAAATGGATATCGCCGCACTTGCTTCGGCCGTTCGAAATTATATCCTCTGTCGAGGCGGGAAGCAAAGAGGCCTCGACTATCTCCTGAATGATGGAAAAATTCGATGATGAGAACGATCATCAAGCGGGAGTTCTTGGACAACATTCTGTCCTTCAAGTTCATAGCCTGCGTTCTGGTAGCCATCGTTCTTGTCGTTTTCAGCACTTTTTTCCTGGCCGGCGACTACCGCAACCGCCTCGAGGATTCCCATAGGGGAGAGGCAAACGCCCAGGAATATCTGAGGAAGATTCCCGTGTATTCCTACCTGGAAGTCGGGATCTATAAAAAGCCCTCGCCGCTAAGCATTTTCATTTCGGGGATCGAACGGGAAACCGGCAATTCTGTGACCGTCACCCACCGGGAGATTCCGACCGAGCTCAAGGGAGGCCTCATCAAGAATGAATTCTCCCAAATCTTTTCCTTTTTTGACCTCTCCTCGGTCATCGTCATCGTTTTCACGGTCTTAGCCATGCTGCTTTCCTACAACAGCATATCGGGAGAAAAGGAAGAGGGGATGTTGTCCCTCGTCCTGTCCAACTCAGTTCCCCGCTTCAAATTGCTCCTGGCGAAATATCTGGGCGGATTATTGTCTATCGTCTTTCCTCTGACGATCTGCTTCTCCATCGCAAGCCTGATTGTCCTTTTTTCTAAAGGCGTATCCCTATCCAAAGGATTCTGGCCCGCTGTTTTTCTTTTTTATCTCCTGACAGTTCTTTATCTTTCATCCGTTTTGCTGATCGGAATTTTCGTCTCAACCCGGACAAAAGCAGCCTTCAACAGCCTCCTCATCCTTCTGGCCTTCTATGTAATCACTATCTTTCTTCTTCCTGTCAGCATCGCCGATTTCGCCAGGAAGGCGGAATTGAAGAAAGCCACCAATTATGAAAACAACGCTGCAAATCTTTCAAGAGAAGTCCAGGACAAAACCGCGGCATCCGTCCAGAAAATCCCCGTGAAGAGAGATTGGGCGTCCATGGAGCGGCGCGGAGAGAGGTTCATTCTTAAGAGAATGAACCCCGAGGCGACGATTGAATACTACAAACAATTCCATGAGATCAGGGAACGGATCATGATCGATTATGCCCGGAAAGCTTACGACCTCAAACAGAAGGACTTTCAGATCGCAGACCGGATTTACGGGATTAAAAATCTCCTCCTGATGTTCCTCCCCTCAGCCGGTTTCGAGAAGGCCTCGGAACTTGCGGCCGGAACCGGGCGAAAGAACGCCTCTCGATTTTTTGAGCAGGTTTTCACCTACTGGCAGCAGTATGTGCGCTATCTCGAGGACAAAAATGCCTTCTCCTTGAGATACTTTTATCCCTATTCGGATTCACTCAGCCCCGCCGAAAAGGCCTTTCTCAACAGCCTCAGTGCGGCCGATGCGAAGGAGAGACTTTCTCTTCTGCAATCCGAACGAAAAAAGTTCAACCAAAAAGAGTACGATTTTCTCAATCTCAATGATATGCCTGTTTTGACATATTATGAGCCGCACTTCGGGGAGAGAATCAAAGGCATCCTGCCAAATGTCCTCGTCTTATTTTTTTACAGCCTGCTGTTTTTTCTTTTGGCTCATTTTTCCTTTGCCAGATACGACCCGAGAATGAAATTTTAGAGGAACGGAATGTTGAAGGAATTGTGGAGAAGGCAGCTCGTCGAAGACATCGTCAGCGCCCGATTCCTCATCAACTTCGTTCTCGTCGTTATGACCATCGTCGTTTTCGCCTTGCTCTTCGTCGGCCATTATCAAGACCTCGAGAGGCGCTATTCAAAAAACGCGATCGAAAACGACAGAAAGCTTACAGCGTCGTCCAAAGAGTTAGTCAACCTCCTTTCGACGCCTTTGTTATTCGTCATGAAACCGCGTCCGAACCGGTTTATCGCCGACGGATATGAGGAGAAAATTCCGCAGGGGGTCTCCTTTATCCTCAAGGGCTATACGTTCGTGATCGGCGAAATCAAAAGCCCCCCAAAAGCCGGAAATCCGGATTCCTCCGCTTTTTATGCGGCGGATCTCAAGTTCGCCGTCCAATTCCTCTTGAGCTTTTTTGCCATTCTTCTGACGTACAACGCCCTTTCTTCCGAAAAAGAAAAGGGTACCCTACGGCTCGTCCTTTCAAATCCCCTTCGAAGAGCCGATGTTGTCTCGGCCAAATATCTAAGCGCCCTGATGACGATCCTCCTGCCTTTGCTTTTTGGAATTATTATCGGCTTTATTCTCTTATCCCTGTCACCGGCCGTCACTATTTCTTCCGGTTTTGTCTTCAGCGTATTTTTGTTTTTTATCTTTTCTCTCCTCTACCTTTCCATCTTTATCCTGATCGGCCTGCTGCTGTCCGCCCTCAGCCATAGCTCTAAGAATAGCCTCGTCCTCTGCCTTCTTGTCTGGATTTTCCTGGTCGCGATTCTTCCGAAATCATCTGGATTATTTCTGAATATGAAAAAATATGATGTCCCCACGGCCCAAAAAATCGAAGAGCTGTCTGAACAGGCCTGGCGAGAAGTCTGGGGCAGATATTCAAATGCCGATTATCGGGTGACAACTGGCGACGCCGAATCAACCCGGCTAAACGCGAGAATCGGCCTCGAGGCCCACAAGTCACGCCAGGACGTCTATGATTTTTATTTACAGAAGAAAATCGACGCCGTCGAGACCTTACGAAAGCTTAATTTTATCTCGCCGGCTTCCCTCTTCGAATACGCGGCCTCCTCTGTCGCCGGGACGGGAATTTTCCATTTCCAAAAACTTTGGAGCCAAGTCAGACAATACCAGAATCAATACCTCGAATTTTTTAAGGCCGAAGACCGGAAGGATCCCGAAAGCTTCCATATCTATTTCCACCCCGATTATCTTTCCAAGAAGCCGGTGGATTTCAACACGATCCCTAAATTCGAGGAGAAAGAGATCGGCGCCGGAGACCGGCTGAAGGATGCGGCAAAATACGCAGCGCTTTTGATCGCCTATAATCTTCTGCTGTTTATCCTGGTTTTCTATAAATTTCAAAAATACGATGCGAGATAACGTGTCTGGGATGTCGGAAAAAAAATATTTTTTTAGTAAGATTCCCTGGCCTCCCAAGGAAGCTTGACATAACAATGTTAGGAGGTAACCACATGGCAAAATCAAACCCGATTCTTAAGGCCGAAGACCTGTCGAAAAGGTATGAGGACGGGGTCCTGGCCCTGGACCATCTGAATCTGGAGGTTCGTCCGGGCGAAGTGTACTGCCTTCTTGGGGCCAACGGCGCGGGCAAGACAACAACCATCAATCTTTTTCTGAATTTCATTCCCCCGACGACCGGAACCTGTTTCATCAACAGTATCGACGTCACCAAAAACCCCCTCGAAGCTAAGAAATACGTCTCCTTTGTTTCGGAGAACGTCATGCTCTACGGTAACTTCACAGCCCGCCAGAACCTGGATTTCTTCGCCAAGCTTGGAGGAAAGGCAAACCTCTCCAAGGAAGATTATTACCATGTGATGCGGAGAGTGTCTCTCCAAGAGAAGGCCTTCGAGCAGAGGGTGAAGAATTTCTCCAAAGGGATGAGGCAGAAGCTTGGGATCTCGATCGCCATAATCAAGAACGCACCCTCCATTCTCCTCGATGAGCCGACGGCCGGATTGGATCCCAAGGCCGCCGCCGAATTCTTGGAAATTCTTTCCGAGCTGAAAACAGAAGGGAAATCGATCCTGATGTCAACGCATGACATTTTCCGGGCCAAGGAAATTGGCGACCGCGTAGGAATTATGAAGGAAGGCCGGCTAGTGATGGAACGAACGCGGGAAGAGCTCCAGTACGAGGACCTGGTGAAGATTTACATTGATTACATGCGCTCCGAACCGCTGACGGTTTAATAGGGAACCATGCTCTGGACAGTCGCCAGAAAAGAGATCGTCTCCAATCTTCTCAGCTATAAGTTTTTCGTCGTAATCCTCCTTGTCGCTCTCCTGATCTTCACCAGTTTTTTTATTATGTACCGGGATTACAAGGCCCGCCTCTCCGACTATCAGCTCATCAAACCGACCTCGGAACAACCGATCGCCGTCATTCCCCCCAATCCGCTGTCGATCTTCGCCAGAGGCCTAGAGGAATCCATGACGCGGTCTTTTGAAATCAGCCGGATCGGGATCGATGTCCGGGCGGGACAGCAATCCGGGAATGTCATTTTTTCTTTCTTCCCCACGCCGGATTTTCTCTATATCGTCCGGGTTGTCTTGTCCCTGGTGGCCTTCCTCTTCGGGTTTGACCAAGTCAGCAAAGAAAAAGAGGGCGGGACTCTGCGCCAGATGCTGTCCAATTCGGTATCGCGGGCGAAAGTCCTCGCCGGGAAATGGATGGGGAACTATCTCAGCCTGGCCGTCCCCTTTGTCCTGGTCACGGGCCTGGGTTTTGCCCTGCTCAGCCTGGATTCTAGTATCCGCCTTTCGTCGGCCAACATCGGCCGGATGCTGCTCTTCGTTCTGCTCGCGCTTGTCTATATCGCCCTTTTCTTAAGTCTGGGCATTTTCGTCTCGACGATCACCCGACGCTCGGCGGCGTCCATCGTGATGCTCCTCTTCATCTGGGCCCTTCTGGTGTTTGTTATCCCCAACCTGGGGACTCTCCTGGCCCGCCAGTTAGTGAGCCTCCCCTCTGTCACGGCCCTGAGTGAAAAGCGGAATCAGATCTGGACGCGGGAGGTCCTTCTCGGGGAAATCGAACGTCAAAAAGCCCGATCGGACAAGAGGAGCGACTGGTGGAAGCAATACAGGGCGCACTACGGGGTGATTAACGAAGAGAACAACAAGCTCGAAGCCGATTTTCGGAACAAGTTCAACCGTCTCGTCAGACTCTCCAAGAATATCAACCGCATCTCCCCCTCGGCCAGCTTTGTCTATGCGGTCACCGAAATCGCCGGGACCGGAATCGGCGAAGAGCGCCGATTAAAAGAAGAAATCATCCGCCACAAAGAACTGATCCTGAGCGATTTCAACAGCAATATCAAACAGCATCCGGCATTTGTCTACTCTTACCGATCCGTGGACCAAATCCTGGCCCAGGGAGGACTGTTCGATATTGCCTGGCTCTTCGTCTTCAACATCCTCTTTTTTGCCCTGGGCTATTTCGTCTTCGCTCGATACGACGTTCGGTAAAAAGGAACGAACGGGGAAAAACATGTTGACAACGATTATCAAGAAAGAGATTCAAAATAACATTTATTCGTTCCGCTTCGTCGTAACCTTCATCCTTATCCTGGTGACCGTCGCCTTCGCCGTATTCGTCCTGACCAACGACTACGTGAGGAAACTCGATGAATATTCGCAAAGGCAGGCCGAAATCGAGAATTACTTAAAAAATTACGCTCACTACAACCGCGTCGGGAACATCCTCTCCCCTTCCCAACCGCCGATCCCTTTCTATGCCCTTATCCGGGGTCTTTCCTCGGATGTCAACATCGGGCAATTCGACAATGATCCCCTGCCGGTCATATTTCCGCTGCTCGATTTGACGTTTATCGTGACGATTCTCTTAAGCCTGGTGGCCCTCCTTTTTTCCTATGATTCTGTGTCCGGCGAGAAGGAGGACGGAACGCTAAAGCTCATGCTCTCGAATTCCATATCCCGGTCCAAGATCATCTTGGGCAAAATCGTTGGCGGGACCTTGACCCTTCTCCTGCCGTTTCTCGTATCCCTCCTTCTCGGCCTGCTCATGATTCTTTTGAATTCCAGAATCTCCTGGAGAGGCACCGATTGGCAGGCCCTCGGGTTGATTTTTCTGGGATCCCTTTTGTATTTTGCCGTTTTTTACGGCCTGGGAATACTCATCTCTTCTCGCCATCAGTCCAGCTCCGCCTCCATCATGACGTCGCTTTTTGTTTGGGTCCTTCTCGTGCTGGTCATCCCCAACCTGAGCCCTTTTGCCGCATCCTTCATCTCCCTTAGCCCATCTCGTATCAAGATCGGAAGAGAAGTCTTCCGCCTGACCGAGGTCGAGAGGGACGAGCTGGCGCGGGCGCAGATCGCAGAAAAGATTCGTGAATTGACCAAAAAATTTCCAGTTCTAGCCGAAAACATCCCCGAAGCCGCGGCCAAAGAACGGGTGGCCAAAGATCCGGCGTTTCGCGAGGCCTATGAAACCCGGGTGAAGGAAATTCAGAGCATATTAGATGAAGTCAACCGGATTCAAAATGAAAAAGCCAGGTTTCTTTGGGACGAGGTGGACCGGAAAGAGGAAGCACAAACACGGCTGGCCGCCATCATTTCCATGATTTCTCCCGTTTCCGATTTTACCTATCTCGCCACTGACCTGTCTTCGACGGGAATGCGAAACGAAATGTATTTTCATCAAATCGCCGAGGATTGGGTCCGCCTATTCGATGATTACACTCGGATCAAAATATCCCTTCTTCAAAAACAAGACCCGACGAAAGACTGGTGGAACACTCCTGTTGACATGAGCGACCGGCCGAAATTCATCTATAAAGAGGCCCCTTTTGATTGGCGATTCAAGCAGACCTTTCCGGATTTCGCCGTGCTGCTCGTTTTTAACCTCATCTTTTTCAGTGCAGGATACGTGTCATTCATCAAATACGATGCGAGGTGAAAGATCAAAAAGGAGATCGGGTGATGATTGGGAAAATCGTGAGAAAGGAACTTCTCTCCAACCTGCTGACGCTGCGCTTTGCCGTGGGGACGGCGCTGCTTGTTATCCTGACGGTCCTCTTTTCGTCGATCCTGATCAGCGATTATCGACAGGCGCTGAAAGAATACGACAGGTTTGTCTCCAAGAACAGCGCCGAACTCAAACAGGTTCTGACCTATCAGAATCTTACTCCGACGATTTATAAACCGCCGGAAATTCTCACCCTGTTCAGCAAGGGTGTCGAAGAAAATGTGGCCAAGTCGGCCCAGATCTCGGTCGAAGAAATTCCCGTCTTGACAAATGCCGGCACGAGCAAAAACCCGCTCCTGGCCATGTTTTCCGTCCTCGATATCGTCCTTGTCTTCAAGCTCGTGATCAGTGTCCTGGCCGTTCTTTTGGCCTACGATGCCATTTCAGGAGAGAAAGAGGATGGGACCTTGCGCCTCATGCTCTCCAACGAGACCCCTCGCTATAAGATATTATGGGCGAAGTTTCTGGCCGGCCTTCTGACCCTGGCCATACCGATAGCTCTCGGATTTTTGACCACGATTTTAATCATGGCCCTTTCTCCCGTTATCGTTTTGACCGGCGAAAATTGGCTGCGGATCGCTTTGATGGCCATCGTCTCTCTGGTCGTGGTCTCGGTATTTCTGAGCATCGGTCTGCTTGTTTCCTCCCTGACCAAGAGAGCCTCCGACACGCTCCTCGTGCTCCTCTTCATATGGGTAACCTTTCTCCTCATTATTCCCAATGTCAGCTCTTATTTGGCGACTCAGTTCAAACCCGTTGAGATGGCCGGAAAGCTCAACGCTCAAATCAGGGAAATTGGAACGAACCTGAATATTCAGATTTCCAACATCAGCCGTCAGCTTCCGCCTGAATCCGGCTATGATGTAGAAAGCGATGCCCAAGAATTGTGGGGAGGATACGTCAAATTCGGTTCAGCGGCCTTCTTCCGGGGAAGGATCAGGCTCATGGAGCGCATTCTTCCTCTCTCGGCCAATGCCGCCCGGGAGATCGGAGAACTCAAACAGACATACATCCGTCAACTCATCGAGCAAAGGAAGTGGGCGGATTCTCTGGCCAGGATTTCTCCCCTTTCGCTGTACGAAAATCTCATGAGCGCTCTCTCCCGTACCGACATCTCAAGCCTGGAGGCCTTCAGCCGCCAGGCCCGGGATTACCGGCAGAAAATCGTCGATTTTCTCGAGAAAAGAAAAGCTTTCTCGTCCGTCAGGTACTTTTCCACAATCCCCGAAGACAAGATCTTCGAGGTGAAGAATGCTCAAGAGTATATGGCGGTCTACATCAAGTATGCCCATTATCAGCCGAAACCCATTGACCTCTCGGATTTCCCCGAATTCCACTATCGCCAAGCGTCTGTCCTGGATTCTCTAAGGGAAATCCTACCCGATCTTTTGATTTTGATCTTCATGGGGATCGTCTTTCTCGCCTGCGCTTTTGTCGCCGTCTTGAAGTACGATGTGAGATAGAGGGGAAAGATGCTCGGAACAATCATCAAGAAAGAGCTCCAGGGAAATTTATCAACCTTCAGATTTATCCTGACTTTGCTTTTGACCGTCGCTGTTTTTGTCGCCAGCGGCGTAGCGTTTATCGGAAAATACAAAAACGAACGAATGGATTATCTCAATATTAAAAACACAAATCTCGCCGGGTTGGAGAAACAGTCCGCCGCGTTGAACCTCATTCCCAACTATGTCCAGACTGTCCGGAAGGAACCCTCGGTGACGCAGCTCATGGCGGAGGGCAACGAAAAATCCTTTCCCAATAATTTTCGGACGGATGCCTTCAGCATCCGGTATCCCGAGGTGGAAAGTCGATCAAACTTTCTTTTCCCCAGGTTTGCCGATATCGACTGGACATTCATCATCGCTTTCATCCTGAGTTTTATGGCCATCCTGATGACGTTTGACTCGCTCTCTTCGGAGAAACATCGCGGAACCCTCAGTCTGATGATGTCGAACGCCGTTCCTAGGGATAAAGTCATCATTGGAAAATACGCCAGTGGAATCCTGACATTGGCCGTTCCCCTCTTTGTCGGCTTGATTGTGAACATTATCGTCGTTATTATCGGGGGAATCCCAATAAATGGCCTGGGAATAAAACTTATTATCTTTATCGCGCTCTCGCTCCTCTATCTCTCGTTTTTTGTCCTCCTGGGGACACTCATTTCAAGCTTGTCTTCGCAATCCTCCTCAAGCATTGTCGCCTTGCTTTTCTTCTGGGTCACTCTGGTGATCGTTATTCCGTCCTTCGGCCGTTTTGCCGCGGAAAAATCAGTCCGGGTCCCGACACGGGCGGAATTCGACGAAAAATTCGCCGCCATGTACAGGCAAATCTGGTCCAACTCAGAAAAATTTGGAAAATACGCGGGAAATTGGGGATCGGGTGTAGAGGTCAATCCTCCGGCCCGGGCAGCCCTTTTCAATGCCATCACAGAGGCACGAGCTCAAGTCCGAGATGAGTACATGAATAAGATCATCGCCCAGGCGAACGCCGGGAAAAACCTGTCGCGGATATCCCCGACCGCCTTATATCAATATGCCTCGGAAGCTCTGGCCGGAACGGGAGTTGTCCGGTTCGAAAGGCTTTACGGGCAGCTCAAAAGATACCGGGAGATCCTCAAGGAATTTGTCCTGGCCAAAGACAAGGAGGACCCTCAGAGCCTCCATCTTCTGGCCGAAGGGAACCAGCACCGGCGGATGCTTTCGGCCAGGCCCGTGGACTTCAACGCCATTCCCAAGTTCGAAGAAAAAGATGTGCCGCTGGGCTCGGCTCTGAAGAACGCGCTCCGAGATATCGGGATCCTGGCCGGGTTGAATATTTTGCTCTGCCTGGCCGTGTATTTTTCGTTTCTGAAAGCCGATATCAGACAAAAATAAAGATTGGAGACACTTCCGGATCTGTCCCCAATCTTAATCGAGTCCGGATATGATTTGGAAAATCGCCAAGAAAGAATTTCATTCGAACCTTCTGACCGTCCGTTTTGGGGCGGGAACCGCGCTTTTGCTTCTCCTGGCCATTTTCTTTTGTTCAATGCTCATTGGCGAATTCCGACAGAACCTGGCGGATTACGATAAAACCGTCGCCAAAAACAATGAATTGCTCAATCATGTGATGACCTACCAGAATCTCAAACCGGTCCTGACCAAGCCGCCGGAAGCTCTTGCCCTTTTCAGCAAGGGGATCGACAACAATATCGCAAAATCGATCCAGATATCCCTGGAGGAGATTCCGACGTTGACGAGCGCTTCGACGGCAAAGAATCCCCTGCTCGCCGTGTTTTCCATCCTAGATATCGTCCTTATCTTCAAGCTGGTGATGAGCATCCTCGCCTTTCTGCTCGCCTATGACGCCATCTCCGGCGAAAAAGAGGATGGGACTCTCAGCCTCATGCTGGCCAACAACCTTCCGCGATATCAAATCCTCGCTGGAAAACTTTTCGGAGGGATGTTGACGCTCACCCTCCCCATGAGCATGGGATTCCTGGTGACAATCCTCATGATGGCTATATCGCCAACGATCAGCCTGACGGGCGAAGAGATCGGACGGGTCGCCCTGATGTTTTTGAGCTCTCTGGCCATGGTCGCCGTTTTTTTCAGCCTGGGGCTGTTTATTTCGTCTCTGACCAGACGCTCTTCGGACACCTTGATGATCCTTCTTTTTCTCTGGGTGGCGTTTCTCCTGATCATTCCCAATGTCAGCTCTTATCTTGCATTCAAAACAAAGCCCGTCGATCCGCTCGGTAAGATCAGGTCCGAAATCCAGGAGTTGAACGAAACGTTCGAGACCCAGAGGCGGGATATCATTATCCGAACGCCGGCCGAAGGAACATACAATGCGGAAAGCGGCGCGGATGAATCCTGGGGATATTACATTCAGTTTGCCACGCGAGGGACGATCCTTTTCTATCAAAAAATCAATGAGCAGATTCTTCCTCTTCGGGCTCGCCTGACGCAGACTATCGGCGAGGTGAACCAAAGATATCTCAACGGCTTGATCGCCCAGAAAAAATGGGCCGATTCTCTATGCCGGACGTCTCCGATTTCCATTTATGAAAAGATCATGAGCGCACTCTCCCGGACGGACGTTGAGAGCCTGCAGGATTTCGGCCGCCAGGCCCTGCAATACCGTCGGCTACTGATCGATTACCTGAATGCGAAAAAAGCATTTTCATCCCTCCGATATTTCACGACGATAAAGGAACCTCCCCCCTTTGATGTGAAATCGCCTGAAGAATTCCTGGCCTTGCGCGAGAAATACAGCCAGCTCCAGCCAGAACCGTTGGATATTTCAGATATGCCCCAAATCCGCTATCGATCCGAATCCCTGGCGATCTCGCTAAAAAGAATTGTCCCGGATCTTCTTCTCCTGGTCTTTATGGCCATTGCCTTTATCGCCTGCTCCTTCGTGGCAATGCTGAAATATGATGTCCGGTGAAGTGCGGATGATGCTCAGGATACTGATCAAAAAAGAAATTCAGGGAAACCTGACGAGCCTCAGGTTCATTCTGACGTTCCTTCTGGTCATCTCCGTGTTCATCGCCAGCGGCGTGACGTTCGTCGGGAAATATCAGGAGAATCTGGCCGATTATGTGGACATCGCAAACCAGAACCTCGCTGGTTTTCAAAAACAATCCCCCAATCTCAACCTCGTTCCCTATTACCTCCAGACCATCCGGAAAAAGCCTCTGGCCGCCCAGCTCTTTGTCGAAGGAGCGGAGAAAGACCTGCCCAATACCTTCCGGGCAGATGTCTTTACGATCCAATATCCCGAGGTTGAGAGCCGGACCAACTTCCTTTTTCCGGCCTTTGCCGACATCGACTGGGCTTTCATCATTGCTATCATTATGAGCTTTGTCGCGGTTATCATGACCTTTGATGCGCTCTCCGGGGAAAAACAGAGGGGAACACTCGGCCTGATGATGTCCAACGCCGTTTCCCGGGACTCGGTCCTCATCGGGAAGTACATCAGCGGTCTGTTGACGTTGATCCTTCCCTTATTTGCAGGATTCCTCTTGAACATGATTATCGTCGGTTTCGGCGGAGTCCCTCTCTCCGGACAAAGCTTTGAGCTTAAAATCCTGGCCTTCTTAATCATGGCCGTCGTCTATCTCTCGGTCTTCGTCCTTTTAGGGCTTCTTGTTTCAAGCCTCTTGTCCCGGTCATCGAGCTCCATTATCGCTATCCTTTTTATTTGGGTGATTCTGACAGTCCTCGTTCCGGCGTTCGGACGGATCGCGGCCGAAAAGTCTGTCCAAATCCCAACAAGGACGGACATGAATCGGCAATTCGAAATCCTGCGGATGGAAATGCTAATGAACTCAGAAAGGTACGGCAAAAATGCCGGAAATTGGGGACCCGGACTTCGCCCCGAAGAGCTTAATCTTCCGGCCAGGGCGGCCCTGATGAATGCGGTGATGGACGCCAAAAACCGGATCAAAGAAGACTATATGAACAAGATTCTGACCCAAATCAATAAAGGAAGAGCCATCACCCGCTTTTCTCCGACCGCCTTGTTCCAGCATGCTTCAGAGGCGGTCATGGGAACCGGCATCACCAGGTTCAGGAATCTTTATCAGCAAATCAAAAGATACCAGGAGATCTTGAAAGACTTTATTATGACTGAGGACAGGAAGGATCCAATCAGTCCACATCTCCTGGCTGAGAATATTACCCATAGACGGATGCTTTCAGCGCTGCCCGTGGATTACAACTCTATCCCCAAATTTGAAGAAAAATCCGTTCCCCTGGGAGCGGGTTTGAAGAACACTCTTTGGAATTTTGCCCTGTTGATCATCTTCAACATCTTCCTTGGGATGGGTGTCTATATCGCTTTTCTCCGGGCCGATATCCGGCAGAAATAGAGCGAAGGGAAAAATATTGAACAGCCTTCGGCTTGGTTTTCCGGAACGGGCGGAAAATATCCTGAGAAGGCTTCTACGTCGAACAGCTTATGCTCTGCTTTCAGGAGAGATAGGATGAAAAAAGTGCGGCAAAGATGTTCATGGCCTTGGCGAATGGGGATTATCGGCTTTCTGGCCTTTCTCTGGGTTCTCCTCCGGAGCGGGACGAATCCCAAGCGTCTCCATTATCCCTGTCAACGGGCGGCCCTGACCATCTCGTCCAATTGGATTTTGGCCGTTCTGGCCTTCGCCAGCGGCCGCCGCGTATTAAAAAAATTGACAAAATTTTCTGCGGCTGCTCTTTTCCTGGCCGGCACAACCTGGTTTATTCTGTCGTTCTCTATTCCGTTTCATGGCGACATAAAAAAACCCATCCCCCTTCCGCTCAGGCAGGTCGACTCCCCTGTTTCCAAAGTCTTCGTCCTCGATTCTCTCCCGCCGACGACAGGCTCGCTGGCTGCCGGCAACGCCTCTGTTCCTGACGAATACCTCCAGGACCCGGCCATGGATATCCTGATCTCGCTGCTCTCCGATCATGGCATTTATCTTTACAAGAACTCTCTCCATCCGGATGGAATCGTGAGCGCCGACAGTATTGTCGTTATCAAAGGAAATTTTCAATGGGACAGCCAGAACACCACCAACACAGACCGCATCAAGGGACTCATCTGGCTGATCCTCCAACATCCTGACGGCTTCACCGGCGAAATTCTTGTCTGCGACAATACTCAGGACATCGGCACAGGAATCAATGACTTGGATAACAACTCCGATGATCCGAATCAGTCCATCCCGGATGTGATATCGACTTTTCAAGCCAAAGGCTATCCGGTCTATTGCCTGGACTGGAATTACATCTGGGATAAAGTCGTGACGGAATACTCCGAGGGGAATTATGACGACGGCTATGTCTATGACCCGGGGCCAAAAATCTCTTATCCGAAGTTCCGCTCCCCTTCCGGAAGCTATTACGTCTCCCTGCGGCACGGGCTCTGGAATCCCGCCGCGTCCGCTTACGATTTATCCCGTCTTTGTCTTGTTGATTTCCCAGTTCTCAAGGCTCACAGCATCGCCGGCGCGACCGTCGCCGTCAAGAACTGGGTCGGCGTCATGACCACGGCCTACGGGGACAAGCGTTATGGCGGCCTCCGATGGCACGATGCGATCTTATTTGACGGCTACGTCGCCAAAACCATGGCCGCCACATTCCCCAAGCTCAGCATTGTCGACGCAACTTGGACGACAACAAAGGGGCCGCGCGACCTAAGTTCCATCCAAAGGACGAACATGATTGCGGCCTCGACCGATCCCTGCGCGGTCTCATGGTTTGCCGCCAAATACATTCTAACACCTCTCGCCGGAGCGAGCGCAAACCCGGATGCTCGGGGAGAAACATACAATATTTTGCTGGAGAAATGGACAACGGTTTTGCGCGATGCAGGATTTCCCTGCACGAACAAAGCCTCCGAGATTTGCGTCTATGGAAAACAGGGACTGATGCGCTGGATTCTCCTCCAGGCAACGCTGGTGACAAAGAAAGCCTGGATTATAAAGAAAAGCTGGGTGAAGCTGGAAGCCACCATGGAGGAGCCGGATCTTCCTCTAATCGCCAGATACCTCATTTATCGAAAGGGGCCGGGTGGAGAGTATCGCATCCTCAAGGAACTCACGAGTGCCGACGTTCAAGGAGATTCCCTGACCTATTATGACCCATCCGTAGAGAAGACAAAAATCTATACCTACAAGGTGGCCGGCACAGATTCCCAAGGAAACATCGTGGCCGTTTCGAACGAAAAGACCATTCAAGGATCATGACCGTGAAAAAGACGATATGCGCCTCGCTCATGATTTTCCTGCTTTGGATGTCCGCCTTTTCTCAAGGAAGGTTCAGGATTTCTTTGGGGGGAAATTATTTCAGGCCTTCGGATGAGGTTTATAAGACCGTCTATGGGAAAAGTAAATTTTATCCGGAAATTCAGGGGGCTGTGCGTATTTCAAGAAATTTCTATATCGAGGCGGGATACGGCTTTCTCTCCGCCACAGGGACGATTCCGGAGAGTCATGACCATCTTGAATCCCGAATGAAATTTCTTTCGGTCTTCATCGGGTACATGGCCCCCCTCATCGGAAAATTCAACGTCTTGATCGAGCTGGGCCGCGAATACGTCCACTATACAGAAAAGGCCTGGGGGGAGACAAAAAGCGACTCTTCATTAGGCTTCCAGATCAGGGGAGGTTGTGTCTGCCCAATCCTTAAAAACTTTTTTGCTGTCCTCTTTTTCGGCTATTCAAACACGAGCGATACTCTCGATCAAGAATTCATAAAGCTCGGCGGGCTTAAAGCTGGCTTATCCCTGGGAACAAGGTTTTAGTCCCTGGATCTCTTGCTTTTCGTACTGGCTAAAGGAAAAAATCAGGCTATCCCGCACAAGATAAAAGAGAATCCGCTAGTTCCTTGCCGAAATTATGCGCGCCTAAAAAAAACCCGCCCCCCTCTAGGAGGGGCGGGTTTTTTTAAAGAGAGATTGTCTTAAGCCTTCTCAGAACGAGAACCGGGCGCCGAAGCGTATCGACCAGGCATCATAGCGCGCCGACCACTTGCCGTACTGAGGATCCTTCTCAATATTCTGGATGAACGTGTGCCAATCCGTATAGTTCGTTTTCTGGGCGAGGATCTGAGCGTCTGAAAGACGGAGCTGGACCATAAGCGGGCTGTCGTCGTAGCTTGTGATCGTACTCGCATTGGTGAAGTTATAGACCGTAGCATTCAGGTTGACACGGTACTTATTGGTAATCTTGAAGCTGTATTCGGCATAGAGGTCAGCCCTGAGCAGGAACGGCGTGCGCTTTCCGGTGTCGAAGTAGCCATCGGGGTAGGACGTCATGTCATTGAATCCGATGCTTGTTGTCCGCGGCAATCCGGAATAGCCGTAGGCGACGATGCCCAAGCTCAGTCCGAAGGGGAAGTTATAGGTCCCAAAAGCCTTAAAGTAGTGCGTCCGGTCAGAGGGTAGGATCCCATCCAGCGGCCGGCCATGGAGATCATAGCGCTCGAAGTAGAGGTCCCAGTAGCGGTCGACGTTCGGGCCGGCGCGGCCGTTTTCATCCGAGGAGTACAACCCACCGTAGTTCCCGGACAGGTGGCTCCACGTGTAGTTGATGCCGCCGTACCAATTGTTGCTGAAGCGCTTCTCGAGCGACAGGTTCAATCCCCAGTACTCGCGCTTCGCCTTCGGGCAGGGCCAGAACTCGTCGGAGAAAAATCCACCATCCTTCTTCTGGAGAGCCGCACCCAGTCCCGGATTGCCGATCACATAGGCCTCGCTCATGTTGGCGTCCAAGTAGCCGATGTCTTCGATCGTCCGGATGAGGTGTTTGTAAACGAGGCGGGCGCCGAAGGAAATCTCTTCGGTGATCTTCTTGTCCGCGCCGAAGGAGAACTCGGACTGAGCGACAGGCAACATGTTCGGGTCGGTCTCTTGGCCGAAGGATTTATGCCGCCAGTCTCTGGAGCCATAGTAAGTGCCGCAGGCAGCCTGGCTGGCCTTGTCATCAAGCTTGCCGTTCGCCGCGATTTTCGTCCAGTCGTAGTCGTCGAGCGTATAGTAGCTCGACCACCATTTCCGGCCGCCATACGCGCCCTCAGCCATGTACAGCTTCATGACGTCATAGTAAACGCCGAAGCTGGCGAACACTTTGAGGCTCGAATCGCCAAAGACATCATAAATGGCCCCGAGTCGCGGAGCCAGCTTTTCACCGAAGCTGAAATTGATAGGCTTAGGATTATAGCCAGGAATGGTGGTATCGTTCGTCAGGGCGGGAATGTATTCGCTCTCGGTCCTGAGCCCGAAATTCAGCGTCAGCTTGCTGCCGATCGTCCACGAATCCTGAAGATAAATCGCCCAGGCGTTGCTGTGGATCTTCCAGTTGGCGCCGTAAGGCGAGTAAAAGTCACCGCGAATTTCATAGTAGCCGTACTTGCCCTGGACTCGAACGCCGTCGGGCCGGTCGTAATACGTGCCCCAGAATATCCGGACCCAAGGATGGGAGCTCGAAGCGTCCACGTCCTCGGCATTGCGGATGAACTGGACTCCGCCCTTTAGGGAATGCTCTCCCATGAAATTCATATAGTAGGTCAGGTCGAGGTTGACGCTCCCCCGTTCCGTGATGAACTTCTTGGTCTCATAAAGATTCGCAGGGAGCGGGGCTGGCCAAGTCGACCATCCGGAATAGCGGCGCAGGGAGTCCGGGATCTCGGGATAGAGAGTCATATTGGACCGCTGGAATGTGTAGATGGTCGAGGGCGGGGCGACCTGCTGATCGGCCTGGTTCTGGCGAGCGAACCCGCCGCGGAGCGAAATGAGCAAATTGTTGCCGGCCGTGTAGTCGATCGTAGCGTTGCCGCTCCAATTCGGGAAGTTGTAGCCTGCCTCTTTACCCGGGAGGATGGTATTCTGAAAATCCTTGACCCAGGGGTAATCCTTGTTGGCGGTCCCGGTGATGCCGGGGAGCGCACCTCTGAACTTGGAGAAGTTGTTAACGAAGGAAAGCGACATCCGCATACCCTTGATCAGCTGGGCCGTCAACTTGACCTGGGCGTTGTAGTTCCAATCCTTCCGGTAAAAATTATAAACGGGCCGGCCTTGGCGGGGATTGATTTTGGGATCAATGTTCGGATCGCCGGCCGGATCGGACGCGAACCACCGGTCGCCATAGGTCCGGGAATAGACCGGGTTAACGGAGCCGAAGAACCACACCTTATCCTTCAGGATGTAGCCGCTCAGGTTGAACACGGCCTCGAACCGCTGCATATCGTCCCGGTCCTTACCGCCGTTGTAGTACAGGTCGTCGTTGTTGACGTATTCGGCGACATAAGGATAGGCATAGGGATTCTGCCGGAGGTAGTCCCTACCCTTGCCCTGCATCCACAGCCTGTTGTTGTTGTAGTAGCCGTAGAGGTCGCCGTGGAACTCGTTGGCGCCCGAACGGCTGATGACGTTGACCACTCCGCCCATCGAGCCGCCGAATTCAGCTTGGTACCCTGAGGCCGTGACCTTGACCTCCTCGACCTGTTCCATGACCATGCTCTGAGCCTGGCGGCCGAGGTGGATGCTGTTGACGTTCGTTCCGTCGATGTAGAACATGTTCTCGCCGCCGGACGCGCCGTCGACGGACAGACCACCCTGGTTGCCTTCATATTGAACGCCCGCGACGGTGCTCAGCAGGCCGGTGAAGTCTCGGTTGCGCGGCAGTTGCATGAAGACCTCTTTGGTCATCGTGCTGCCCTTGGTCGTCGATTTGACGTCGATGAGGGGCGACTTCCCGATGACCGTGATGTCTTCGGCGATGGTGCTTTGTTCCAGAGAGATATTCAGCGTCGTGGTCTGCTCGAGCTGAACGATGATGTCTCTCCGGGTCAGCGGCCTGAATCCGGGAAGCGTGA
>CAZLFV010000035.1:11811-24508 GCA_964558915.1 uncultured Eubacteriales bacterium | reverse complement strand
TCCGAGAGCCGGGCGTCAGCTATATCAAAGAAGATGTCCTCCTTGAAGCGCCTCAGAAGCCAAGCTGAACGAGGCCGGGGCCGAAGAAATAGCCGTATAATAGAAGAGGAGGAGAAAAGCCATGACTGAAAAAAGAAAAAAAGAAAAAACCCGCACCGAAGAGTTTAAGTTGAGCGGCAGCGATATCATCAACAAAATCAAAGAACTGATCCACGAGGGCAACATCCGCAAGATCATTCTCAAGGACGAGGCAGGCAAAACATTTCTGGAAATCCCCCTAACTGTCGGCGTTGTCGGAGCCCTCGTCGCCCCGGTCTGGGCGGCCATCGGCGCCATCGCGGCTCTTGTGTCCAAGCTGACTATTGTGGTCGAAAGGGTCGAGGACTCGAAATAAACGCTTCTCTGGAATATAGGGGCTCACCTCTTAGTGGAAGGGGATTTGACCGCAGGCAGGGCAGTTTTGCGTTAGGGGCTTGACTTTGTCCCTATAAAACCCGATTATTATTACGAAATTAAATCTGTTTAAGGGAGGGAAAAAATGGAAAAAAAAGCGCAAAAGAAAAAAAAGTCGGATTTTCAGATTTCTTTAGACACAATCCATAAGTTCCTACGCGAGGCTGAAACTTTTGTCCCCAATAATAAGAGGAAAGACTTGCGGAGTGCTCAAGAATCGCTTGCCGGGGTGTACGAGCATTTCTATGCATTGCGCCCTTGTTTTACAGAGGGTACCTATGTAACGCACTGGTGATCTTCCCGCCTATTAAACCATACTAAATAAGAAAAATCTTCGCGATCTAAAATTTAGAGCGGTATCTTTTTCGCGAGAAAGCATAGGATGACAAAAATGGAGTTGTCTAGTTTTACCTTCATCTTGACAAATCAATGCAATTTCCGTTGCGCATACTGTTATCAAAAGAAAGGCAAGCAGAGGCTAGATTCAGTCATTCTAAGTCGGACTATAGAATTTTTTATGCCATACTTAGCCCAGAATTGCTTCATCGATTTCTATGGCGGCGAGCCCCTTCTGGCCTTTGATGAGATCAGGCGCACAGTTGGGCACATGGAAGGGTTATCAAGAAAACGAACACTTCAAGTTCGTTATTCTCTCAGCACCAACGGCAGCCTCTTGAATGATTGTATTTTAGATTTCTTAGAAGAGTACGAATTTTCTGTTCTGTTAAGCTTTGACGGTTTGGCTCAAGATATTTCCAGAAAAAAAGGGAGCTTCGATTTTCTTGTCTCAGTCATCCCGAAGATTCTGGCAAGGCCGCGGATTTCCCTAAAGACCAACAGCGTGTTCACAACGGAGACTATTGGTTTTTTCTCTAACTCGCTTAAGCTGATCGCAGAGATAGGTGTTCCAAAAATCGGCGTTGCCTTTAGCCGCAAAGCCCCCTGGACTAAATCGTCCGTCCTCAGGCTGAAAAAGGAGATGGCCCTCGCTCGTAGTTACTTCGGGTCCCGTTATCGAAAAATAGCAGACCTTCCCTGGGCAGATCTAACTGAGGAATTGGAAAAGGCGGTCTACCGCTGCCCGGCCGGCCTGAAAAAAATGACTCTGGCAGCTGACGGAACGCTCTGGGGCTGCTTCTTATTCCCCCAGTATTTCAAAGGCTCCCCAAACATACGGGAGTCCCAAAAGTATTGTTTCGGCAACGTCGATACATTCATCAAGGATCACCGAAATATTTATCCTCAAAAGCTCATGAACTATCTGACGCTGCGAATGGACTGCTTTTCGACACCGGACGGGCCATGCGCACAATGTGACGAGATCAAGGACTGCTTTATCTGTCCAGTTTCGGCCGCTTTAACTAGCCGGAAAATTGGCCGGATCTCGGCTTCGAGCTGCCATGGGGCTAAGATGTGGAGAAAAGAAAAAAGACTGTTTTTGGAGGAGTTCAGAAAGTCGAATCACTGAGAAAAAGTCACATCTAGCCGGCTAAGGGCTTTTGAGTGCGGCGAGCTGTGTTGTGGCGTCAACAGCCTCCGGCATCCCGCCATCTGCATTTTCCCAAATCTTCAGAAACATTTCGTAATGCGCCCGGGCCTCCCGGACGTTCCCTTCTTTCTGGCTGATTTTTCCCAGCCAGTAGAAAGCCCGGGCATAAATGTCCCCCCAGCGCAGCCTCCCCGTTGTCATAGAGATGACCCTTTGGTAGGCTTCTTTGGCTTTGGCATAATCGCCGCCCTGATAGCGAGCCGCGGCCAGACCGTCATAGTAGAAGGCCTGCTCATCAACGTTATCTCTTTGAGCAGGAAGCAGAGAGACCGCCTGTTCAAAATATCCTGCGGCGTCAGCTGGGCGCTTCTCGGCTAAAGCAATCCAGCCCAGAAGATGGTCATAATATCTCAGGTGCTTTTGGGGGCCTTTGATATCAATAAGTTCCCTGATGTTTTTCGCGATTTTTTTGGCCTCTTCGACTTGGCCCCTGCCCAGCTCAGCCATCCCCGATAAAACCAGAGCGTATTTGGGCGCACTTTTGAGTGCCGGAACTTGACGGAACATCTCGACCGTTGGCTTCAGCGCTTCAACGACTCCGGGGAACCGCCCAAGTTGAAACTCGGAGTAGGCAAAGAGAATCCGAAATTCAAGCTCGTCAAAAATCCGCTTGGATTTCTGGGCCATTTCAATGCCCTTAAGAATATCCTCCTGACTTTGACGATATTGGCCCTGCTGCAGATGAAGATAAGCCGTCCAGAGCCGACCCAAAAAGCTCTTTGGCCTTAAATCTCTTTCTTCTTTTTGCTGGAGTTGACTATACTTCGCCGCCGCTGACTCTAAGTCTCCGCGGAGTTGAAAAATGTTGCCTTCGAGCTCAGGAAAACGGCTCTTTTCCGGCGAGAAAGCGCGTATGTTATCAATCTCGACGGCGGCCTGGTCATACCGGCCCTGGACCAGGAGAATCCAAGCGAGCTGCTCATTGAGCGAGAAGAGAGCCTGCTTTGGAAAAATCTTCGTTGCCGCCTGAATGATGTCTGCGGCTTTTTCATACAAACCCTGAGATCTATAAATAAAAGCCAGGTTGTCATAAGCGAACATTGAGCGGCTGTTGATTTGCAGGAGCTTTTCATACAGGTCAATAGCCTTGTCCCATTCTTCGAGATTCCTGTAGATCGAAGCCAGATGGACATATCCCGACTCATCTACAGGAAAAAACTCGATCAGCTTTTCATAGCTCTTGAGCGCCGGCTGTGGCGACTCCTCCATAATGATGGCAGCGTATCCTTGGATGGCATAACGGTCCCTTTCAGAGACGCGGTCCACCAGGTCGAGAGTTTTTTTCAGAAATTCCTTGGTCTTATCGTAGTCCCCGAGATAGGAGTAAACCTCGGACATGACCTCATAGGCCATAGCGTAATTCGGGTCCTCCTCGACGGCTTTTTCCAAAGATTGAATGCTGGCTTCAAAATCGCCCTGGGCAAAATATTGTTCTCCCTCCACATAGTATCTCAGCGCCTCGGGTGAGCTCGTCGTAATTTGGTCCAGCCTTTGATTGAAATCGCCAGCAATATCCGTCGGTGAAAGATTAAAGATAGACCTCACCTTCAAGCCCAGTTGATCCACCATGGGCAAGAGATCTTCCGTCCCTTTCCCCTGGACGAAGGCCGTGCCCATTAACTCTTTGGCCCCAGCTTTCCGGACCTTGAGATCGATTCTTAGGCCCGAGCCAGTCTTAGTAAAACTCGGCAGGACAAAATATTCGACGTTTTCCATGTCAACTATGTTGTCCAAGGTCTTCGATAAATGCTGCTCTTCCTCCAGTCCCCCCATATTTTCCAGGATCTGCATCAGCTGATCTTCCGGAAAGACGCTGAGATACTTGGATTGCCCCAGTTGGGTCGTCAGGAGGTCGGTTATTCCCCACCGGAGCCATTTGTCCTGGATCTTGTCTTCAGAATTGTTGACCGAGTACATGATGGCCACCAAATTCCTTTGCGGCTGGGAAGGTGACGGGCGAGAGTGCCTCAAGAAATAATAGCCCAGGATTAAAATCAGAATAGCGGCTGCGGCAAACACGATCTTCGGCCAATTTTTGGGCCGGACGCGGGCGGCAATAAAAGCCTGGCTGTCCTTTGTTTTTGACTCCAAATCCAGGAGGACCGCTTCAATATTCTGGTATCTGTTCTCTTTTTTCTTTTCCAAGCACTTAAGGATGATTTTTTCACAGGAAGGGGGGATCGCGGGATTAATTTTAGATGGCGGGGAAGGCCGCTCGAAAAGATGCTTATGGATATAGCCATCAATCGTGTCGGCCAGGAACGGGGGAGTCCCTGTGATCATCTCGTACATTATCGCGCCAAGGGAATAGATGTCCGACCTCTGGTCCACTTCCTCGCCGCTGGCTTGTTCCGGCGAAAAATATCTCGGGGTTCCGAAGACAGTTTTGGCGGGCCGGTCCCCGGCCATGGCCAAGGATTTGGCCAGCCCAAAGTCCATGACATAGACTTTGCCGGAATTGTCAACCATGACATTCTGCGGTTTGAGATCCTGGTGGATGATTCCCTTATGATGGGCCGCTTTCAGGGCCTGACAGATTTGTCCGGTGAGATTAATACACGTCGCTAGAGTTAATGTTCCCGACGTCTGGATCAGCTCGAGAAGATTTTCTCCCTTGATATAATCCATCGAAATGTACTTGATCTTGTCGACTTCCCCTAGGTCGTGGATGCGGACCACGTTTTCATGAGTGATGGTCCTGCCTAGGAGAGTTTCCTTCTTGAACTGGGCGATAACGTGGGGACGAGAAGATAGCTCGGGGCGGATCATCTTAAGAGCTACGATGGTGCCGAGTTCTTTGTCCTCGGCCTTGTAAACGGTTCCCATTCCCCCCCGGCCGATCTCCTCAATGATTGTGTAGCGCTTGCCGAATCGGTCGCCTGGAGAAAAACGGAGCTCTTCCTTAGTCCTTGCCTCATCAGATAGCGGAAAGGTTAATGTCCCCGAAACTTGTCCGAGGGCCGAACCGCACTTATTACAGAATTGGCTGTCTGCGGGATTCTCAGCCTGACATGTCGGGCATTTCATGGCCGCTGCTGCCGGCTCCGAAGTTGATTTAAGATTAACAGCAGCCGGTCTCTTTGTCAAATAGGATGAAGCCCATCCTGCCAAAGACCCGGGGCCGCCAAAAGGGAGATAGAATACAGTATTATTTTGGATACCCGATGGGATGGTTCAAAAAAGCGTGCTGGGTGTCTTTGAGCTTTAGCAATTCCTTGACGCGGTCTTGAGCAATTGAAGCGCGGGGGCGCGTGACCATCCCTGTCCCGGCGCAAAACAGGGCGATGTTTTGCGATACGATTCCGGTGTCTATGGCTCCCCACTCATGTTTTAGTTCCGGTGTTCCTCCGCCAAACCGGGACGCGTCCGACACCAATATTAGCTGGATAGGCGCTGGAGAGGGCGGCCCGCCGGGCGGCTTGGCTCCAGGCGGGGGAGGACCTTCTGGTTTGGCTGGCGGAGCAGCAGGAGCTCCTTCCGGTTTAGCCCCCGGTGGCCCTCCCGGTCCTCCAGGCCCTCCGGGACGTCGCATTACGATCTCGTTACGGTAGTCACCCGCGACCACGGGTATGAGCGCATGCCCGAGGGCATCATAAAGGTAAACGCCGTCTTTCATGAACACGTAGATATCGACATCCTGGGCGTTCATGGCCGACGCGGCGGTGCGCTTTTTGCTTTCCGGGCGGTTGATCCCGTTGGCGGCCCAAAGAAGGTCGGAGAGGTCCTGAAGGCTGACTTCCTTGTCAGACCACTCTCTGACAGAGGCCCTTAAAGATAAGGCCTCCATGACGGGAAGCCCCCGCTTCTTGTTTGGCTCGTTCAGTTTGATGGTTTTCAGGTCTTGCGCCTGCGCCATGTTCAAAATGGGAAGCAGGAGCAAAGAGGTCAGAAAAAATCCTTTGATGAATGCCTTTATCATGTTGGCACCTCCAATATCTTAAACGGCTTTGATCTCTCGCTCGTTTCAGTCAATAATTACCCTCAACTACCGGTCTCGTCAAGCAAATGCAAACCCGAAGGAAAGAGAAGATCATGGAAAAGATTCGGCCGAAATACTGGCCGCCAATAAATAAACAGGGCTATACTCTATTTGCCTCTTTGCTTGTTTTTGGACCTAGTATTTCACGGCCTGGCCGGAAACCGGAATAGAGGCATGCCATTGGACGACGACCCAGTTTCCATCCCGCTTCTCTAAGACTCCTGTAACTCTCATCCCCTCGAGCGCATAGGGTTGGCCTTGCGCTTTTCCCGAAACATCCCAGAGCTCAGAAAACCATGCCACTTCGCCTGATTTGTGAACTTTGACGAAGCGCTCTCTTGATGTCACTTTGGTCTCTTCATAGGATTCGAATTGCTTTTTCATTGATTCCGCAGCGGATTCATAGCCGACAAATTTTTCAGCCGCGTCAGTGCCGAAGATAACCATGTCCGGATCTGGAGCCATGACTTTCGAAAAAAGCTCAAGGTTTTCTGTCTCATAAGCTTGATCCAGCTGGTCAAGTGCCGAACTGACGGCTGCTTTTGCCGCTTCCAGGTCGATAACAGCCGGGGCTGCTCCGACCTCTTCCTTCTCCGCCTTCTCGCAGCTCAAAGCCAAAAAGATTAAAAAGCCAAGGGCCAGAAAGATAATGAGTGGAAAAGATTTTTTCATTTTACCCTCCTTATATTTACGTTGCTTGAGCACTACCCCTAAAGACTCAAAAAAATGCGATCCGATCCTTTGGGGAACGTGGCTATTATTTAAAACGGAAGTCAATAGAATGTCAACTCAATTTAATAGAAGTTGCAGGCCGGTCCGATTTGACTCTTTTTCCTCAAATCACTATTCTATGCTCGCCCTCGCAAGGGGAAGATTGGGTCATAATTTTTGTCAGCCTCAAGCTGATCTATGGAGGAGCAAAATGGCCAAAAGCAAACCTGAAAGAACCGCAGAAGAATTATTGTCCTTGGCAGGAATCACCATTAATGGAAAGAATCCTTACGATATCCAGGTGCACAACAATAACGTATATCAACGCATCTTAAAGAATGGAGCTCTTGGGTTGGGGGAGTCCTACATGGACGGATGGTGGGATTGCCAGGCGATTGACCAATTGCTGACTCGAATTTTGCTGGCTAAGCTGGAGGAAAAAGTGAAAGGGAGCTTGAGGCTCACCTGGCATGTCCTGAAATCCAAAATGTTCAACCTCCAAAGTCTGCGCCGCGCCTACCAGGTGGGGGAGCGGCATTATGACATTGGCAACGACCTCTACAAAGCCATGCTGGACAAAAGATTACTTTACACCTGCGGCTACTGGAAGAACGCCAAGAACCTGGACGAGGCGCAGGAAGCCAAACTCGAGCTCGTTTGCCAGAAAATCAACCTCAAGCCCGGGATGACGGTCCTGGAACTCGGATGCGGGTGGGGCTCTTTCGCCAAATATGCGGCTGAAAAATATGGCGCCAATGTCACGGCTGTGACCGTGTCCAAAGAGCAAGTTGAGCTTGGCCGGGAACTCTGCCAGGGGCTTCCTGTAAGAATCGACCTCGAAGATTACCGCAATGTCAGCGGAATATATGACCGGGTTATTTCAATCGGCATTCTGGAGCACGTCGGCTACAAGAACTACGGGATTTATATGAAAGTCGCCGATCGCTGCCTCAAAGAGGACGGAATCGCTTTTATCCACACCATCGGCGGCAATGTCAGCATGACGACCGGCAATGCCTGGACCACCAAGTATATTTTCCCCAACGGTTTAATCCCCTCGATTGCCCAGATTGGAAAAGCCATGGAAAAGATATTTGTCATGGAAGATTGGCACAATTTTGGGCCCGACTATGACAAAACACTCATGGCCTGGCATGCTAATTTCGAAGCGGCCTGGCCAAGTTTGAAAGACAAATATGGGGAGCGCTTCTATCGGATGTGGCGATACTATCTCCTCAGTGCCGCGGCCGGGTTTCGCTCGAGGGGCAATCAGCTCTGGCAAATTGTGATGACGAAGCAAGGAAAACCTCAACCCAACTGCCGTTTCAGCTAAAGGGATGAGCTGAGGTGATCAATTCGGAGGTCATAATTGTCGGCGGCGGTCCGGCCGGCTCCACGTGCGCCTTGAAACTCAAAGAGAACGATATTGATACGATTATTCTTGAGAAGAAGACGTTTCCCCGTCACAAAGTCTGCGCAGGCTGGATTACTCCAAAAGTATTCAAAGACCTCGAGCTCAAAATCGAGGATTATCCTCACAGCCTTGTGACCTTCAAGAAACTTCATCTTAGCTTTAAGGGAAAGAAATTTACGGTGAGAACCCGCCAGCACTCCATAAGAAGGAGCGAGTTTGATCATTGGTTATTGGAGCGGGCCAGTGTCCCCGTACATCAACACACGGTCAATAATCTTCGGAAGGAGAACGGCACCTACATCATTGATGATCTTTTTCGCTGCAAGTACCTGGTGGGAGCCGGCGGAACGCATTGTCCTGTCTACCGGACTTTCTTCCAGGAAATCAGTCCTCGGGTGCAGGAGCGGCAGATTACTGCCCTGGGAGAGGAATTCCTGTATGACTACAAGGATAATAACTGCTATCTCTGGTTTTACGACAACGATTTGCCGGGATATTCTTGGTATGTCCCCAAAGGCAACGGCTATTTGAATATTGGCATCGGTGGGAAATTGGCCGCACTAAGGGAGAGAGGGGAGACGATCCTCGACCACTGGGGTTGCTTCGTTAAGAAGCTGGAAGGCCTTTCCTTGGTGAAAAAACATGCATTTGATCCCCGGGGATATAATTATTATCTCAGACAAGGTTTAGACGTATGCGAGTCGGATCATGCCTTCATTACTGGTGACGCCTCAGGCTTGGCAACTGTTGACATGGGGGAGGGGATCGGCCCGGCAATTGAAAGCGGGCTCCTCGCGGCCAGGGCGATCATCAACGGAACCCGCTACTCGCTCAAACCTATCACAAAACATAGTTATATCCGAATCTTGATGCCATGGCTAAAATGATTCCTTGAAACCATAAAGCACCATCAGAATTAGGCAGGTTTTAACAAAATTTTTAACCGGGAGAGAGGTATAAATTCAATTGACTTCATTGCACCTTCTTTGTTAGTCTTTAGGCACACCAAATAAAAGGGGTCAGCAATGACCACAAAGTGTCCAAAATGCAATTTTAAAAACCCTGATGATACCGTTTATTGCGGTAAATGTGCGGCTCCACTTAGGCCCTCAGAAGAAACCCTTGTCCCTCATACAGAGACTCTCCGAGCATACATAAAAGAATTATCCACTGGCAGCACCTTTGCTGGAAGATACCAGGTTATTGAAGAGCTGGCAAAAGGTGGGATGGGAAGAGTCTACAAGGTATTCGATAAGAAAATAGGGGAGAAGGTCGCTCTGAAACTTTTGTATCCGGAAATCGCTGCTGATGAAAAGACCATCGATCGTTTCAGGAACGAGCTCAAATTTGCCCGCAAAATATCCCACAGGAATGTATGCCGCATGTTTGACCTCAGTGAAGAGGAAGGAAACCAATACATCACGATGGAGTATGTGCCTGGGGAGGATTTTAAGAGCACAATCAGAAGGATAGGCCGATTACCTGTAGCAAAATCTATATCCATAGCCAAACAGGTGTGTGAGGGGCTGGCGGAAGCGCACCGGTTAGGAGTTGTGCACCGGGATCTAAAACCCCAAAACATCATGATCGATAAAGAGGGGAATGCCAGGATTATGGATTTTGGGATAGCTCGTTCCCTTGAGGCGAAAGGGATCACAGAAGCAGGAATGATTATTGGGACGCCGGAGTACATGTCACCGGAGCAGGTGGAAGGGAAGGACGCAGACCAGCGTTCTGATATCTATTCGTTAGGAATCATCCTGTATGAGATGGTTACTGGGAAGGTCCCTTTTGAAGGTGATACGACGTTTAGCATAGCTCTGAAGCACAAGACGGAAGAACCTCTGGACCCGAAAGAACTCAACGTTCAGATTCCAGAAAGTCTCAGCCGATTGATACTTAAATGCATGGAGAAGGATAAAGAGATGAGGTATCAGGGAGCTAGGGAGCTCCTTTCTGAGTTAAGTAAAACAGGAGAAGAAGAGCCTGAAGCAGGGAAAATCGGTGAAATGAGATGGAAAAATTCTATTGCTGTGTTCCCCTTCACAGATTTAAGCCCGCAGAAAGATCAGGAATACTTTTGTGATGGCATGGCAGAAGAACTCATCAATGCACTAACCAAAGTCGAGAGATTGAAGGTCGCTTCACGGACCTCAGTATTTCAATTCAAAGGAACGGGTCACGACATTCGTGAAATTGGCGAAAAGCTTAAGGTGCAGACGATCCTTGAAGGGAGTGTGCGGAAAGCAGAAAATAGGCTGCGCATAACGGCCCAACTTATTAACGTGGCCGATGGCTATCATCTCTGGTCCGAGCGGTATGACCGTGAAATGAAGGATATTTTTGCCATCCAGGATGAGATCGCACAGAACATCGTTCAAGCCCTAAGGGTGAGATTGAGCGAGAAAGAAAAGCAAGTCCTGGAGAAAGCCCCAACTAAAGACGTCCAGGCCTACGACTTCTACCTTCGCGGTCGAAAATTTTTCTACCAGGCTAGACGAAAAAGTATTGAATTTGCCCGGGAAATGTTTTCGAGGGCAATCAACAGAGATCCAAATTATTCCCTCGCCTATGCCGGAATTGCAGACTGCTGTTCGTGGCTTTTCATGTACTGGGAGAGTAATAAAGTCAACCTGGATGAGTCTATTAGGGCGAGCCAAAAGGCCCTTGAGCTGGACTCCGAATTGGCAGAAGCACATGCGGCCCTCGGACTCGCCGTTTCGCTCAGCAAGCAATACGATAAGGCAGAAAAAGAATTCGAGACCGCGATTCGACTAAATCCTAAACTTTTCGAAGCTTACTATTTCTATGCCCGCATGTGTTTTGTACAAGGAAAGCTTGATAAAGCAGCACGATTATTTGAGCAGGCATGCCTCGTAAGCCCCGGGGACTTTCAAGCTTTGTTCCTTCTTGGCAATACTCTTAAAGGGTTGAATCTCGTAGAGAAAGCGGCGACAGCTTATCGAAGTGGGTTGGAAATTGTGGAAAGGCTTCTGGAACTCAACCCAGATAACGTTCGTGCCATATACTTGGGCGCCCAGGGGCTGGTCGAGTTGGGCGAGTACGAGAAGGGTTTTGAGTGGGCTAACAGAGCTCTGTCAATAAATCCTGAAGATCCCCTCATTCTCTATAATATAGCCTGTGTCTATTCTTTAGCAGGAAGGGTCGAAGAAGCGGTCCATTATTTTGAGAGGTCTCTCGAGACTGGATATGCTCATAGAGAGTGGATCGAGAATGATAGCTATCTTGACTCCATCCGCAGCCATCCTCGCTATCAAGCCCTCTTGAAAAACCTGAAATGAACAAATCTGATTAAGGGCTATGATCAGTAAAACTGGTCGGGCAAAGCAGCCTGTAACTATTTATTTTGCAGCCAATTAGCCGTGCAACGCGCCCGTAGCTCAGTGGATAGAGCGGTGGACTTCGAATCCAAAGGTCGGGGGTTCAAATCCCTCCGGGCGCGCTCTGTTTTCCCCATACTAACGCCCTAAACTCAGTATTTTGTTGAATCCTTTTTTTCTGTATTTCCCGCCTTTTTCATTATGTGCATGGAGTCAAAGCGGAGCCAAATTTGAAAAGCCCTGGCTGGTTTCGGCTCGATTTGACAAGGGGCGATTTCCCGTTTTACCATTCCCATCGATGGGACAAGGCAAAGTTTGCATATGGATACTCAGTTCGCGGGTTGGCAAAAAAAGAATTTCTTATCCTCTGGATCAGAATGACATATCACTTGTGTCATGAATGCTATTTAAGCTAAGGTGCAAGAAATGCGAAGAGAGGTGAGAGCAATGATTATGAAAAAGGGGAATGCGGACTTGGCCTTCAGCCTCAGCCTGGCGGGGATAATGCTGGTGCTGCTGGTGCCGGCCTTTGCCACTGCTCAGCCCAAGCCGGCGCCGGTGCTTCCCGACACGGAGACGGGAAAGAGAGTGGCAGGGTGGATTACCGCCTTCAATACTGGTGACGACGATGCGATGCGGCACTATTTGTCCAAGAACATGGCGCCGGAGGCGATCTCTCGCCGGCCCATCGAGGAGCGCCTCGGGATGTTCCGCGACATGCGCGAGGCGTTCGGCACTGTCGAATTGCGCAAGGTGGTGCAGGCAGCAGAGGGCCTGGTGACCGTGGTATTCGCGATACGGGAGGGGTTCGTCGAACTCAACTTCGAGTTCGAACCTCAACCGCCCCATCGGTTGCTGAGGATTTTCGGCGAGCCGACTGACGATCCGGACCTGCCGCCGCCTCCGAAGGTGAGCGAGCCGGAGGCCGTCACAGCAATAGAAAAGGCCGTAACCGAGCCCGTAGCTGCCGACCAGTTCTCCGGCACGGTGCTCGTCGCCCGCAACGGGAAGCCTCTCCTCCTCAAGGCGTGGGGACTGGCAAGCGTGGAGCACAACACTCCGAACCGGACCGACACCAAATATAACCTCGGCTCGATCAACAAGATCTTCACCCGGCTGGCGGTCGGCCAGCTGGTTCAGGATGGCAAGCTGTCATTCGCCGATAGCCTCGGCAAGGTCCTGCCGGACTACCCTAACGCCGAGGCCCGGCAGAAAGTGATTATCCGCCACCTGCTTGAGATGATGTCGGG
>CAZLFV010000035.1:0-11801 GCA_964558915.1 uncultured Eubacteriales bacterium | reverse complement strand
AACACCGAAGAACCGCTTCCGCAGCAACGCCGATTTCCTGCCGATGTTTGCCACCGATCCGCTCGCCTTCGAACCTGGCAGCCAGCGACGCTACTCCAACGGTGGTTACGCCGTTCTCGGTGCCATTATCGAGAAGATCTCCGGCCAGAGCTACTACGACTTCGTGCGGGAGCGCACCTTCCTGCCTGCCGGCATGACCAGCACCGATTCCTTCGAAGCCGACGTTCCGGTCCCAAACCTAGCAGAGGGGTATACGTTGTTGTGGGGACCAGGTGAAAAAAGCATGCCGGGGCCGCGCCGCAAGAACATCTATTCCCGGCCGGCGCGGGGCAGCGCTGCCGGCGGCGGCTACTCGACGGCCGAGGACCTGCTCCGCTTCACCGATGCCGTCCTCGCTGACAAGCTGCTCTCGCCTCTGTATACCGACTGGTTCCTGAGCGGTCGGGAACCCGGCACGGGCACGCCGCCTCCGCGAGCCCAGGGCGATTTGGGTTGGGTCGGCGGTGCCCCGGGGATCAATTCGGTGCTGCATGCCAACCTCGCCACAGGATACATCGTCATCGTACTCGGCAACTATGATCCACCCGCAGCTATGGACGTGGCGAAGGCGATACGCCGCATCCTCTCCGGAGTCACAAAGTAGGTCCTTACTACCGCCCAATGGGAGGAGCATGAAAACCGAAATGTGGCGATGCCCCGTCTGCGGCCGCGGCGGACCTCCCCAATCAGGGTCTTCTTGACCTCACTTCTTCACGCGGCTATACTGGACCCGGCCCTTTCCTCGAGGAAGAAGCGGGCCGTTGGCGATATGGCGCCGGCTCGAGGCCTCGCTCGAGGGGTCGAGGTAATCCCGGAGGTGAACCGAAATGTTCAGTAAACGAAGCGCCACGGGCTACCGAACAGCCCGGCCCGGCGTGAACTTCAGGACCCTGGCCTTCGGAGAACGCACTCATCTCACAGAATTCAGGCTGTCCAAGGGAAGTGTCATCCCGGAGCATCAGCATCCTCATGAACAGACAGGTTATCTTGTTTCGGGCCGTATGAAATTTACTATTGGCGGAGAAGTCTTCGATACGGCTCCCGGGGACGGCTGGACCATTCCCGGAGGTCTCACCCACGGCGTCGAAGTGCTCGAGGACTGCGTCGTCATCGAAGTCTTCTCCCCCGCCCGGGAGGATTACATCCGTTAGGCCAATAATGAAAAAGCAATATCTCCCGGTACTTGCTTGACTCGGGAAGCGGGGTGGTCGCGGCCGCCGTGGCAGAGATGGATATCATTATCTTCGAAGATAATATCAAGTATGATCCTTGGGTGATAGTTGTTCTAGCGTTTTCTCTTGTGTTGCTTGTGGTCTTGGGCATTCTCTTTTATGTTGACGCCTATGATTCGGACATCTTCCCAGGGGAGTCTGCGGCTGAATCCAGGACGAGCGCCGTCGTCCTTTTCGCCTCGGCGGTTTTCCTGCTTGCCACCTATTGGCTTGTTCTTCCGCGCAAGATTGCCGTTTCTCAGGACGGAATCATCATAAAATTTAGCGGCTTCAAATGGAAGATTTCCTTTGAGACGATCAAGTCAATCAGCGCCACCAGGGGAATAATCGTCTGGTGGGCGCATAGCTGGATTACCTCTTACGGGAGCCAAATCGAGATCGTCAGGAGGCATAGACTAAAAATAAGGATCTCTCCAACCCGGCGCGATCAGTTCCTTGAATATGCCAATAAGGCCCTAGCCGACTGGAAAAAATCTCACTCTGCTTAATAAAAGATCTTAGCCGCATGAAAAAGAATCTGCGGGAGGAAGAAGTCGGTGATGAGCTCATTATCTGGGATGATGAGTTCAAGAGTCCAGCCCGCCCCGCATATCAGTGAATTAAGACTGTTCGACGGTCATGTGGCCGGCAGCTTCTTGTGTCTATTTTAAGCGGGATCGCGGACTTGACATTAATGTTTTCGATCAATATATTATTCGAACGGAGGGAATCAAATGAAAAAAGCTGTTTCTTGCGTGGTCCTTTTCTCTTTTGTTTTTCTCTTGTCCGGCTGTGCCACTCTTTTTAAAGGAACAAGCGAAGAGGTCAGGTTCAGCTCTGAGCCTCAAAGAGCAGAGGTATGGGTAAATGGCTTGAGAATGGGTGAAACGCCCGTATCACTCAAGTTGGAAAGCAAGAAGACTTACCAAATTGAATTCAGGAAAGAGGGATATAAACCGGTTGTACGAAATATAACGAATCACGTGGGAGCCGGCTGGATCATTCTTGATGCTCTGGGCGCCCTTATCCCTGTCATTATCGATGCTGCGACAGGGGCGTGGTATAGTCTGGACCAGAAAAATGTCGACGCTGTGCTGGAGAAGCAACAGCCATAAATCGGCAACTCTCTCAGAATCCTATTTAAATTAAAACAACCTTAAATCTCGTTAAAAGGCGGTCGATGTTAGGTTATGTCCTAGCACGAAATCAGTCAGAGAAGCCGCATGATAGCAGGCGGATGCTTGCCTAAAGGAAAGAGGCTTAAGCATCCCTCATATTTCTCAATTTCCTTATAAATTTGACTTTTTTTAGGAAACACCGTTATTTTTATACATAACAATAAAGGGGAAAAACAATTCTTCTTGATGCTCCCGATTGATCTAAAAGAATCCTGCCCGCTTCAGCGCTTCCATAGAGATCCGGTTAGAAGGACCATCCCCCCTGGCAACGCAGACCGAAACCTTGTTATCCGTGGCGCGGACGATCTCAGCGATATCTTGATGGGTGAATCCGGGACAGAGCAAAATGGACTCGATCTTTTTCTCTCTGAACAAACGCGCGCTGACTTCTAAGGCTTCGGCCTGGTTTTTTACAATAACCACGTCGAGCTGATATTTTCCCGTGTCGATGAAGCAGTGATGTTTTTCTTTGTCTGCGTCCGGAGCATGCGCGAGGAAAAGTGTTTTAAAGGCCATAATTTTATCCTCCCACGATGATAATGTCCGATCTAAAATATTTTTGCAATATGCGAGCAACACGAAAAATTGCTCGAAGGCTGGAAAAAACACGTCACAGCTTTCAGCTTTCGGGCTTGTCATCCGGCCCGGGACGCCGAAGCCGGTGCAGTGCGGCGATGATTTTGTCTCTGGTGAGAATCCCGACCACGAACAGCACAAGGGCAATCCCGCTGAGAATGTAAACAGGCAAGTAATCCTTTTCCTGGAGGTTCGCTCCGATATAGGCGCATCCCAATATCCCGGGGAATCGAGCCGTCGTGCAAATTAGCAAAAACCGCCAAGGATTGACTGGGGTGAGTCCCGATATATAGACCAGAGCGTCCTTGGGAATACCCGGGATGAGGAAAAGCACGAACATGGCTATCTCGGATTTCGGGGAGTTGATGAGGAAATCGAATTCCTTGAGTTTCTTCGGAGGAACGAATATTTTGACCAGTGAGTAGCCGAAAAAACGGGTCGCAAAAAATACTATAATCGTGGCCAGGACGGCCCCGGCAACCGAATACAGCGCGCCAAGCACGGTCCCAAAAACATACCCGCCCGCCATCTGGACGATCTCTCCCGGGATCACGACGATGACGATTTGGGCGACCTGGACCAGGATATAGGCCAGGGCGCTGACCGGACCGAAGGAGGCGAGATATTCCTTGAATCTCTCCGGACGACTGATGATCCTTGTGATTTCTGGCGCGAACTTTACTGAAACAAATATGAGCAGCGTCAAAAAAAATGCGAGCATAAGAAGGTGCACGATGAGATAGGATTTACCCTCTTTATCCGGTTTCATGCGCACGGCCTTGATCAGAAGTATTGTATCGGGAAACAGGGCTCGGCGCAAAGGTTTTCCGGATAAATTGATCGATTGACTAATCGATGAGTTTTGGCTATATATCACTCAGGTGATTCAAAGTCTGATTCAATAACGAGGATTGCCCATGGCCGAAATACTTTTGCTGGACTTCGACGAAACGGATTATAAATATCTGCTAGATAAGAAATATGATGTCGAATTCAAACAAACCAACTGGAAAACGGGGAAGGTCGAACGCCTTGTCCCGCCTCAAGATTGCCGCCTTGTCTTCTATCAAGTCAACCTGACCGACTACGGAACCGGGCTGCATGTCGGGGACAGCGAAAATTTCGAGAATATCGTTGCCGATGGCGGCGCCATAATTTGTTTTGTGGGAGGTTGCCGGGAGTATCATCTCACCAATATCATCGGCCATATCCCCGGGTTGAAATTCGAGGAGAATAACCTCCCGGACAAAATCATCGAGAGCAAAGACAACCCGTTTAGCATCGTGTTCAGCCGGTTCAAACAGCACATTTGTTATTCTCACGAGTTATTCCAGGTGCAGAATGCGCTGGGCAAAACACTCGACTTGAAGGAGGTCGAACCTCCCTATGATGCTGAATTGCAGGTCTTGGCGGAAAGCCACAGGAACTATCCGGTCTCGGTCCTCTTGAGAAAAGGCCAGGGCTTCTATCTTCTGCTTCCCTGGTTTGAGGAAAAGAATATCGAGGTTGCAGAGCTACTCCTGGATCAGGTGCTGCCAAAAATATCGCCCCATTTTTTTATCCAGGAACAAAAAAACTGGCTGGATTCCTCAGAATACGTCTTCCCCGGGCTCCTGGAGGTCTACAAACAGATGGAAGAGGAAAACGAGAGGCACCGTAAAATTATGCTCAAGCTGGAAGACCAGATCGAAGAGATCAGGAGCAGCGAGCAAGAGCCCTTCAATAGACTGCTTGTCGCGCAAGGGTCAGACCTCCGGCAGGCTATCATCCGGGCGCTCAAATACGTCAACTGGCTCAATGTCGTTGATGTGGATGAATACTGGAAGCGTGTCATCCGGGTTAAGGAAGAGGATATCTGGCTATTGGATGAAAACGATAAGCTGGTTGAAGAGCTGATCCGGTCAATCCCGCTCATCCTGATAACCGTAACCAGCGGAAAGGGCGGTGCCACCGATGAAGACTGCCTGCTTCTCCAAAGATACAAGGGCAGAAGGATGCAGGAGTTCGACAACACCAAGATGAAGGCCATCCTCATCGGCAACTATTTTCATGAGGCCGAGGCCAGACTCAGGGACATTCCCTTTACCCAAGAGCAAATCGACGAGGCGGCCAAGGATGGAAACGGGCTCCTTTCGACCTATGAGCTTTTCAAGGCTATCAAGGCAGAGAAAGAGAAGAAGCTCACCAAAGAAGACATTCGTGAGCAGATGAAAAGCAAAGTTGGTCTCATCATCTTTGATTATTGATTCGCCTTTCGTCCTGACCTCGAATGAAATCACAAGAAAAGACTCCGAAACAGATTGCGAATCTTTTAATCCAGAGTCTAAAAAAACTGGCCGACCCGGTCAGAGCAGAGGGCGCGCAGAGATATTTCAAGGAAGCGTTCCAATGTTACGGCCTGACCTCCGCCCAAGTGAGGGACCTGGCCAAGGAGATGTATCAAATTGTCAAAGGTGTTTGGAGCGTTGAGGACGCCATAGAGCTTTGCGACATTTTGTTGCCAAATCCATACCACGAGGCTAAGGCTCTCGCAATTCTCCTTCTCGAAAAATACAAAAACGATTTTCCCAAGTCTCTGTTCCCGAAAATCAAGGGCTGGCTGGAGGCGAATAATCTGAATAATTGGGCGGCCGTCGATGTGCTTTGTCCCGATTCTATGGGCTCGTTGCTCCGAAAATATCCAGGGCTCATGGAAGAGATCAAGGCCTGGGCGAAATGTCCAAACCGGTGGGTCAGGCGCGCCAGCCTTGTCTCATTCATCAAATTCGCTCGCAAAGGGGAATTCCTCGATCCAATCTACGGGATATCCGCCTCTCATTTCGGCGACATAGATGACCTTATTCAAAAAGCCAACGGATGGCTGCTCCGGGAAGCCGGGAAGGCGGACCTAGAGAGGCTGGAGAAATTTCTTCTCAAACACGGTCCAGCCATCCCAAGAACGACGCTTCGCTATGCCATCGAACGGTTCGACGAGAAAAAAAGAAAGGCCATTCTCCTCGCCACAAAAAAGAACAGTCCTTAAACCCAGGAGACGCTTACAGTCCAAGACGAAAACTTGTGTGCCGGATTTGCGTATGTTATATTTGCTAGCTCGGACTAAGTATATTCTTTTTCTTAATCCAGGAGGTCCGATGAAAACAATCATGAGAATGAGCCTAGGAATTCTTCTGCTTCTCTTCCTATTTTCCGTTCCGTTTTATGCCCAGCAGGAGGCGCGTGTCCTCAGGTTCCCGGCCATCTCTCGAGACCAAGTTGTCTTCAGCTATGCCGGCGACCTCTATACGGTGCCGGTTTCCGGCGGAGTCGCTCGCAAGCTGACATCCTATTACGACGGCTACGAGATGTTCGCCCGTTTTTCGCCCGACGGCAAGAATATCGCATTTACAGGCGAATATGATGGCAATCGTGAGGTCTATCTTATTCCGGCCGAGGGAGGCACCCCGAAACGGCTGACGCACACGCCATCTCTTGGCCGTGATGACGTTTCCGACCGCATGGGCCCGAATAACCTAGTCATGGGTTGGACCAATGACGGCAAGAACATCGTGTTCCGCTCACGGATGAGAGAGTGGGATGCTTTTATAGGTCAACTCTTCCTGGTTCCTGCAGCTGGCGGGACTCCGGTCGAGCTTCCCCTTCCACGCGGCGGGTTTTGCTCGTTTTCTCCGGATGATAAGAAGCTTGCGTACAACCGCGTTTTCCGTGAATTCCGCACCTGGAAGCGCTACCGCGGCGGCATGGCCGACGACGTCTGGATTTATAATTTTGAGACAAAGAAAATTGAAAACATCACCAATAATCCGGCCCTCGACATCATCCCGATGTGGAGCGGAGAGAAGATCTATTTTGTCTCCGACCGGGATGAAAATAAACGGGTGAACCTTTATGTCTATGACCTTCGCTCCAAAGAGACAAGAAAGCTCACCAACTTCGCTGAATTTGATATCAAATTCCCGTCTCTCGGTCCCAAGGCCATCGTGTTCGAGAACGGCGGCTATATCTACCGCTTCGACCTCGCCTCCGAGCAGGCAACAAAAGTGCCCATCATTATTGCCGACGATAAAATTATGGGTCGTGCCAGGATTAAGAAAGTCAGCGAGGAGGTGACGAATTTCGAAATTTCTCCAGACGGCAAGCGCGGCCTGTTCGGCGCCAGGGGAGATATGTTCACCGTCCCCGTCAAATACGGAAATACACGCAATCTCACCCACTCGCCCGGGATTCATGAGCGCAACTCCAAGTGGTCGCCCGACGGCAAATGGATTGCTTATATTTCCGACCGCACCGGCGAGGATGAAATTTACATCATGCCCCAGGACGGACAGGGGGAAGCTCAGCAGCTCACCAAGAACGCGGACACGTACAAATACCAGATTTACTGGTCGCCGGACTGCAAAAAAATCCTCTGGAGCGATAAGCTCCTGCGGTTGAATTATGTTGATGTCGAGAAAAAGGAAACCGTCACAGTTGCCCAGGCTGAAGCTTTTGAAATCAGTGACTATGCCTGGTCGCCCGACAGCCGCTGGGTCGCCTATTCCAAGCCTGAAAAAGAGGGCATGCCCAAGATCTACCTCTACTCTCTGGACTCCAAAGTAACTCATGAAGTCACAGACGGCTGGTATAATTCCTACGAGCCGAGCTTCAGCAGCGACGGAAAATACCTCTTTTTCGTCTCGGACAGGGATTTCAACCCCATCTATAGCCGCGTGGAGTTCAATTACGCTTATCTGGCCATGTCGAGAATCTACCTTGTGACGCTCGCCGCAGACATAAAATCACCGTTTGAGCCGAAGAGCGACGAGGTGGAGGTCAAAAAAGAGCCAGAAAAGCACGCTGCTGCAGAGGCAAAAGCGAAAAAAGAACCCTCCAAACCCGAGGAGGGCAAGCCGGCTGAACTTAAAAAGGAAGTTATCGTTAAAGTCGACTCGGAGGGGTTGAAGTCCCGCATTATCGGAGTCCCTATAGAAGTCGCCAACTATAGGAGCATCGTTTCTGTGGGGGACAGCATCTACTACCTGAAATATGGGGACAGAGGCAGGCAACCGTCCTTGAAACTTTATAACCTTGCGGAAAGGAAAGAGGAAGACCTCGGGAACATCAACGGTTTCGAGATTTCTTCGGACCAGAAAAAAATGCTCGTTCTGAAGGATAAGTCATTTGCTATCATTGACCTTCCCAAGGCCCCGGTCAAAATCGAAGAAAAACTAGACCTTTCTCAAATGGAAGTCAACCTCGACTTGAGGGCAGAATGGGACCAGATTTATGAGGAATGCTGGCGCCAGATGAAGTACTTTTTCTATGCGCCCAACATGCACGGGGTGGACTGGGAAGCCATGAAGCTCCGGTATCTGCCCTTGGCCCAAGCCGTTAACCATCGGGCGGACCTGACCTATGTCATAGGCGAATTAATCGGGGAGCTCAACATCGGCCACACCTATGTTGGCGGGGGAGACATGCCTCGCGCGGCGAAGCTCAAGGTGGGGATGCTGGGCGCCCAATTTGAAAGGGATACTCAAACCGGGTTCTATAAAATCAAGAAGATTCTAAAAGGCCAGAATTGGGACGGTTCCCTGCGCTCTCCTCTGACAGAGCTCGGCGTGAACATTAAAGAGGGCGAATACCTCATCGCCGTTAACGGCGTGCCTACGAGCAAAATGGCCGATCTATATGAGGCGCTCTATAACACTGTTGGAAAGCAGGTTTCGCTCAAGGTCAACTCCCGGCCCGAAGAGAAGGGAAGCCGCGACGTTGTGGTCATTCCGATTGAAAGCGAGAATGATCTCTATTATTACACCTGGGTCGAGGAGAATATCGAGAAGGTGGACAAGGCCACCGGCGGCAAGGTCGGCTACATCCATATCCCTGATATGGGCGTTCCCGGTCTAAACGAATTTGTGAAACATTATTATCCCCAGCTTCAGAAAAAAGCCCTGATCATCGACGTCCGTGGCAACGGGGGCGGCAACGTCTCGCCCATGATCATCGAAAGGCTCCGCCGCGAGATCGCCATGATGGAAATGGCCCGCAACACGGCAGCCCGTCCGGACCCTGATGGACTGTTTATCGGGCCCAAGGTCTGCCTGATCAACGAGTTCTCCGCTTCCGACGGCGACATTTTCCCGTACCGATTCAAAAAGTATAAACTTGGCAAGGTCATCGGGAAGAGAACCTGGGGAGGCACGGTCGGAATCCGCAACCCGCTGCCGCTCCTGGACGGCGGCCAGCTTTTTAGGCCCGAGTTTGCCCCTTACAGCGAAGAAGGAAAAGGGTGGATTATCGAAGGCACTGGTGTCGAGCCGGATATCTATGTGGATAATGACCCGGCCAAGGAATACGAGGGCATCGACGAGCAGCTCAACAAGGCCATTGAAGTCATCCTGGAAGAGCTCAAGACCAAGGAGTTTAGGCTGCCTCCGATACCGCCTTATCCTGTGAAAATTAAGTAACTAGGAACTGAAGGAAATATCGGCATGCCCTCATCCGAAAAAGTGCGTGTGAGCTGCGTCCACTGCGGAGCGACAAACAATTATCCTCTGGATGCTGCCCGTAAAACAGTTGTTTGCGGCCGATGCAAGAATCCATTGCCCACGCCCGGCACAGTGGTCGAACCTCCTCCTGGCTCGATATACAACTGGCTTTACAGCGCCAGCCTGCCGATCCTTCTTGACTTCTATTCGCCGACATGCGGTCCTTGCATGATGATGCACCCGCTCGTGGAGCGTCTGGCCAAGAGAAGGGCAGGAGAAATCATGGTGGTGAGGCTCAACACCGATCAAAATCCCGAGCTGTCCGCGAGTTTTGGAATCCAAGCTGTGCCGACTTTTGTCGTCGTTTTTAAGGGAGCAGAGCGGGGCCGGATAAGCGGAGCTATGCCGGAAGCCGATTTTTCACTCTGGGTCGCGAGCAGAACTTAGTGAAGCTCGTGAGAGGGGAAGGGGAAATGCCGAAGAGGGGACTCGAACCCCTACTCCCGTATACCAGGAACTAGCCCCTCAAGCTAGCGTGTCTGCCAATTCCACCACTTCGGCATTCACTCATTTATTGGGGTTTTCCGGAGTCTCTTTTTTCTGGGTTTCTGTCTGAGCAGGCGGCTTCTGCTGTTGCTGTGCTTCTTCCTTTTTCTCAGTGGCCGGAGCTGTCGCAGGAGCCTGGGCTTCTTTTTTCACGTCCGTTGAGACCGGAGCAGCCTGTTTTGTAGGTTCCTCTCCTCTGACAACCGACTTCTGGCCCTTTAGCGACAGGATCCAGAGTCCCATAGAGGTGATCATAAACAGCACAGCGCATATTGTTGTCGCCTTGGAAAGCAGGGTCGCTGTTCCCCGGGGTCCAAAGGCCGTCTGGCTGCCCGCGCCCCCGAAGGCGCCGGCTAGGTCAGCCGCCTTGCCGGACTGAAGCAACACAGCAATAATGAGAATGATGCAAATGAAAATGTGGACAATAAGAATTAACGTGCTCACTTTTTTTCCTTAAAAGCCCTGATGGCCTCTCCCGCAATCTGGATAAACGACTCAGCGTTCAATGACGCTCCTCCGACGAGAAAGCCGTCGATGTTCTTCTCGCTCAAGAGAGAAAACGAATTCGCCGGCTTGACCGAGCCGCCGTAGAGAATTATAGCACAGTCAGCCAAATCATTTCCATATTTTTGGGCCAATTTTTCCCTGATAAAGGCGTGGACTTCCTCGGCCTGGGCAGGGATAGCTGTTTTTCCTGTGCCGATAGCCCAGACCGGCTCATAGGCAATGATAATCTTAGTGAAGCCATCGGCGTCGATCCCCTCAAGCCCTCCGTCAACCTGACTGGAGACCTTGGCCATGGTTTCGCCGCGCTCTCTTTCATCAAGAGATTCGCCGATGCAGACGATCGGCAGGAGCCCGAATTTCAATGCCGCCTTGACCTTCTTGTTAACGTCCGCATTTGTTTCTCGGAAATATTGGCGCCGCTCGGAATGTCCGATAATGACATAAATGCACCCGGCATCCTTGAGCATCGGGCCCGAGATTTCCCCTGTATAGGCCCCTTTTTCTTCCCAAAACAGGTTTTGCGCGGCCAAACGAACCGAGCTGCCTGTGAGAACCCTGCCGACCTCGCTCAGGGCTGTAAATGGCGGGGCGACTACCAATTCAGCTTCCTGGAGCTCTAGGCTGGCTCGGTCGACTGCTGCCGCCAGCGCCCGTGCCTCAAACTGGGTCAAGTGCATCTTCCAGTTTCCGGCGATAAACGGACGTCTATTTTTCATCCTCGAGCGCCTCAATCCCTGGAAGCGTCTCGTTGGCCAGGTATTCGAGAGACGCTCCTCCACCTGTTGAAATGTGGGAAATCTTCTTGCTGACCCCAGCTTTTTCGACCGCAGCGATGGAATCTCCTCCGCCGACAATAGAAACAGCTTTTGAGGCGGCCACAGCTTCTGCAATTCTGATCGTGCCTAGGGAGAACTTATCTATTTCAAAGACGCCCAAAGGGCCGTTCCAAAAAATCGTCTGAGCAGGAGCGATGATTTTGCCATATTCGGCCACAGTTTTTGGTCCAATATCAACGGCTGTCCAATCTACAGGGAAAGGAAAAGAATCGGCCAGTTTGGTTTGGGCGTCTTTGTCGATGCCCGTGGCCAGCAGATGGTCCAAAGGGAGAAGAAAGTGCACGTTCTGTTCTTTGGCTTTTCTGAGGATCCCCTGCGCCAGCGTCAATTTATCGTCCTCGACCAGAGACTTTCCCACCTCATACCCCTGAGCCTTGAAGAACGTGTAGGCCATGGCTCCGCCAATGAGGATATGGTCGGCTTTAGTCAGCAGTCTCTGGA
>CAZLFV010000034.1:22889-24694 GCA_964558915.1 uncultured Eubacteriales bacterium | reverse complement strand
CGACCGGCTTGACCTCGAGGTGGGCATCCAAGAGCTCTTTCCCTTTTTCGGAACGGGGTTTGGGCAAAAGCATCACCTGGGTCTGGTTGATTACCCCGATTTGGGCTGCGCTCGCCGGTTCGAGCCTGTAATAACCCGTCCAGTTATCATCAATAAAAACAATAGGGAAGAACCCGTAATACCAGATTTCAGTCGGAACGCCGTAAAACGTGATGCCCCTGGGGTAACATTCTCTGTTGTCCGGAGGGCCAAGAAGGATATAAAGCCTTCCCCTGTCCTGGAGCCAGCCCTGTGTCGTCCCTTCTTTAAACAGGAGGTTGGCCTCCCCGATCCGCTTGAAGTACTCGTCCTTGAATTCGTTAGCCTCTGTTAAAGGGTCGGGGTCTCTTTGCTGCCAAAATTTCTCGATAAAACCGCGTCTTTCGGAGGCTGGAAGCGCCAGAAACGCTTTCTGCTCCTCTTTAGTAATAAGATACCTCACTTTGGACAGGAATTCCTCGCTCTCGGGGTCAAGGGATTTCGGAATCCGATAGGCTGCGCAACAGAGGAAAAAAAGGAACGAGGAGAGATAGGAAACCAAAAGAATCCTCTTTTTCACTTTTTCTCCTCAAGGGATTTGACCAACGCTCTGATCTCCTCCTGATTGGGGCTGATCTGGAGAGACCTGTTCCAGGCGGCAAGAGCTTCCGGGATGTTGCCCAGGCGATAATAGCAATGCCCGATCGCGTTCAAGACATTGAGGTTGGTCCCGAAACGGGTCAGGTATTCTTTGTAGACGGCAATGGCCTCGCTGAACTCGGCCAGGCCCTGGTGGGCTTGCCCGAGCACCTGCAGAAAATCATATTTTTGTTTCTCTCTCACAAATGAAAGCGCGATCTGTTTTAGAGGCTGGTATTCTTTCGTCAGCAAGAGAACCCGGCAGAGGTCCAGAGCGAACTGTTCGGATGACGGGTCTTTTCTGCAGGCCGCTTCTAGGAGCGTCCTGGCTCTGGAGATGTCCTGTTTGTTAAAGTATTGATTTCCCAGGATGTTGATAATTTCCGGGTCATTATCAGGAGGCTTGGGCAAAGAAAGAACCCAGGGTCTGGGAAGACCGGACATCGGGCTAATATAGAAAAAGCTCTGTTCCGAGAGAAGCGCTGCCTGATTTTTGTCCAGGAGAGAAACTTTGATCATGTAATTGGCGGGAACGAGATCGGCCAGGCTGAGTTCTTCGAAAAAATTTGTCTGGCTCGGATAATCCTTGATGCTTTTAACAAACGACCGGACTTTGACGTCCTCCTTGAACAAGTCATACTCTAAGGTTCCGCTCTCCTTGAGATCCGGGGTGAGGCCCAGGACCTGAAAATAGAGTGTCAGAGTGTCTTCCCGCGTGAAATCATTCCGCGGCGAGGCCACGAGCTGGACATTTTCCATGAGGAACGGCTTGTTCTGGCCTTTGTATTGAGAGTTCTTATCAGTCCTGTTCGCGAGAGTGAGCGGACTCAATCGCAGAGACTTCGCCTCCGGAATCGTGAGGTCGGCTTCGATCGAGGTGAATTCCTTGGAAACGACATTTTTGAGAAGCACGCTCAGCCGATATTGTCCCTGGATCAGAGGAAACATATCCTGAAAGCTGAACAGTTTGGCCTTGATTTTGTCGATTTGGCTCTCGGTCATGGTGATCGGGACTTTTCTCTCGAACTGATAGACCGTTTTCCCACTCAGGTCTTTCACATTGCCGTTTATTTCCAGGTTCGATTTATAAGTATTTTCATATTGTTCAAACGTCAGTTTCTGTGGCTCGATCAGATAATGAACGAAGA
>CAZLFV010000034.1:0-22879 GCA_964558915.1 uncultured Eubacteriales bacterium | reverse complement strand
TGGCCCGATTGCTCAACCGAGAGCCTCTTCGGCTCGATAAGGTAATGGACAAAAGCGATGCCGCTTTTTTCCTGGATAACCCCGACAAAGCTATCGCTATCGATATAGTTGGCCGTATAATCGACTTCAATAATATCCCTGTAGGCGAGGAGTTTCTCGGCATAGGCGTCTTTGACTTTTTCGTAGCCGGCCTGAGGGATTTTCTGGCCGATCAGGACTTCTGAGGCGAGCGACGGGCCGAGTGTATATTGAGCTTCGCTGGGAATAAGAGTCAAGGAGACATTGGCAATCGTCGGCTCAACGTCGAAAAGCTCGTTGAATGCCGAGCGATAATCCGACATATCCCCTGAATAATTCCATAAAAGATTTTGCGGCCCAAATTGAATGGGAGAATAGAGGATAAATTCGCCGACAGAATCCCGCTTGAAGAAAACGACATTGAAGGAATTGGGAAGCCCGTATTCGATCATGCCGTCATAAAACCAGATGATGGTCGGTCGAACCTCGGTCACGTTTTCAAATCTTTCGATCGTTTTCGGCTGTCCCAGAATGATGTAAATTCTTCCCATATCTGAACGCCAACCCTCGCCGGGCCCCTCTTTGCCGAAGTATTGGTTGGCGTACTGAATTCTGCGGTAATGTTCCGTCTTAAATTCATTCTCCGGGGTGTTGGGGTTTGGGTCTCTGACTTTCCAGAAAGCCTCGATGAACTTCTCTCTTTGCTGGTCGGTTTCGAGCTGGAGAAAGACGTCTTTTTCCTTTGGCGTGATGATGTAAACGACTTCCTCTTGCAGCCATTTCTGGTACATCGGGTCGAGGTCCTTGACCGATCGCTTTTTCTGGGCAAGAGCCGCGATATTCAGGACAAAAAGAAGCACAAAAAATATCCCAAAGAAAACCCTTTTTTTCATATGATTATTATATTCTATGCCAGAGAGTTATTCAAACTGCTGCCTAAAACATGTTGGGCGGGACGGATGCCGCCCAGAGGCAGCCTATTCCAGTTTTTTCCTGAACCTCAGGACGCTCAGCCCGAGAATCCCCAATCCGATCCCGAGGAGAGCGACCGTTTCAGGCAGGAGTTCAGCCAGTCCGACGCCTTTTAGGAAGAGTCCTCGGATAATGACAAGATAGTATCGCAGGGGCACAAGATACGTGAAATACTGAATTACTCTTGGCATATTCTCTATGGGAAAGATGAATCCGGAAAGGATCATTGTCGGCGTCATAAAAAACACGGATGTCAGCATGGCCTGCTGCTGGTTTTTGGAAAGGGTCGAGATCAGAAGCCCCATCCCTAGCGTAGTCAGCATATAGATGCAGCTGAGGCCGAGGAGAAGGAACGGATCCCCTTTGATGGGAACCCTGAACCAAAATGTGGCCACCACAACGACGAGGATAATATCGATGAGACCGATGAGAAAGAAGGGCAGAAGCTTTCCCAGGATCAGTTCGTATGGTCTGATGGGAGTCACGATCAACTGTTCCATCGTGCCTGACTCTTTTTCTTTGATGATCCCGAGCGACGTCAGCATTGTGGTGACAACCATGAGGAGGAGGCCCAGAACACCGGGAATCATAAAGTTCCGGCTCTTGAGTTCGGGATTATACCAGACCCGGATCTCGGGGTTAACCCGGACGATATCCTCTCTCGGGAAGACGCGGGCCAGCCTTTCGAGAAGGATCTGCTGCGAGTACTTGGCCGCGATCCTCGAGGCATGATTGAGGGCGATGATGGCGGACTGGCTTTCGGCGCCGTCAATGATGATTTGAAGCCGCACCGGTTTCTGGCCGGCCAGGCGCCTTCCCAGGCCTCGCGGGATGATGATGGCCAGAGAGGCCTTTCCTTTGTCGATATAACCGTCAACTTCATCCATCCGGTTGACAACCGCTTTAAGAGTGAAGTAGCCCGAATGCGGAAACCGGGAGATGAAATCGCGGCTTGCCGCTGTCCGGTCGAGGTCGCAAAAAACGGCGGGGATATTCTTGATATCGAGGTTGGCGGCATATCCGAGAAGAAAGAGCTGGAGGATCGGCGAAATGAAGAGGATCGGAAACATCCGCGGGTCGCGGCGGAGCTGCAAGAACTCCTTGCGGATGATGTGTCCGATCTTTCTCAAGATTTCATCCTTCTTTAATGATTCTTCCCAGCCGGACTGAGCTCACGCTAAGAATCAGGACGGCGAAAATCAGCAGAAATCCCATCTGGGCCCAAAACGCGTTCAGCCCGACCCCTTTGAGCATGATGCTCCTCAAGATGGAAAGGAAATATCTCGCCGGAATGAAATAAGTGATGATCTGGATGACCACGGGCATGTTGCGGATGGGAAAGACAAACCCTGACAGGATAAACGTGGGGAGCAAAGTCGTCAGAACAGAGAGCATGAAAGCAGCCTGCTGTGTCCGGGCGATGGTGGAGATAAAGAGGCCCAACCCCAGACCGCTGACGAGGAACAAAACCATGCCCAACAAAAGCACGGGATAGCTTCCCTTGATGGAAACGTCAAAAAGGACGTAGCCCAGGAGCAGAACAAGGTGAGCTGATATAATCGAAATAATGGCATAGGGAATCGTCTTGCCCAAGATCAAGTCCATGGGCCTTACTGGCGAAACCGTGATTTGTTCAAGGGAGCCTCGCTCCTTTTCCCGAACAACAGAAAGGGAAGTGCTAATGACAACGACGATCATCAAAATGAACCCCATGAGCCCGGGGACGAAGAAGCGGGCGCTCTTAAGGTCGGGGTTGAACCAGACCCGCGGATGGTTATCGACAGGCGTCAACTCGCCGCGCCTTCCCTTTCGGGCCATCGCTTCGAGCACAATCTCGCTCCCATAACTCTGGGCGATGGCGTTGACATAGCCGAAGGCAGTCCCGGCGATAGTGGACTCCGTGCCGTCCACAATGACCTGGACGGCGACTTCCTTCTGCTGGAGCAAGCGCTTGGAGAATTCGGGAGGGATCACGATGGCCAACTGGATCTTCCCTTCAGCCATGAGCCTGTCGATCTCGCTCATGGTCCTTGGCGAATATTTAAAGTCGAAGTATTCTGAATTCTGGAATCGTTCGTAGAAATCACGGCTGTGGAGGCTGTTTTCCTGGTCGAGAATAGCTAGATTGAGATGCTTGACATCGAAGTTGAGGGCGTATCCGAACATGACCAAAAGGAAAGCCGGGATGAGGAGGAGCATTCCGAGGACGCGCCTGTCCCTGGCGATTTGCCTGAGCTCTTTCTTCACAAAAGGTTTGATGCGTTCAAACATGGCTGCTTGCGCTCCTCAGCCCTGGACCGACGCCTCTTTGGTCCTCTCCTCGATGAGATGCAAAAAAACGTCCTCGAGCGAAGGCACGATCCGCTCGATATGGTCAACCGCGATTTTGTTTTGAAGCAACAGCGCGGAGATTCTTTGCCGGTCCTCGGATTCGCTGGCGACACTGACGTGGAGGTGATTGCCGAAGACGGACGTTCCTATCACCCAATCCTGCTTCTGGAGCAACTCCATAGCTTCGATGGGCCTTCGGCACTCCACTTCGAGAATGGAATGCGGGATGTACTTCTCCTTGAGTTCTTGGGGTCCTCCTCCGGCGATTAGCGCGCCGGCGTGCATGAGCATGATCCGGTGGCAGTATTCCGCTTCGTCGAGATAATGAGTCGTGACAAAGACAGTCACGCCGCCCGAAGAAAGATCATTGATCAGGTCCCAGAACTGGCGCCTTGAGACCGGGTCCACTCCGCCAGTCGGCTCATCGAGAAAGATGATCTTGGGTTCATGGAGGACTGCGCAGCCAAGAGCGAGGCGCTGCTTCCAGCCGCCTGCCAGCTCTCCGGCTAAAGAATGTTCTCTGCCCTTGAGATCGGCCATTTCTACAGCCCAGGACATTCGTGTATTGACCTGGCGCCGAGTCAAGCCGTAGATACCGCCGAAAAAGCGGATATTCTCTTCAACTGTAAGGTCTTCATAAAGAGAAAATCTCTGAGACATGTAGCCGATCGTTTTTTTGACTTTTTCCGGCTCCCGGGTGATGTCAAAGCCTCCCACCTTGGCGTTGCCTGAAGTCGGGGTAAGAAGGCCGCAGAGCATCCGGATTGTTGTCGACTTGCCGGCGCCGTTAGCCCCGAGAAACCCGAACACTTCGCCCTTGGCTACGTTGAAACTGACCTTGTCGACGGCCACAAAATTGCCGAATTTTTTCGTCAGGTCATAAACCTCTATGGAGTTTTCTGCCATCAGTCGCTGCTCCTAAGCTTCGGGCCCAACCTCAGAGTCTTTTTTTGTCAGGGAAATAAAGACGTTCTCAAGGGATGGCGAAATGCTGCGCCACTGGTCGCAACGGACCCCTTCTTCCTCGAGGCGGCGCCTGATTTCCGGGAAATCTTTTTCCATATCCCTGAGGACAAGGTGGAGCCTGTCCCCGAAGGCCTGAACCTCTGTGACTCCGGCTAGCTTTTTCGCGACCGCCGAGGCTTTGCGAAAGTCCTGGCAGACAAACTCGACGATCGACCCTTTCATTAAAGTTTTTATGTACTGCGGGGTGTCGACGACGGCGAAATTTCCGTTGTGCATCAGGGCGACATGCGTTCCCCGTTCAGCCTCATCGAGGTAGGGTGTAGTCATGACAACAGTGATTTTGGATTGGAGGAGACGCAAGACGATCTTCCAGAAGTCCCGCCGGGAGACCGGGTCAACGCCTGTCGTCGGCTCGTCAAGCAGGAGGAGGTCGGGCGTGTGGATGAGCGTGCAGGCAAGGGCAAGCTTCTGTTTCATCCCGCCTGAAAGATTCTCGGCCAGGCGCCGCCGGAAGGGCTCGAGCCGGGTGAAGGCCAGAAGCTCGTCGCGACGGCCTTTGAAATTTTTGACCTGATGGACCTCGGCGAAGAATTCGATGTTTTCATCGACAGTTAGGTCATAGTAAAGCGTGAATTTTTGGGAGAGATAGCCGATCCGTCTCTTGATCTTGTCGCTGTCTTTGACAAGGTCGAACCCCAGGACCCTGGCCCGGCCCGCCGTCGGCCTGATGATACCGCTGAGCATCCGGATCGTGGTTGTTTTTCCAGCTCCGTCCGGGCCGACGATGAAGAACAGCTCTCCCTTGTTGACATTAAAATGAAGGTTCTTAACCGCTTTTACAGCGGCAAAGTGCTTGGTCAAGCCTTCTGCTTCGACGGCAAAATCAGTCAGGATGAACCTCCTTCGAGCTGGAGACGGGAGAATTGGCCCGGATCAAAGCATCGGCGGGCATTCCGGGCTTGAGGATGTTTTCCGGGTTGGGAACCTGGATCTTGACTCTAAAGACGAGCTTCACCCTTTCTTCCTTGGTCTGGACGTTCTTGGGAGTGAATTCTGCCTCAGGCGAAATAAACGACACTGTGCCTTTGAAGACGCGGTCAGGATAGGAATCAATCGTGACGTCCGCTTCCTGGCCGAGGCGAACCTTCCCGAGCTCGATTTCGGTGACATAGATATTGAGATGGACCTCGCTGAGGTCGGCGATCGTCAGGAGGGTTGTGCCGGGTCCGACGAATTCTCCCTGCTCGATGGCCTTGTTGGTGACAATGCCGGCCGTAGGAGACGTGATCGTTGAGTCGGCAATTGTCTTCTTCAACAGGTCCCGGGCGGCGACGGCCTGGTCGAGCCTGGCTCGGGCCGATTTAATCTCCTCTGGCCGGGCGTACGTTTTCCATTTTTCGAAAGCTTGCTGGGCCGCTTCATATTGAGCCTGGGCGACGATATAGCGGGCCTCGGCATCTTGATTCTGCTTGGCCGTGGCGCTTTGCTTGGCGAAAAGCTCGCGGAACCGGTCTCGGTCTTCCCGGGCAACCCTGAGGTTCGCTTCGGCCTGCTTCATCGCTTCTTCGGCCTGCCGGATGTCCTCAATGCGGGCGCCTTTGAGGAGGAGCTGGAGCTGAGCCTCGGCCAGGTCGACGCCCGCCTGAGCCTGAGCAAGCTGGACTGCCAAAGAGGAACTATCGACGATGGCTAAAGTATCTCCAATTTTCACTTGGGTTCCCTCGTCGACGAGCATTTTCTCCACTTGTCCTGACGTTTTAGAGGAGACGTTGACTTCGATGGCCTCGATCGTTCCAGACGCGCTGATAACGGATTTATCTTTGCTGTTTTGGCAGGACAGAAAAATGGCCGCCGCCATAAGGAGGCATGCCCGCATAAAAAGCCTGTTTGCCAATTTTGCGCTGAACATCGTGTTTCTCCTATGAGGTTTTTTGTTGGGGCCGCAACATTGGGGAGAGATACTTGGCCCTCCCCTTTTCTGTCAGAATGCCCTCGAGGACGATCTTGATAATCATCTCGAAGCCTTCGCTGAAAGAGAGAGAGAATTGGACCAGGGTAGCGGGGTTCATGATGCTTTGGATGAGGGTGATGTACATCAAGACAAGGAGGTCCTGGTTGAAATCTGACCGGAACACACCGTTTTCCACTCCCTCTTGAATGACCCGCTTGAGCTTGGACAGGATTTTCACTTTCCTGAATTCATCGATCTCTTTCCAGATTTCCGGTGCATTTCTCTGAATATCGATGGTCAGCAGGCCTCCGATTTCTGCAAGCTTCAGGCCGAGGGAGGACAGTATGTCTCGCAGTTTTTCGACGAAATCTCTCTGCTCGTCCTGAATGACCGCCTCCACCTCAGCCTCTATGGCGCCCAGCAACCCGAAGACGATTTCTCTCAGAAGCTGTTCTTTACTGGAAAAATACTTATAGAGGGTCGCTTTGCTGATGCCGAGTGAGGAGGCAATCTCATCAACAGTGGTTTGACTGAAACCGAACTGAATGAACTCGGCGCGGGCGGCCTCGAGAATGCGGGCATGCGTTTTGTCCGCCTCCGTCGACGAATTGTTGAGAACTGACAAAACTTTTTTGGTTTTCATAGTTTTATTTAAAAATATGCGCGCTCGTTTGTCAAGCAAAGATCTTGGGGACGCTCCCCTTTAATAGTATGCCTAATTGCCTGCTCTCGCCTGTTTTACCACGCTATTCCGTAGTCTTCGCCATAATTGCTCGAGCCTCCCCAAAAAGTGCCGTGTTTCCAGTCGAAGAAAATCGCATTGATCGGGCCCGAGGTGCGTTTCTCAAAACTTAGCCTGTAGCCCATCGCTGCCAGCTTCCTTCTCACCTCTTCCGGGACTTGTTCATTCAGGTTGAGCTTGCCCGGAGAGCACTCGTGGTCGCCGAAAGAGCTGCGCATCTGATAGCTCGTGATATTCGGCGCCTCCGAGGCCTGCTGGACATCCATCCCGAACTCGACGATGTCCAGGAAAAATTGAAGCAAGTTTTGATCCTGGGTGTCGCCGCCCTGAACAGCGAATGAAAGAAACGGCCTTCCGTCCTTAAGGGCCAGTCCGGGTGTGAGCGTCGCCCGCGGCCTCTTTCCAGGCGTAACTACATTGAAAGGATTTTCCGCTTCGTCGAGGACAAAGCTTTGCATGCGCTGGCTCATTCCGATTCCCGTGTTCCCGGCAAGGCAGGCCGGTATCCATCCTCCACTCGGAGTCACCGAGACAACCCACCCATTCTCATCAGCGGCCTGGATGGACGTTGTGCCGGAAAAGAAGCCTGAAGGCGCCTCGGAGACGATTGTTGCCGTGCCCCCCCAATTTTCCAGGTAATGCAGATAAGGATTCTTCCTGCCTTCAAACGGATAGGGATCGCCCGGCTTGACGGCTGGATCATTTACCTTCCAGTTGATCTCGTTGAGCCTTGCCCTGGCATATTCTTTTGAGAGCAGGCCCTTGAGCGGCTCTTCGGGCGGAAAATAGGGGTCTCCGTAATAGAAATCGCGGTCGGCAAAGGCCAGATTCATAACCTGATAGAGGGCGTGAATGTATTCGGCGGTATTGTAACCCATGGCCTTGAGGTCGAGATTCTCAAGCATATTGAGGGCCTGGAGCATGACCGGTCCCTGGACCCACGAAGTGAGCTTATAGACGGCGATGCCCCTATACATGGCCACTACTGGTTCCTCGAGGCAGACCTGCCAATTGGCCAAATCCTCAAGCGTGATCAGCCCGCCCTGCTCCTGACACCCGCGGACGAATTCTCGGGCGATGTCGCCCTTATAAAAGCGGTCATAGGCAGCGGATATGGCTTCTTTACGGCTCTTGCCTGCAGCCAGGGCCCGGTCCTCGGCCTCAACTAGTTTCTTGAGCGTGGCGGCCAGGTCGGGCTGGCGGAAGATTTCTCCGGCCTCTGGCGCCTCCCATTCTCGCCCGAGATGAGGCAGAAGGACCTTCCGGGAATACGGCCATTCCTTAATTTTTTCTTTCTGCTTTTCAATGCTCTCGGCCAACTGCTTCTCAACCGGATATCCCTCCGCCATTTGGAGGGCCGGCACTAGCACATCCTTAAGGCTGAGAGTGCCGTATTCAGCCAGCATGACCAAGAGGCCTCCGGGGGTCCCCGGAGTGACGGCGGCCAGCGGACCTTGAGCGGGCGGATATTTCATTCCTTTCTCACGGAAGAAATCGGCCATGGCGCCTGCAGGTGCAACTCCAAGGGCATTGACTCCGATGACTTTTTTGGTAACAGGATTGTAGATCAGCGCCTGGGTCTCTCCGCCCCAGCTCAGGGCATCATACATGGTGCAGACTGCGGCGAGCATGGCGCAAGCCGCATCCACGGCATTTCCCCCCTTTTGGAAGATCATCGCTCCCGCGGTTGCGGCCAAAGGTTTTCCGGTGATGGCGACCCAGTGCTTCCCGTGGAGAACCGGCTTCTCTGTTCGCACTTTGAAAACGCTCTGGCCGGACGCCGTTCGCAAGAAAACAGCAACAAGCAGAAAAACAGGCGCCGCCCTAAGGAACATAAATAGAGTCTTCTTGCTTGAACGCATTGTCCCTCATCTCAGTCTGAAGACCGACTCTCTCAGTAGAGCTGAAGCGGCGTGGCTTTCGAGCGAGAATGATTAGTCTTGCTTGTAGGTATGCTCCAGAAGAGCCATCTTGTCTTCGAGGGCAATCTCGGTAAACTCAACGCCCATTTCGAACAGCTCTTCGCTGTAGATACTCCTGCTCCAGCAGATTTTCCCTGTGGCTTGGATTAATTTGCGGCGCTTGGAAAGGGCGAGTTCCATCTTGATCAGGGAACCCACTGGCAAAAGTATGTTCGTCATGAGACGAACTCCGCCGGGCGAGATATCCTTGGTCAGGGCGTTGAAAACCTTTTTCGTGGGCGGAGGATCAATATCCGACAGCAGCTCCACAACGACCTTGTCCTCCTCGCGGATGCGGCTGTCTATTCTCCTTTCTCCGGGAGTGCGGGCGGGCGGCTTCTTCTTGGGCATACCGAATCGTCCTCTTATTAAATTAGTCGTCCGGGTCAGTTTTTTGCGGAGATTCTTGTTCATCCTGCCTGACCGGGCAAAATCGCCCTAAAAATATACCAGGAGCGGGGTCAAATGGCAACAATTTTTTAAAATCGGGGAAATTCCTATTGATTCTATAGGAAAACTATTATATAATATAAATGGTTTCTGGTTTTGCTGGCTGGGCTGGAAACCGTTATCCCAAACCCCTCCTTTTGCTGATTCCCCAAGACAGCCAGCTTTTTTTAGAGCTGAAAGACAATGCAACGGTGTGGGCATATTTATAGTATTACTATATGAATAGTAGGATATAAGGGTGAACATATGGCAAAATATCGGATAACCTCAGACGAAGACCTCGATAATATCCTGCCCCCGTACGGGGAGGACGACGAATCTCTCTGTGAGGACAGAATCGGTTTTCCAGAGGACGGCCGGACCAGGTGGACCGGTCTGGGAGTTCTGGCCGAGGCCGGGCCCTCGGGTTCGGAGGATGCGTTCAAGCAGAAACCCGCGCCCTCAAACGGGCATGACCACAACACTGACCTGGTCAGGATTTATCTCAAAGACATGGGCCGGATTATGCTCCTGACTAAGGAAGGGGAAGTCGGCCTGGCCCGGCGCGTGGAAAAAGGGAAAAAGGCAATCCTCAAGGGCCTGCTCAGGACGCCGTTTTTCCTCAATGAAATCGAAGCAATTGAGGACAGGGTCAAGCGCAACCCAGATTCGCTCCGGGAGATATTTGAAGTCACCGAACAAGAGATCGAGGGCGAAAAGGTCTCGGCCAAAGTCAAGGCCATTGCCGCCAGGATCCAGACGATTAAAAAGACGGCCTCGCGCTTGCGCCGTCTTCCACGCTCGAAGAGATACCGGTTTGCCCGGGGGAGGCTGGTCCTAACACTGCGTCAACGCCTCGAAGAGCTCGACCTCAGGCCCGGATACATAGACACTCTGACATCAAGGATTTTGGAGAAGTTGGGCTCGGCGAGCCGAGACCGGAGCAAAAAAAAATCAACGGAGGCAATAAAGATCCTGAAGGAAATAAAGCGCGGGAAGCGGCTCCGGGATGAGGCCAAGAATGAACTTGTCGCCGCCAATCTCAGGCTGGTTGTGTCCATCGCCAAAAAATATCAGAACCGGGGCTTGGCCTTTCTCGACTTGATCCAGGAAGGGAACATCGGCCTCATCAGGGCTGTCGATAAATTCAATTATCGTCTGGGCCACAAGCTCTCCACCTATGCCACCTGGTGGATCCGGCAGGCGGTTACTAGGGCCATTGCCGACCAGTCCAGGACAATCCGGATTCCGGTCCACATGAGTGAAACCCTCCAAAGGCTGACCAGGATTACCCAGGCTTTCGTGAAGATGAACGGAAGAGAGCCCACTCTTCATGAGACCGCCAAAATGGCTGGCCTTTCCGTGGCGAAAATCAGAGAAATCATGCAGAACACCAGGGAGACAGTGTCCATTGAGACGCCCATTGGAGAGAACGGGGAAAGCGCTCTTGGCGATTTGATGGAGGAAACGGGCACGCCCTCGCCTCCTGATACGGTGATCCACAATAGCCTCAGGGAGCAGATTGAACAGGCGCTCAACAAGCTCAGCGATAGAGAGGCCGAAGTCATCCGCTTAAGGTTTGGCCTCGATGATAATGGCGATCAGACCCTGGAAGAGGTCGGCTCCCGGCTTCAGGTGACAAGAGAGCGGATCAGGCAGATTGAATTGAATGCCCTGCGAAAGCTCCAGGATCCCAGCTTCAGTGACAAGCTGCGGACTTTTGCCTGAGCATAATACCCACTTCAGGGTTTTTGTCTAAGATAGATTATAGCTTGCATAGCGGCCACGGCACCCTCGCCAGCGGCCGTAACGACCTGCATTCCGCCGCAGGTGATGTCCCCGGCCGCAAAAACTCCTTCAATATTGGTCCTCTGAAAACGGTCAACAGCCAGGCATTGTTTGTGATCAAGCTTGAGGCCGGCCTTGGCAAAAAGGGGTGAAGTCAGGCTTTCCCTGAAAATGAAAAACGCAGAGATTTCAAGCTCTTCCTTCTTTCCCTCCTTATCCAGAACAAGCCTCTCAACTCCTTTCTGGCCGACAATTTCCTTGACCGCCGTTTTCCAATAGACGAGGACTTTTTTCCTCTCGATCTCCTCGAGCAATCCGGCCCGCACTCGGCCCTCTTTGGACCCTCCGGGAATCCAGTGAACCTGACAGCCCAGCTGGTGGAGGGCGAGCACGTCTTCGGCCGCCTCTTCAGATAAACCGTAGGCGGCCACGGGAAGGCCGCGGTAGAGAGGTCCATCACATGTCACGCAATAACTGACTCCTGTTCCGAGGAGCCTGTCTTCTCCCGGGATCATCCTTTCCCTGGCGACCGGTTTGCCAGTGGCCAGGATTACAGCCTTGGCTTCGAAAAGGCTATCACGCGTGACCACGTATTTCGGGTCGGAGGAGAGGTTGAAGTCTATGGCGTCCTCGCTGACTGCCTCCGCTCCAAAACGTTGAGCCTGTTCCCTGAACTTTCCCAGGAGCTCCTGGCTGGAGATCGAGTCAAACCCGGGGTAATTCTCGATAGTGTACCCAACCCCAAGCCGCGAGGCTCCCCTTCCCTGAAGAATCAGTGTCCGTTTCCCCGCCCTCGCCCCATACAGGGCAGCCGTATACCCGGCCGGCCCTCCGCCGACGATCAGAATCTCCGTGGAATAGTTTTTCATATTGGACTTATTTTATGGCAACCCTCACAAATTGGGAAATATTTTTTTGAGTACGGTCAGGGATTCCGGGAAGAGTTCGTCGAGGCTGATATAGGACCATTCCGCAGACTGGATGAGCCAGCTCGTCCCGTCCTTAACCAGGCCAATCTTGATCCTGTAATTGTCTGGGGAAATCTTGACCAGCCGGCGCAAGGCCTCGGCTCCCCCCGAAGAAAGGGCCACCTCCGTTTCCAGGGAAGCTTGACTGAACTCCAACGCATCGATGCGGCTGCTCAGCGGGTGGACGACAATTCCTGTGCGGCCGCTGAAGTAGCCTGCCAGCAAGGCTTTGAGCCCAGGCTTGTCCCGGCCTTCAAAATCCGAAAAATCATCGGCAAAATAGGTCATGATCGTTTCCAGGTCCTTTTTCTCCGCCAGCCGGGCCAGGGTATCAATGAGCTCAAGGATGATGTCCTCCTCGGTCTTTTTGTGACAGGATGCAAAGAGAACGAGACCAATGCAAAAAGAAAAAAGGATGAGCCCAACCCGGCCGGTTCTATTTTTTGCCAACATTCAGCCCGTCTCCTATCTGGCTGCAGTGGCTAGGCCAAGAAATGTTGCTCCTTAGCCGAGGCTGAAGGGCCAGGGTTTCCCGATCTTCAAGAACATCAAGGCCGAACCCAAGAGAGCCATATTCTTGGTGAAATTGATCATCTGAATGGCTTTCTCGTCTGGCCCGACGGACCAGAAATTGTGCATCAAAAGGCTGACGGGGATGAAGAACAGGACAAGTGCCGCTACTCCAACCTCGGGGTAAAAACCTAGGAGGAGACTGAGTCCGGCCACAAAAAGAAGGACTCCGGCCACGGCCACCGATATCCCAGGCAGAGGAACTCCTTTGCTCTTAGCGTAGCCGGCGAGCATTGTAAAACTCAAAAAATGGTGAAGCCCGTTATAAATGTAGTAGCCGCCGACGACCATTCTCCCGATTAAAAAAAGAATAGACATGATTTATAACCTCCATTCCGATTTTATCCTGATTCAGTCACTGAGCCAATATTCCAGCTGGGTTGCCCAAAAATCTTCCCTTTCCTCAGAACTCAGGTCAGGGTGCTTCTGTCCCGTCCCAGCAATAGGTGCAAGTCTTGTCTTTGGGCAAGCTGATGGCCTCGACGAGGTCTTCTAAAAGCTGGTATTTGAGCGTTGTCAGGTTGAGCCGGCGGCGGATTTTTTCTTCCATGGCCTTGTATTTTTCCGTTCCGCTCCGGGAGTATTCGCTTACGTCGCGGACATTATCGCCTTCGAGCTCCCGGATGGCCCTCCTGGCCGCCAGGTCGAGCTCAGACCTTGAGGTCGAAAAATTCAGGAATTTACAGCTGTAGACAAGAGGAGGACAGGCCGGCCGCATGTGGACTTCCAGGGCACCGGCCTCATAAAGCCTCTGAATCGTATCCTTAAGCTGGGTGCCCCGGACGATCGAATCCTCGCAAAACAGGAATCTTTTCCCTTCGATCAGCTCTCTGATCGGGATGAGCTTCATCCTGGCCACGATGTCCCGCACGACCTGATTTTGGGGCATAAAACTGCGGTTCCAGGTGGGCGAGTACTTGACGAAGGGCCTTTTAAAAGGAATGCGCGCCTCGGCGGCATAGCCAAGGCCGTGGCCGATGCCTGAGTCCGGGATTCCGGCCACAAAATCGATATCAATTGGATAGCGCCGGGCCAGGAATGCGCCGCAGCGGTTTCGCGCCCATTCCACGTTAATGCCCTCGTAGCTTGAAGCGGGATAACCATAATAAACCCAGAGGAAGCCGCAGATCTGCATTTTTTCTCGCGGAGGTTTCCTGCGTTCATATCCGTCCGCGCTGATAAAGACAATCTCTCCGGGACCGAGATATTTTTCGGTCCTCAAACCAAGGTTGGGAAAGGAGCAGGTCTCCAGGGCGACCGCGAAGCTGACCTCTTTTCGGCCGATCACCACGGGAGTCCGGCCCCATCTGTCCCGGGCAGCATATATTCCTTGCTGCGTCAGAAGAAGCAAGGAACATGAACCCTCGATTGCCTCCTGCGCTCTCTCGATTCCGGCCTCGAATGTTTCTTCCTGGTTGATTAAAGTTGCGACCAGCTCGGTCGGGCTGATCTCGCCCCCGCTCATTTCAGAGAAATGAAGACGTCGGGTTTTAAAAGCCTCCTTGGCCAGCGCCTCGGCATTCTTTATGGCTCCGACCGTGACAATAGCATAATCCCCCAGATGAGAGCGGATGAGGAGGGGCTGGTCGTCATAATCGCTGATGACGCCAACACCTGCCCGGGAATGCATGATCGCGATATCCGGGTCAAATTTGGAGCGGAACTGATCGTTCTCGATGCTATGGATAACCCGGACAAACCCGTCGGGTCGGTAGACAGCCAAGCCTCCCCTTTTTGTCCCCAGGTGGGAATGATAGTCTGTGCCGTAGAACAGATCGTTGATGCAATCCACCTTGGACACAACGCCAAAAAAGCCACCCATCCTTTCCTCCCTGCGTCGGTTAGGATTTTTTTTGATAGAGCACTTGTCCCCCGACGATTGTATAGACAACTTCGGTGCTCAGAATCTCGTCCTCAGGAACGCTCATGATGTCCTTGGAGAGAACGGTAATGTCGGCCAGCTTAGAGGCCGCGAGCGAGCCGAGGATATCCTCCTGAAAGGCGGCATACGCTCCATTCCAGGTATACGAACGCAACACCTCTTCCCGGGTCATGCGTTGGCCAGAAAAGAAGGGCGTTCCGTCTTTCATTTTTCTGGTGACCGACGCATAGAACGACGCTATCGGGTTTACGTCTTCGACGGGAGTATCTGTCCCGTTGCAGATTAAGGCGCCTGCATCGATGAGTTCCCGCCAAACATAGGCTCCTTCGGCAGCCCGCTTCTCGCCGATCCTTTTAACCACCCAAGGGCCGTCCGAAGTGCAGTGAATGCCCTGCATTGCCGCGATCACGCCGAGTCTCCCAAAACGGGCAACATCCATCGGGTTCAAAACCTGAGCGTGCTCGATGCGCCAGCGCAGGTCCTTTTTCTCAGGGTGGGATGCGAAAGCGTCCTCATAGATATCCAGAGTTTCCCGGTTGCCGCGGTCTCCGATAGCGTGGGTGCAGAGCTGGAAATCGTTCTCGATGGCCAGCCGGGCCGTCTCTTTTATGAGCTCGACAGGTGTAGTGTTCAGGCCTGCTGATTCCTTAAGATCGGAATAGGGTTCGAGGAGCCAGGCGCCGTGAGCGCCCAAGGCGCCGTCGATCAGCCGCTTGATCGCCCGGACGGTCAGATGATTCCCGCCCGCCCCGATAATCTTGTATTGCGCCATTCTCTCCTTCAGAGCGTCGTTTCCTTCGCGGATCATGACATACAGGCGCATTCCCAGTTTCCCTTGGTCAGCGAGGGTTTTGTACAAATCGATGGTCTTGAAAGAAGCGCCAGCATCATGGAAGCTCGTGATTCCCTTGGACAGGCACTCCTGCACCGCCAACTGAATGGCGCGTTCCTCTTGGGCTTGAGTCTCGGCCGGGGTCCTCTTCATTTGATCGCCGGCCAAGGCCCGACCGATGTAACCCTGAGCAGTTTCGATGAACGCTCCGATGGGGTTTCCCTGTGAGTCTCTCACGATTTCTCCGCCGGCCGGGTTCGGTGTGGACTTGGTAACACCGCCGAGCTCCATGGCTCTGGCATTGGCCAAACAGGAATGCCCGCTGGCATGGGTGAGCAACACGGGATTATCCGGCGAGACCTTGCTGAGGTCATGATGGAAAGGCAGATCGGCGATATTGGGTTGGGGAATTTTGTCCCATTTTTCCTGGTGCCAGCCCTGACCTGTGATCCATTCGCCGGGCTTCGCTTTCTGAACCGCTTCTTTGACCATGGCGACGATCTCATCCCAGTTTTTGGCGGCAGCCAGGTTCAGCTCCATTTTTGCCTTGCCCGTACCCATGAAGTGGCCATGGCTATCAATTAAGCCTGGGACGGCCAGATTTCCGCCGAGGTCGATGATACGCGTCGCGTCTCCCTTATAGCCTCTAATTTCTTGAGAGGTTCCAACGGCCACGATTCGGTCGCCCTTTACCGCCAATGCCTCTGCCTCGGGTATCTCCCTGTCCATCGTGATTATCTTGCCGTTCATCAGGATTAGGTCTGCCGGGCTCTGCCTCTTGGCGCAGCCCAGGAAGACACCCACGATGATAAGGGCAATGGCCAAACCATATTTTCCAGAGGTTCGTTTCTCAAGCATCTTGTGCTCCCTTCGCTTCTGGGACCTTCATTTTCTTCAAAGAAACTTAAGGATATATCAGCAGCAGCAAAAGCGCAACTTCAGGCCGAGACTTTAGAATTTTTTCCAGCGAGTTCGCAACCGGGTCAATTCCCTTGCGTCCTGTTCCTTGATGATCTGATGAGCCAGCACAGGCCCGTCTGCAAGCGAAACAACCTCAGTCCGGGACAAAATGGTCTCGCCGAACAACACTTCGGCCCGGAAATCAGCCTCAATCTCAGCCGGCTCGAAGTTCTCAAGGACGTCCTGTGGGGCTGTTTCAACGGCCCATTCCACATAAACAACGTTATTGACATGCTTGTTCCAGTCCAGGTCTCGCCTCTGAACTCGAAAGGGCAGTTCCAGGTCTATCTTTTCTACTCTTGGCAAAGGGCCGAAAGCGTCAGCAATGGCCCGGCGCGGGTCCTTGGAGTATTCAGGAAGATGGTCAGCAAGAAGAACGGGTTTTTTAATGTTGACATCGAGAAGCATCCAAGAGGTCGTGGCCACGGCCAGCAAATTCCCGTGTTGATCCTTGACCTCAAATTCTCTCAGAGCAAAAAGGCCTCGCTGGACAGAAGGCCAGGTGCTCATCTGAACTGGCTCTTTCCATAAGGGATAGCGGTATATTTGAATATGGTAGCGGGAAAGAACCCATGTCAGGTTCTTTGAGACTAAATGGAGCACTGACGCCCCGAGTTTCTCGGCATGCTCACTGGCGGCTTCCTGGAAATAATTGAGGAGGCCGCCCAATTTTACTCTCCCGCCCGGGCCCATCTCATAAGCTTGAACTACAAAGCTCCGTTGGTACCATGGGCCTGATATTGGTGCGCCTTCGTTCATTTTTCGACTTCCTCCGTGTTTGCAATGCGGCGATAGATGCGGGCGCTGTCTATTGCATAAGTGTACGGGAGTCCGCTGTTTTTCCAGCCGCCTATGGAACGATAGCCCCTGGCATCTGGTTTGCCCTCAAATCCCTCCGCGATGTTAAAAACGCGGGTGAAACCGACGCTCAGGGCAGCCCGGGCTGCACGCAAGCTCCTTCCCCCGCTCCGACATAAAAAAATAAGGACGTCGTCGCTCTTGAACCGCAGTTTGATATCCTCGGTGAAGTGATCGTTGGGGATGAATTTTTGTTCAGTCTCACTCCAGAAAGTGAAGGGGATATTTATGGCCATTTCCGGATGTCCCAGCAGGTAATATTCAGCGATGCTCCTGACATCGACGAGATATGTGGCGGGGTTTCTTGTCATCTTGTAAGCCGTCTTTGGAGAAATATGGTGAATCTCAGCGGAACAAAGACAAACGGAGATCAACATCACCTGAGCGATGGCCGCGATGAATTTTTTCAAGGTCTGACCTCGCATGCCTCAGTCGTTCCATTAATACAATAAAATGCACGCGAGCACAACTTCACAAGTTTTTCTTTCCCGAATGCAAGGACTGTATTATACTGGGGCAAAAGGCATACAAGAAAAGAAACTGAAATGGCGGCCTGGCGGACAAGCGCCGAAGTCGTTATCATCGGCGGCGGCATCATGGGTTCGAGCACGGCCTATTATCTGGCCAAGCGCGGATTAACGGATGTCGTCCTTTTGGAAAGAGATCTCCTGGCTCAGGGATCAACGGGGCTGAGCGTGGGAGGCATACGGCAGCAGTTTTCTCACCCGGCCAACATCAAGCTTTCGCAGGAGTCTGTGCGCGTTTTTGAACTCTTTGGGGAAGAGCTCGGCGTGGATATCAACTTTCGCCAGCCGGGGTATCTTTTTTTAACCGGGAAAGAAGAAACCTGGAAGGAATTTCTTTCTTCAGTCGAGACGCAGCGGCGTTTTGGTGTCTCCGTCGAAACCTTGACGCCCGAAGAGATCAGCCGGCGCTGGTCCTACCTTAATGTCGCGGATGTCCGGGGCGGCACATTTGGCCCGAAAGATGGCCATGCCGACCCTTATCTTGCGACGATGGGGTTTGCCCGCCGGGCGAGAGCGCTCGGAGTGAGCATCGAGGAGCTAACCAGGGTGACAGGGATTCATACATCCGGAAGAAGAATCCGGGCCGTCGCGACATCGCGAGGGCCGGTTTCCTGTTCTATTGTCGTCAACGCCGCCGGGCCTTGGGCTGCCGAGGTTGCGGGAATGGCTGGGATAGAACTTCCGGTTCTGCCCTACCGGCGTCAGGTTTTCATGACCACGGCGTTTGATGCGCTTCCCAAACCTGTGCCGATGATCATCGATCAGGATGTCAGTTTTTATCTGCGCGGGGCGGAACCGGGAATCATCCTCGGCATGAGCGACCCGGGAGAGCCCTCGAGTTTTCATCTTCATGTGGATAGAGAGTTCATGGAGAAAGTCGTGGAGGCGGCAGTCCATCGCGTTCCAGCCCTGGAGTCCGCCCGCATCCTTCGAGGATGGGCCGGTCTGTATGAAGTTACACCGGATGATAACCCGATTATCGGTGAGATTCCAGCCCGGCCCGGTTTTTTTTGTGCCTGCGGATTCTCGGGGCATGGCTTTCAGCACGGCCCGGCCGTCGGCCGGATCCTGAGTCAGCTGATCCTGGAGGGCTCGACTGATTTTGACTTGACACCCTTTGCCTATGACCGTTTCGGTCGCCTGGCTGAGGGAGAGAAAAAAGTCGTTTAGGACAAGATAAGGTCAGCAGCAAGGCTGGCCGTTTGGAAAGCTGTGGGAATGCCGCCCAGGAAAAGCTCGGAAGCGGCAAAAATCCCCACCATGAGCAGATTCTCAACCGGTGTTTCAATCAGCAGTTTCTTGCCGAACGCACGCTCATATTCCGCGCTCCAGGTCCAGCCGGCTATGGAACCACGGTAGCGGTGGCCCCAATCTTCATAGGTCAACGGCGTCGCAATTTCCATAACTTCGATTGAAGAACTCAACCCGGCCAGGATATGCTCGGCGGCAAGAATAAGGTTTTGAGCCAGCTGCATTTTATAGTCTTGATAATCTTCCCTTCTCTTTTTTTCGCCCGCCCGAAACCGGGCAAAATGATCATACGGTGCTCCGGCCCGGAGCACCAATGACTCTTTTCCTCGCGGGGCCAATCCGGGCGCATTGGCTGACCACAAACAGACCTCAAACTCCTGGTTTTCAAAATCCTCGACGACAGGGGTGTGGCCCCGCTGCGCCCCTTCTTTGTGACGATAGAAGAGATGATGGGCCTTCATGCGGCTGAGGTCAACCCCGCGCGGGTTAACACCAAGATAGACGCAGAGCTCTGAACCCGTATAAGGAACCCTAACGACCGTGTCAAGAAAATCGCGGGGGATGTCCTGTGGGTTGCACAGCTCGATAAACGTCCGTTTGTAATCGGCGTTGGAAACAACCCATTGAGAATAAAAAGCCGACCCGTCAGCGGACCTCACCCCGGCCGCCCTGCCTTCGTGAATGATGATTTCTTCAGCAGCCGTTCCCAGTTTGATTTCCCCGCCGTTGCTGAGAACGGCGCTCGCGAGCAAGTTGCTCAACCCATGAATACCGCATGATGGGAACCAGATTCCTTCCCGGCACATCATATTCCACATGAAGGCCAGGTTGAGAAGGGACATTTCGGGAAGCGACGTTCCCTGGGAACCGAGGAAATTGATCAGCCGGCAGTCGGAAAAATAGCGCCCGAGAATTTGGCCGCAAGGCGTCCGGGACATTTCTTGGATACGGGCGATCCTCGTACCGAATCCCGCGCTGGTTTCGAACTGCCCTTTCTGTGCTCTGGCCAAATGATAATCCGGATGCCAGAGATGGATATCAGCGACCAAAGAAACCATTTCTTCCAGTTCGAGGAAGAAAGCATCCAGTTCTCTGTGCTCGCGCGCAAAGCTTTTTTTGAGCTCTTCTTTGATGTCTTTCAATGGCCGGGAGTAGACGATGTTGAGCGAGGGCGTGATGAGCTGAAAATGATTCCTTTTGAATTCAATACCGGTTCCAACTCCGGCCTCCGAAAGAATTTCTTTGACCAACCCGGGGAAGCTGAAAGACAAGGGGCCCATCGGAAAAGAATATCCCTCTCGCTTGAAGATATAGCTCGTTCCTCCGATATGGCGGTCCTTTTCCAGGACCAGAACTTTTTTGCCGTTCCGAGCAAGCTTGGCCGCGCAGCCCAGGCCGCCGATTCCAGCGCCCACCACGATCACGTCATAGGTCATCTGGGCAGAACTTTTCGGCCGTCGGGTCACTCCACCGCACGCCGAGAAAAGCGCGTAAATTTACTCCTTGAGAAACCACTCCCCAGCTTTCATGACGTCCATAAGATCGTTGCTCTCGTAGGTGATCTCCCAATCCCCGGTTCTTTTGGCTCCCGGATACAACTGGGCGGCATAGGCCAACTTTTCCTCTTTAAATATTAAGACGAGCTTGTATGGAGGAGCCAGCTTATAGGGCTTGTATTTGCCGAGGTTCTGCAAGGCGGCCGTCACGCCAGCCTTTATCTTTTCGCGGGATACTTCCGGCTGAAGACAGATAGCGGCGCCCCCGAGGCCTTCCTTGACGGCAACGGTCTCGACCTCGCCAAAGAGCTTTTTGGCTTGATCGCAGAGCGCCTTGTCCCCCGCCGCAAAGACCACCGGGACATTATAGTACCCGGCAATCAGGGCATTGATCCCGGCTTCGGGCAGGGAAATGCCGTTGATCTGGATATCCGTTATTCTGCTGCTGCTCAGGGTGTGCTCGAGCGTAGCATCAGGAGTTCCGGCCTTGGCGTGGTAGCCGACGAACACGACGGCATCAAAAGCCTTGTCGATCCCGTCCATCATCAGCTGCGGCGCTCCTGACCAGTCCCGGATCAGCTTGCACCTTTTATCCAGAAGGTCCGGCAGGATGTTCCGGGCCGAGCCGTGGGCATCCCGCACCCAGACCTCCGTAGCTCCTGCCGCCAAAGCGCCTTCGACCGCAGCATTCGCTTCGAGGGACATGATCTTCCTGAAATATTGATAATCATCACCTGCAGAACGATCGCATTCCTGCCATGAAACAACGCCGCTAATGCCTTCCATGTCTACAGAAACATAGACCTTCAGGCTTTTGGCTGGCTGGGCCAAACCGAAATTGCTCAATAAAACCAGAGTCAGAAAGACCCACGCCAATTTTTTCATCGGGACCTCCTTTCAAAATATTTCTGCGTGCGTCGTATTATAAGGATCTCCTGAGTTTTTCAAGCGCTCCTAGAGTTTATCTAAGACAAAACGAAGCCAGAGAGCGGCTGTGCAGAGCAGTCCGAAAGTCAGGTTATATTGGGCGGTGCCGCCGTCGAGAACAATGAAATCCATGGGACGGCTGGGATTCCGCCGCCTTCTGGCACGACCCCATAATGCCAGAGCCCTTGGAAGAGCCAGGAGCACAAGGAGAAATGTGGGTGGGATAGCGATAACCCGGCCAGAAAGAAAACGAGGGCCAAGCATAAGAAGGAAGATAATCAAAGTCGGCCCAAAAATGAGAACGCCATAGTACCAAAGGGATCCTTGGTCTCCTAACAGGGAGGCGATGGTCGTGACTCTTTTTTCCCGGTCGCTGAGGCTATCGCGCCAGTTGTTGGCATGGAGAATAGCGCTGACAAGCATGGCCATGGGGATGGTCCAGATTATCGGAAGCCACGAAAAATTCTTCGTCTGGACCACCCAAGCGCCCAGCGAGCCGAGGATGCCGAAATTCAGGAAGACGGCGAAATCCCCGAGGGCATGGTATTTTAAACCTGTATAGAAAAGTCCGATCGCCACCCCTACGGCGCCGATGATCAGAAGGACGGTTCCGGATACTGAGACAAGATAAAGCCCGATGGCGCAGCCGAGGACGAACAGGACAGCCGAGCCCGTTTGAACCTGCCCGGCTGATAGCCAGCCCCGCACAATTGCGCCGGTGACCGGCGTGATTTCCCTGTCCAGTCCGCGCTTGAAATCAAAGACGTCGCTGAGCATATTGGCGGCCGTGTGGAGGATCATCATAGCGGCGAGGGCAAGAAAAAACCGAAAAAAATTGAAGGCGGAGCCATGGATAACCACGGCCAGGGAAGTCCCGAAAATAACAGGCATTGCTGACGCCGGCAACGCCCAGGGACGGCCTGCCACGACCCATTTCTTTAAGCGGCCGGGCGTGTTTGATGGCATACTGAGACACTACTTTAGGAGGCTGCCGCTGTCCCCAACTTTCCAGTCTCCCCTAGCCTTGACATAGAGAATCGTCCGCAGGATCTCCTGTCCTCTCTCATTCTTGTATTTGAGGTCGATGAGCATCCAATCCTCAAGGCCTTCAAAAGCCATTTTGAGCGCCGCCTCATTCGCTTTGGCGAAATTTGCCCCGCGGAACCGGCGCAGGATGGATGCGTTCTTGTCATAATTTCTTATGTAGACCGGGAAAATGCCCTTTTGCTCGGAGTCCGCTTTGATGAATTCCTCAATAAAGTTTTGAGGTCGATAATTCTCATCCATGGTCACCCACGGGTAGTCCTCGCTTTTCAAACCGCGTTTGCAGCCTGCTGAGGAGGCCAGGAACAGCCCTGTGATGACACCAAAAAGAGATAATACAAAGACGAAATTTTTTTGCACCTTCTCCTCCTTAAGTCAGACGAATATGAATTTATCCGGCTCCTCC
>CAZLFV010000033.1:0-25283 GCA_964558915.1 uncultured Eubacteriales bacterium | reverse complement strand
TAGATCCCGCCCGCTTCAGGCATGGCCGCGCCGAGCTCGGCGAAAGATACGGCACCGAAAAGGCTGAACAGGCCGCCGACGACCCAGATACCGATCATGAGGACTGGCGAGGGGACAACCTGGGCGATCTCCGAGGGCGATAGGAAAATTCCCGAGCCGATAACCCCTCCAATCACAATGCCGATAATGTCCCAGAACCCGAGGACCCGAGGAAGGCCGGTGTGTTTTTTATCCAGGCGGTCCGATGTCGGACCTATATTTTCCATAGACCTGAATATATCCAAAGAAAAAGCGGGAATCAATCAATTTTTTCCAGTCCCGGGCGCGGAAATGTCTTAGAAAAATACTATGACCAAGTAGATAATGCTCAGAACGGCGATAACCGTGGCGATCATGGAGCTGGCGCGTGAGCGCCTGTCCGTTTCCCGGAGGCTGTTCGCTTGGGAGGAGCGCCGAATAATGAGAGGACAGAGGATAAATGTATTGAGAGCCAGGGGAATGATGAGGAACCAGGATTTTTCCATCCAGGATGCGGCCTGGAACGTTTTGTGGAGAGCGGCCGTAAACAGCGGCCATCCGGAGAGGCCGGCGATGCTCTTGTGGGTCATGCGGAAGACGTCGAATCCCCGCATGAAAAAGAGCATCGCGTCTCCGATCACCAGGAGTACGACACCCAGCCGGGCGGTGTAAGCCAGATGATTGGCGTCCCGTTTCTGCATCTCACGGCCCATCATCCGGCTGTGAATGGCACCGTAAGCGACATAGATCAGGAAACCGAAGTTGAGCCAGGCCGCAAACCTCAGCCAGGACGTGGGCGGCAAGTAATAGATCAGATAGAGACAGGACGCGATTCCCAGTGTGGGAAAGAGGAAATTTCTAAAAAAGGAAAAAGCAACCGCGGCTATGGCCAGCACGATGATTTTTGTGCTCAGGGCTCCGGGGATAAAAAAGAGGGCCACGGCCAGGGCAGCAAAAAGGATGCCGCTCCACAGCCATCCGCTGGGAACCCGGAAAGGTCGAGGCCGGTCAGGTTCCCTTTTCCGCAGGACAATGATCCCTGCGCAGACCAGGAGAAAAGCAAACAGCGTGCCGATGTTTGTGAGGTCCACCATCTCGTCGATGCTGGCGACCGCCGCGAAAGCCGCCACAAAAACTCCGGTCAAAATGGTGGCCACATGGGGAGTCCGGAAGCGCTTGTGCACTTTGCTGAACGTCTTGGGAAGAAGGCCGTCACGCGCCATGCTGAAAAATATCCGCGGCTGGCCAAGTTGAAATATTAAAAGCACGGCGGTATGGGCGATGACAGAACCAAAGGCTACAATGCCGACGGCCCAGCCGAGGCTCGGGGCAGCATGCTGCAGCGCCATGGTGAGGGGCTCAGCCTGCTCAGTGGCCAGTTTCATCTTGAGCTCGGGGTACGAAATGAGACCCGTGAAGACCGCCGAGACGACGATGTAGAAAATAGTGCAGATGAGGAGCGACCCGATGATACCTATGGGCAGGTCGTGCTTCGGGTTCCGCGTTTCCTCGGCCACAGTGGAGACCGCGTCAAACCCGATATAGGCGAAAAAGACGATGGCTGCCCCGGCGCTGATGCCCGCCCAGCCGTTGGGCGCAAAGGGCGTCCAGTTGGCGGGCTTGACCCAGAAAAACCCGACGATGATGAAAAAAGTCAGGACGATAATCTTGATGCCCACCATGATCGCATTGAACCGGGCGCTCTCCCGGATGCCCCAGACAAGAATGATAGTGATGACGGTGACGATGCCCACGGCCAGCAGGTTGAAGATGATCGGGACGCCAAAGATATGCGGCGCATCGCGAAACACCACCTTGACGCCGTTGGAATCAACGATCTTTCCCGCTGTGCGGTAGTCCATGGACAGCCAATCGGGGACGAAAATGCCGAATCCTTTAAGAAACGTCTTGAAGTAGTTGGCCCAAGAGATGGCCACAGCGATGTTGCCCACAGCGTATTCGATGATCAAGTCCCAGCCGATAATCCAGGCTATGATCTCGCCCAGCGTAGCATAGGAATAAGTGTAGGCGGACCCGGAAATGGGCACAATCGAAGTGAACTCGGCATAACACAGGGCGGTGAAACTGCAGACAATGGCGGTGATGACGAACGACACCATCAGGGCGGGACCGGCGCCGGGCCGGAAGATATCCCCGGCAGAGGCCGTACCGATAGTGGCGAAAATACCAGCGCCAATAATTGCGCCGATGCCGAAAAGGATCAGCTGAAATGGTCCCAGGACCCGTTTCAGCTGGAATTCGGGCCGTTCAGCATCCTCGAGGCACTGCTCGAGGGGCTTCGTCCGGAAAAGCTTTGACAGCGTTTTGGTCTTCCCGCCAATTGAACTCAGCGGTTTTCTCATGCTCTCAAATTTCTCTCAACCTATAACAGTCAGCTCCTGAAATTCAAGTCATCTATGATAACAAAATGAAAAAAAATAACAACAAAAAATAAGTCAATCCTTGGAGGTCAAAGCCGCTTCAACCGCGTCCTTTTTTTCGGAAGATTTGTCCAGCGTGTCCCAGTTCCAGAAGACGACTCCTCTGGAAGGCGGCTTCAGCGCTTCGGCCAAAGCCGCTTTGAATTCGGAGGCCGAAAGTTCCGCTTCGATATAAGCTTTGTCAACTTGAATGCTGGGCAGGACCTGCCCTTGGGTCCAATCAGAAACATCGTCGACAACAGAATGAATCCAGGCCGGGTCCCTCAGAAGCATGTGGTGATAGCACATCGGCGAGAGATAATCGACAAGAGGCGCGATCCGGGCCAGGTCCTGGGCAGCGATGATTCTTATCGCCCCGCCGAAATCCTCCCTTCTCCACGGCACAATGTGGATATTGATTTTGACGCTCGGCTTTATCTTTTTTGCCGCCTCAGCCAAATCTTTAACCATACCCGCGATCACAGCGCATTTAAAATCCGTCCATTCTTCAAGGTGGTTGGCAATAATCCACTGCGCTCTTTTGCTGGTCTCGGAGAGGTCAAGAGGAATTTCGAGGCCGGTCGCTTTTTCGAACGCCGCAAGGCAGCTCGCTTCGAAACACGTCTGAGGCAGGGAGCCGAGGGTCCGGTCAGCGTAGACTTTTTCCCAGAAGACAAAATAGCGGATGAAATCCAGGCTAATCCCGTCGGGGTCGTAATCACGGACAAGCCTCTTTACATAATCGACCATATGGCTGCGATAGTCCTGGCGCGTCGGGCAGACGAACTTCACCCACTCTTCGCTGGCCTTTTGGCCTTGCGCTGTGACGGCATAGAGGTCGGGATGCTTGTCCAATCCCTCGGCATTGTAAAAGATGGGAACGATGATGAACGTGGCCACGCCGTTTTTTTTCGCCAAGCTCCGGAACTCCTGGTTGGACTCGAGCACGGGGCTCGCAAAAACCGTGTTGATCCCGAGACGGACCCACTCTGCAAACACGGATTTCAAATCGCCTTTGGCGTCATAGATCTTGACCCCAACAAGAAGATCTTTCGTCGTCCTCTGTCCAAACCCATCCGGCGCTGGATTTATCAGAACAACCGCCAAGATTCCGACGGCTATCCACCGCGCGATGATCTTTTTTTTCATTACTGCTTCTTTTCTTCCCCTGTCGGCAGGACTTCCCTCAAAGTAAAATCCACCCAGATGATTCCGATTTCCTGCTTTATTCTTATCCGGAGGGCGTCTCCGATAGTCTGGGGAGGGTGATTCATCTTGCTCCACCAGGGTCTGTCACTGCGATAGCCAATTTGGAACATGACCATATTCGGATAAAAAAAGTTGGCCCAGTCAGAGACGAACTCCGTCACCATGGCGTCGAGGTCCTTGAGCTCCTGGCTGTCGTCCACAAAGACGATTTCCCCGCGGTATTTGGGGGGCATCCAGCGGTTGTCCCAATGCTTCAGGAAGAGCCGGTATTTCGGGTTGTATGATTTGACCTTCGCCTCCCATTGCTGGGCCAAGGCGTCGTCGACTTTGACTCCCCACTGCGGATTGTCCGCTTCCCGGTGCCATTCGACGTCTACGCCGAAACCGATGACACAGGGGTGGTGTTTGTACCTGCTGAGCACGAGATCGATCAATATGTTCATGTCAGCGTGAGCCGGCTCCACCTGCAAGAAGACCTTGATCCCGGCTTTGTCAAAAGCGCTGAGAAAGGCCTCGTGTTTGTCCACTGGGTCAAACTGGATTTGAGGATATTCCTTGCCGTCGCCAGGAAAAAAGAGATGGCAGTCCTTGGGACGGCTGAGCTCTCCGACGATCCAGATGGCGCAGGGAGTAGAGCCTTCAAAATATCCGGTCATCGTCTTTATGGCGATCTCCCATGCAGGAGGCTCAGGAAAAGGTTTGATCCCGTAGTTGGACGACCGGACTCCGGCGAAGATGACCTTGCCTGGATTCTCAAGAACAGGCGGCAACGGCCTTTCCGCTTGTTCCTGGACAAAACCGAACGTTGCGAGAGACAGAAAGAAAAATATCAAGAAAACGACTCTAGCTTTCACCTGCTCTCCTTTTCGATCGTGTTATTTTCTGATGGCATCATAATAAAGAGCGGCGGCACCCAGGATGGCGATGTTCCGGACCCGTGTGACTCCGATTCTGATATTCTTGAGCACGAGCGTGTAGATAAAAGTCCTGATAGAGTCCCACATGGCCTGCTTGAAAAACCTGTAGGACTGGCTGACTGAGCCGCCCAGGACAATGATGTCCGGGTCGACGGCATAGAGAATCGTCTTGATCGCCTCCCCGAGATGCCGGCCGAACTCGGCAAAGATGCGGAGCGCCTCTGCGTCCCCTGTTTTGGCCCGCTCAGAAAGTTCCCTTCCTGAGGTATTATAAACATTCTTAAAAAACTGGCCGCTGGCATAATACTCATGATTATGGTCGAGATATGAGATCATGCCGAACTCCCCTGCCCCGCAGTTGGCCCCGCTGTAAAGCTTGCCGTTGACAATAACCCCGGCTCCCAATCCCGTCCCGACGATCAACCCGACGGCGTTTTCGTATTTTCTGGCCTGGCCGAAATATTTCTCGCCCACGGCGAAACAATTGGCGTCATTGTTGATATAAACCGGAAGGCGGTATCGTTTTTCCAGAAAATCCTTGAGCGGTACCTTTTTCCAGGAGGGGATATTGACCACGTCGTAGATAATGCCTTTTTTGAGGTCGATGACGCTCGGGACGCCCACCCCGATTCCCTTGAGACCCCTGTGGATAAGGGGATCAACGACACCGACGAGCTGCTCCAGGACCTCCTTTTGAGAGCCCAGGCCGTTGACCGGAGAAGAAACAACCTTGACGAGCCGGTTGTCCTTGACAATGCCCGCGCGGACATTCGTCCCTCCCAAATCGACTCCTAAGATTGACATCGAATCCTATCCTTCTGCCGAGCTCACTGCAGCGAGCTTTCTTTTCCTCTGAAAGATGGTCTCGTTAGTGATCAGCGGCCTGGCCCAGAACCCGATGCTCAGGATGTAGCCGAGCGTAAAATACAGAAAGAACATCCCTGTCCTCAGCCCAAAGCTATCTCCCAGCCGGCCGATGATGAGGGGCACGAGGGCGCCGCCGATGATCCCGGTGCACAAGATCCCGGAGAACGACCCGTGGTGGGAGTCTACTGAATTCAGGGCCAGCGAGAAAATGACCGACCACATCACCGAGGCGGCGAACCCGACCAAGGGAAAAGCGATCCTGGCGACCTGGGCGGGCCCGAAGAATCCCAAAGAAAGGAACAGAATAGCTGCCAGGGCGAACGCAATCAAGACCTTACGGCTGTCAAGGAGCTTGAGAAGCACCAGCCCAAGGAGGCAGCCGATGGTCATCATCCCCCAGAACCATGACACTGTCCGTGCGCCCACGGTCTGCGGGTCCAGCTTGTGATAGACATGCAGGAACTGGGAAATCCAGTTGGCCACGCCCTGTTCAGTGCCGACATAGGCCATGATGCCGAAGAAATACAGGATAACGGTCTTCTTTTTGAACAGCATTTTATGCGTCGCCCAGGCCCCAGCCTTTTCGTCCTCCTTCCTGATGACGACCGGGAACCGCACGAGAAGAATCACGAGGACCATGAGCAGGGTCACTGCGGCAAAAACCCAATAAACTGAAATCCAGGGAAGTTCGGCGGGGACGAGGCCGGCCATGAGCTTAATCAAGAAATTTTTCGAGCCGCTCATGTCCTTAAGGTTGGTTACAAAATAAGTGTAAACATAAGGGCTCAGGAACGAAGCGCCGCCGAAGATGGTCTGGGCGAGGACCGAGTTAAAGGCGAAATGCTCCTCTCCGCCGGCCACCCGAAGCAAAGGGTTGATCGCCACCTGGAGCGCGGCCATGCCGGCCCCAATCAAGAAGAGCGAGAGGATGGCCACCCGATAGACCGGCACAAGAGAGAACAGGAGCGCCCCCAAGAAAGCCACGCCGAACGCGGCCACCATGACCGGCTTTTCCTTGAGCCTCTCTACAAGCATCCCGCTCGGGATCGACATGACCCCGTAGGCGATGAAAAAGGCAAAAGGCAGAAGGGCAACGAGAGTGAGGCTGAGGTTGAAGCTGCGGATAATGTCAGGGACAAGAGGGCCGATGATGTTGGTCAGAAAAGAGATCACAAAAAAGATCAGAAGGATCAGGAAAACGATGAAATAATTGCGCCGCATGGAATTCGGCCTACCTAACATTCCAGCCGGCGACCCTGAGGATGGGCTTTTCGCCCGCCAGAGCCTCATCGGAGAACGTCCCGCGAATAGCCCTTTTTTCGCCCGGCAAAAGCGAGAAATAGTTATCCTCCCAGAAGACTGGCAGCACTGATTCGCCGCTTTTGTCCTTCAAAATCCTGAGGTCGACCATGAAGGCAAGATGAGCAGTCGGGTTTTCCAGCTCAACCATGACGACTTCCTTCCCGCCTTCTTTTGTAAAGCGTCGACTGGCTTTAAGCTGGACCGGCGGCAGAGTGTTGAGCGCGGTGAGGTCGGCATAGCTTTGGGCCGGGGTGACATACCATTCCGTCTTCGCTTCGTCGAGGACGTCGGCCTTGGTCGAGAGGCAATAGAAATTGCTGCTGAGCGGCGCGCCGCTCTTGTCGGAGAGCCTGAGGTCCGCAAAATAAGTCGTGCTCAATCCCTCGAGCGCGGGCAAAGTGAAGATACTCTGGGAATCGTTGGGCGCCAGGGACACGGCCAATTCTTTAGAGAACTTATCGGTTAGATCGAAATTATAGACTTTGATCGCGGCCCGCAAATCGTCGAGTTCCAAGAGGCTGTTGTTGACGAGGACAATCTCCCGGGTTTCGTAGTTGTAAAGGATGTGGGCAGGCTCACAAGCCTTCTTGGCCCCGTAAAAGGCGCCGTTCGGCATCAAATAGTAGTCGTACAGCTGCCACCAGAACTTGGGCCAGGCCGCGTTGTACATCCACTGGATAATCCCTGTGCTGGTGAACTTGTTCGCCCCGAACGCCTCGAACATCGCCCGCATTCCCTCATAGTTCAGGAACTGGGCCTTGAGGCAGTATTCTTCCGCGTTCTTCGCCGCTCCGAGGCGTTTCGTCATGGCTTCGGTGTAGCGGTCCAGGGTATTGAACTCTCCCCTGGCGCAATGATAATGCCAGACATCATTGATTGGCCAGAGGTCCTTGGCCGGGATCATCTTTTTGACGCTTTCGAGAGGCGGCACTTGAGGACCCGGGCCTGTTTCCGTGTTGAACCCGAAGGCCCCTCCGTTTTTCTTGTCCACATACCAATAATTCGGAGGGACATAATCATAAGGGCCGTTCATCTTGACGCCGGACTTTCCCGTCAGGGCGCTGACCCTGCCCGCTGCCGAGATCAGGCTCGGCCGGGTCGGGTCTACAGCGGCAAGGATCTTGATGTATTCTCTTTCAAGATCTGGCAGCGGCAGAAGGTCGCTTGCCTCCAGCCAGACAAGGATGCTGGGGTGGTTGCGCAGCCACTTGACCTGGTCGTGCCAAGATTGGGCGGCCAGCGCGATGTCCTCCGGGGACTGAATGCCGCCGAATTGAGGGTCGGCGGGCTTCCCAAAATAGTGCTCCCATTCCCACTGGCAGCTCCATCCGGCCATCAAGAATATCCCGTTCTCATCACAGATATTATAGAGGTCCTCGCTTGTTCCCCAGAAACCCTCGAGCCGCAGCGTGTTGAGGTTCATATGCCTGGCATACCTGACTTCGGCCTCGACTTTTTTAAAATGATTGTCGAGGAGCATGTCATCCACCCAGCCGCCACCCCGAATGAGGATCTTCTTCCCGTTCAGCTTGTAGCCCCTGTGGCCCTGCTCGTTAAAGTAGTCGGAGACTTCGCGGATTCCGAACCTGAGGTTCTGGCTGTCGGAAACAGCGTTTTCTGTCCTCAACGTCAGGCGAAGGTCGTAGAGTTCCGGGCTGCCGAAATCGTGAGTCCACCACAATCGCGGGTTGGAGATAACGAGCTCGGCCGTGTCGGCGGGCGAAAAAACGACCATTTTCGTTTCGCCCGGCCCGAGCGCAACCGGCTTGGAGAAGATAACACTTTCCAGCTGCCCTTCCAACATGCCAGCCACTTTATCCTTGGAGTTATTCCGGACCTCGGCGGATATCTCGAGCGTCGCTTCTTTTAAAGTATCGAGGTCCACTTTAGTCTTGACAAAAGGAAAGTGGAGCGAGACGGCGCCGGTCCTCCTCACCCTAACCTCCCGGAACAGGCCCATGTTCTTATCCGGGGGCTGGGGGTTCCAGTCGACGAATCCAAGAGTCAAGTCGCCCGGCTGAGGAGGGAAGACTTCAACGGCCAGCACGTTTTTTGCCCCCAGCTTGACCAGAGCACTTACGTCGAACTCAAACCTTCGAAAAGCTCCGGCGACCTTGTCGGCGCCGGCCACGAGAAATCCATTGACCCATATGTTCGCGCGAGAGTTGATGCCGTCAAATTCAAGCCGGAAGAAGTTGTGGCCGGGGTCGTCGGCGGGAACCCACTCCGTCCGGTACCACCAGGAGCCCTTGAACGGGTCGGACGGAATCAATTCAAAGTTTTTCCCGACGAAGATATCTCGATAAACCTTATCACGAACAAGCGAGCCCAAAACCGTGCCCGGGACCAGAGCCGAGTGCCAGTTGGCGGCAGGAAACCCCGGCCTGGAGATGTCCCCTCCCTTGGCTGCGACTTTTTCCGAGGACTCGATCCTCCAGCCCTCCTTCAAGACAAAAGAATATTCCGCCTTGCCCTGGCCATAAACCGAGACGGCAATCCCCAAAACGATGAAAATAAAACAGACAATTTTTGTTGAGATATTCATGGACTTCACTCTCCGTTTGCGTTGACTCCAATCAATCTCAAAGTCGAGTGGCTTAGATATCTTCTATTTTTGGAGAGAAACCAGGATCGCGTGCTCTTTCGGACCGATTTTAAACTTTGCCGAAAAGAGTTTCTCTCCGGCCAACTGGTCTTTGGGAATATCAAAAAGAAAAGAGATGGAAAATAGAGGGGGCCCCATGAACATTAAAAACCTGTATCCGTCGCTCGCCTGGGGCAGCTCCTCCAGCCTCAGGGGCGCCATGTCTTCAAACGATTTTCTCAGGGCCTTGGGAGCGAACTTGGCCGGCCCGACCTGAAGGCTCATGCCCGACTTCTCGGGGTCAGGATCCAGGCGAAAATCATAATAGGGCCTGTCGGTGATATTTTTCTCATGGAATTGAAGAGTAATGACGATTCTTGCGCCGTCGACATCAATGCTGCCGAGAGTATCGTTGTCATTCAAGAAAGGGGTTAATTTGACTCCGCTCAACATGACGGGCTCGCCCATTTTCGTTATTTTGGGAGGCTTTGTTCCGGCCGCCGGGAACGCAAGGAGAGTCAGGAATAGCAGGGATATCATCAAAGAGAATAGCATTATTTTAGCAGTGCGAATTTCGGCGATACGACTAGGACGCGTTTTCACGGCCAAATCATACTCAGGGGATGACAAAAAATCAAGGAAACGATTGTAAGCGTTTCTGTTCGTTCGATTCAATAGGGTGCAGGAGGCTGCCCTGAAGCCCCCGGGGCAAGAGGGGAGGGATGATGTGGTAAGAAGTCCGTATGAGCGACGAGCGGGCATGGTTCCTCGGAGAGGAGAGCGAGGAGCGAATCGAGCAAGATTTCCTCGCTGGGGAAATCGCAGCGTGACTTCGAACCACATCTCCCGAGCCTCAACGGGGGGAACCGACGGGACTGGTTCCCCGGGGTGCGGGGGCCAAAGGGCAGCCTCCTGCACCCTATTGAATCACGTATACGGAGACGCCTCCCAGACCCTAAAATCCGACCTGGAATTGGGCCAGGAACGACCAGATTTTCGCATCCGTCCCCACGAGCCAATCATGCTGATAGTTGATCATGAGTTTGGTTTTGTCCGTGAACAGCCAGTTTCCTCCGAGCGTCAGCCGGTCGCTCCGGTTGGCCAGGATTCCCGGACCCGGATCATAGCTATCCCATCTCACCATAGCCTGGAGTTTTTTGGGGATAAAATCGTACAAGCTCTTGATGTACCAACCGGACTTGGAAATCTGGTCATCTTCTCCCCAGATATATTCGCTTGTCAAGATGAATCGGCTGATGGTTAGGGTGGCCTGGAGACCGGCCCTGTCCCGGTTGACAGCAGGGTCCCCTTCTTTGGCGCTATAGCCGCCCTCATAAAGCGACCCGCCCACGCTGAGGTGCTTTGTGGGATGCAGCACTAGTTTCAGGCCATAGTCCTTGGCCTTGTTCATATCTGTTTTATTTATGCCGGACCCATTAAAGATCCCGGCATAGTATTCGAAAATGGAATACTTCCCCGAGGCCTGGATTCCGATATCCCGGCCCTGGGCCAAGATATCCCGGCCGGGCGCGAGCAAATCCGAAACCTGAGCGCGGAGGATAGTGTCCAGGACAGCATCCGAGGTGCAGCTTTCCAGGCCGAACGGAATATAGAACTGCCCCGCTTGAAAAACAAAGTAGGGTTTAATATCGACCTCAATAGACGCATCTATAAGAACGGGACTCTTAACCGCATCAATCTGGATCCTAAAACGGAGATGCTTGATAATCTCACTGGCAAGGGAAAGCCTGGCCCGGCGGATTAGGAATGTGTTGATTCCGGGACTTGAATAAACATATCCAAGCTGAGTGTACCCGCTCAGCTGGAAGCGGCTGCTCGCTGTGACCGGCGGCGGCCCTGTCTTGTCCTGAGCGACGGAGAAGCCGGCGCAGACAACAAGGCCGAAACACATGAACCCGACTATTCGATGGGCAAACCGCATTTTACTTTTCTCCCTTGGCCCTGCTGTTCTATTCGCCAGCTCAATTGTTAATAGTCGACTTAATCAATAGACTAAGTGAACTTAACACATTCAGAAGATCTTTGTCAAGCCTTTTTTTGCGGCTGGAGCAGTTGTGAGAGAAGACACTTTCAAAAAGACAGAACGTACACCGCAAACGTGGCCAGCCAGTGCTCTCCTTCATAGCTGCCGCTGGCGATGTGAGGGAGCGTCGCCTCGGCTTGGCGGACGGCTGACTCAGCCAGAACAGACTGCAGAGGATCGTATCGCGGAAGAGCCCGGGCGATTCCCAGCATGCACCAGGCCCGGCTCAGGTTGAGTCCGTCCAGGTGAACAATCCTGGGGTCGGAACGGTCGGTGACATCGGCCGGGTTGAGCAATGACGCCGGCTCTCTTTCGGCAAGGCCCGGCATGAACCGGTGAAACCACTCCGGGAATTCAGCCGGAGACAAAACCCGCCGCATTAACTCCGCTTCCATCAAGCAGGGAGAGAAAAAATCTTCGCCGTCCGGTTCCCAGCCTGCGGGACAGCCGGCGTCCCGGCCAAAGTAAGTGAGGCTGCGCTCTATGAGCAATTTCTCAAGCTCTGGCTTCCCGGCTTGCCGCGCATAGTCCAAAGCAAAGGCAATTCCAAAGGCTGTGTTGGGGTGGACGCCGCGGCGGATGGGATAAGTCTGCTTCGGCAGGAAATCAAGATATTGCTTAACAATTTCTTCAGCGAGAGGCTGGAGGTTCGCCCACCATCGCCGGCCGTCTTCATCCTGCCACCCAGCAAGCTCCTCGACAAGCTTGAGCAGCCAGGCCCAGCCGTACGTCCGTTCGAAGGCCTTCCGGCCGGGCTGATGAAAATACTTCACTTCGGTCTCGATGTTTCCGGCAGTGAGATTCTCGTTCAGAGCCCGGCGAATCTCTGCGGCTTCCGGAAAATCCGGGAAGATTTTTAAAAGACGCACCAGCATCCAATGGCCATGAACCGAGGAATGCCAGTCGTAGCAGCCGAAAAAGGCGGGGTGAAAAGCAGCCGGGTTTCGAACCTCGGAGGGATCGTTCATTACGTGGTCGGGCTTGTTTGGATATTCCTTCTTGACGCACTTCAGGGCCAGCCGGGCGAAATGAGAAGCCGATTCCCTATTAAGGCGAAGAACTTCGGGCCTGTCTTTCTCTGGGACAGGCGGAGCTGCCGAATGCTTGAACCCGGCACACCCGCCCAAAAAGAACAGGGTTCCGATGAGGCCGAGTGCGACGGCCGAATGCGAAGGTCCCCGCAAAGTCCTTACCTTTTTCCGCCGATGGTCATCTCCGATATCTTGAAAGACGGAGTGCTTAGCATTCCCCTCAGGTCGAGGTCGTTGGCCGCGGCCTCGATATTTTTCAGCAAATCCAGGGCATTTCCGCCGAGGGTCACTCCGTCCACCGGAAAAGCGATCTCGCCGTCCTTGATCCAGAACCCGGAAGCGCCGCAGGAATACGTTCCGGTCGGAGTGTCCGTTCCGATTCCCCTCAAACCCGTGATATAAAACCCGTTTTTAATTCCGGAAATCAGCTTTTGCCTGTCCGCGTCTCCATTCTGGACAATAATGTTCAAAAAGCCGGCGGATGGCGCTGACTTGTAGCCGTATCTTCGGGCTATCGTGTTCACTTTGACGCCGGCTTTGCGGGCGGTCAGGGAATCATAAAGGAACACTTTCAGGACCCCCTTGTCGATGAGGACATTTTTTCTTGTAAGGGTGCCCTCTCCGTCAAACGGCTGGGAAGAAACGTGGCGGGGGATGGTGGGGTCGTCAACCAGGGTCACGAGCTCCGAGGCGATAGGCTTGTCAAGATAATCGGTCAGGAACGTTGTTTTCTTATAGACGCTGTCTCCGTCAATGGCAAAGAGAATCCCGTACCAAAATGCGCCTGCTGCATAGCGGTCGAAGACGACCGGAGCTTTTTGCGTCTCGACAGGCCTGGCCCCGAGCATTCTCAGCGCCCTCTCGGCCGCAATCTTGGCCACGTTCTCGATCGCATCCAGGTCCTTGGCGTGCCTTTTCGAACTGCTCCAGCCGCCGCCCTGCATGTCGTCCCCTTCACCGGCAATTACATAGACACCGAAGGAAATTCCCGTGCTCTTGTTCGAAAGAGAGAGGCCCTTGGAATTGACGATGACGACTTCAGTCTCCGAATCGCCGAAGAAGCCGCCCTCAGTCTTGGTGATCCTTTTATCGGAAGAGAGGGCGATTCTCTCCGTCTCCCTGGCGATTTCTATTTTCTTTTCATTCGGGATTTCGGCGATGGAGGGGTCGAACAATTCGAGGTCCTTCGCCTCCCCGTTCTCTAAATCGGCGAGCCCGTTCCAGGGTTTTGGGTCGGCCACCTGAGCGAGCTGGATCGTCTTCTTAATAAATTCTTCAAGGGCTTGATCCGAGAAATCCGAAGTGTAGGTGAAGCCGAGCTTCTTGTCCTTGAAAATCCTTAGTCCCAGCCCTTTGGGGCTCGCCTGCTTGACGGTTTCCACGTCGCCATTGCGGACCGATAGCTCAAACTCACGGCCGCTTTCCAGGTAAACCTCAGCCTCGTCAGCTCCCGATTTTAAACCCTTTGTGACAATTTTTTCGGCCAGTTCTTTGGTGTTCATTCTTGCCTCCCTTTAGACTCTGGCTCCGCCGATGGTGATTTTCGAGACCTTCAGCGTCGGGTTCCCGTCAGACACAGGCTTGGCTTGACCATCCTTACCGCATGTTCCCCCGCCCTTGATTTCCAGGTCGGGGCCGACCATGACAATATTCTTTAGCACTTCCGGCCCGCTTCCCATGAGCTGGATCCCCTTGAGCGGCTTTGTAATCTTACCGTTTTCAATCATGTATCCTTCGCTGACGTCAAAGACAAATCGTCCAGTAACCCAGCTGACGTTTCCTCCGCCAATGCGGGCTATATACATGCCCTTCTTGACAGATTTGAGAATCTCCTCGGGATCATCCTTCCCGGCCAGGAGATAGGTGTTGGTCATCCTCGGAATGGGATAATGCTGGTAGGATTGCCTTCTTCCGTTCCCGGTCAGGTTCGCCTTCATCAGCTTGGCGTTCAGCCTGTCATAAAGAAAGTTGACGCATTTCCCGTTCTCGATCAGGATGGTGTTCTGGCCCGGTGTTCCCTCGTCATCGACATTGACCGAGCCCCTTGCTCCCTTGACTGTTCCGTCATCCGCCAGGGAAGTGATCTCGGAGGCGATCATCTCGCCCTTCTTATCCCAGAAGCAGGATGTCTTTTTCCGGATGCCGTCGCTTTCCAAACTGTGGCCGATGGCTTCGTGAAAAAAAGTCCCGCAGTGTCCCTTGGCCATGACGATCGGATACTCGCCCGCCGGCGCGTCCTCGGCCGGGAGCATGGCGATGGCCATCCGGCCAGCTTCCCTGGCGAGTTCCTCGGCCAGTTTGGGGTCATAATGCTCATAGCCCAGAGTGCCGTCTTTGTAGTAGTATCCGCTGCTTCTCTTTTCCCCCTCAATGGCATCGATGCTGACCGCAAGCCGCGTTATGGTTTGGAAATCTTCTGCCCAAATCCCCTCCGAATTCGCAATGGTGATTTTTTTATTGATATCTACGAATCCCACGTTGACCTGGTTGATCCTTTTATCGTAGGCCCGGCCGACAGAATTTGCTTTCCAGAGAAGCTTGGCCTTGTCCTCGGGAATGATCGTGTCGGGGGAAACCTTGACCATGTAGTACGAAGGGATATTTGAGGGCCTTAGCCCTACCGGCTGCCTGATGTCTTTGGCCGCAGCGATGAGCCCAGCCACGTCCGCTGTCTGCTTGAGCTTATCCAAGCTAAAATCATCGCTGTAGGCGTAGCCCGTTTTCTCTCCATGGAGGACGCGGATTCCGACCCCCATGTCCACTCCCCGTCCGGCACCATAAATCTTATCCTCCTCGAGAGAAATTCGATTGGTGACCGTGTACTCGACATAGACCTCCGCGAATTCCCCGCCGTGCCCGAGGGCGGCTTTGAGCAACATCTCCAGGGTCTCTCTGGAGAGGTTCACCGCGGGATTGACATAGAAATCCGCCGGAGGCTCGGCGAATGAAAAAAGCCTCCAGACCGGAAGGGTAGCCGCAATAGCGCCTCCCTTGAGGCCGGCCTTTAAAAAGTTCCGGCGGCTAATGGGTTTAAAGATACTCTTCATGCGTTCCCTCCTTTATTAATGGATACATTATTAAAAAAGCCCGCTGGACGGTTTTTTGTTGCATTTCCCCTCCTTTTTTCGGTCTTGGCTGCTGACATTGTCCTTTGAAAATACCACAAGGAAAATAGCAACGTCAATAAAAATGGACACCTCAGTTTCCGGGATACTGAGGAGGGTGGCCTCTTTAACCGCAGAGCGTTCTCCCTCCAAGAGACCGATTGCTCTTTAGAGCCACCCATGGAATTGCCGAAGATATTACGAAATGGTATGATATTGACGACAAAATCAGAAAATCAACCAGACGGCCAAAGCAAGAAGAAAAATTGAGAAAGCGGGCTGAGCGTCCCCTCAAAACGTGGGCCGAAAGGCGCTCTGCAGCTAAATCCAAGGCGGAGGACTTCTCCCGACTTTTTCCCGATGAATCTAATATCCCCAAAAGATTCCGGATGAATTCCTGTCTGGACCAGACCAGGATTCTGATCAACGGAGAGATCGCTCCTTGGAAAGGCCGGGTTAAAGACGTATTTTCTCCAATTTATGTCAGAACGTCCGATGCCCTGGTCAAGAAAAGAATCGGCGCTTATCCTGAAATGACCGGCAAAGAAGCCCTCCAGGCCTTGGCTGCCGCCAGACGTGCTTTCTCCCCTGGAAAGGGAAGGTGGCCTTCCCTTCCGCTTTCTCTCCGGGTCGGATGCGTAGAAAGATTCCTGGAGCGGCTGGACGGTCTGAAAGAAAACATTGTCAGGACCCTCATGTGGGAGATTGCCAAGCCGTACTCTGAGCTCCAAGATGAGTTCGACAGGACGATCGGTTTCGTAAAGCAAGTGATCAACGTCGCCTGCAAGAGGGAAAAAAATTCCCGTGTCCTGAGAAGAGAAAAGGGGATCATGGGTCTCGTCCATGATGAGCCCTATGGTGTTGCCCTGTGCCTGGGTCCTTATAATTATCCTCTCTTCGAGACACTCGGCCTTGTTTTCCCGGCCCTCTTGGCGGGCAACGCGGTGATCGTCAAGCCCCCCAAGTTTGGTCTTCTGTTTTTTGACTTTTTACTGGAGAATTTTCAGGATTGCTTCCCTCCGGGAGTGGTGAATATAATTTCTGGCGAGGGCAAAACAATTATCGAGCCGTTGATGAAAACCGGGGACATCGATGTGTTCGCCTTCATCGGTTCCGGACCGATAGCCAATCGGTTGATCGGGCTGCACCCAAGAAAAAACAGACTCCGCAATCTATTGGGACTGGGAGCAAAAAATGCCGCCGTCATCCTGCCTGATGCCGATCTCGAGGTCGCTGTCCAGGAATCCGTTCTCGGAGCCCTGGCCTTCAATGGCCAGCGCTGCGCGGCCCTGAAAATACTTTTTGTGCATCAGGATGTCCAGGAGGCCTTCCGGAAAGGCCTGAACAGAGAAATGGCCAAGACGCGGATAGGAATGCCCTGGATAGACAGAGTGAGGATCACGCCCTTGGCGGACCCAGACCGGATTCTCTACCTTCATGAACTCATCCAGGACGCCCTGAACCAAGGCAGCTTTGTGGACAACACAAATGGTGGAAAGTCTTTCCAATCACTTTTTTTCCCCACGGTTCTTTATCCCGTCCATTCAAAAATGAGAGTCTATTGGGAAGAACAGTTTGGGCCCATTATTCCTCTTGTCTCTTATGATAAAATAGAAGCGCCAGTAACTTACATTAACAATTCTCAATTCGGACAACAATTGAGCATTTTTGGCACAAAAATCCAGCCCCTGGCCCACCTGGCCAATTCTGTCAAGAGCCAGGTGGCCCGGATCAACATTAACACAAAGTGCCAGCGGGGCCCCGACCTCTTCCCATTTTCAGGCAGAAAGGACTCGGCTAAAGGGGATTTTTCGACCCTCCAAATCATGAACTTTTTTTCGGCAAAAACCGTCATTGCGGCCAGAGAAAATGAACTGAGCGAATCCCTGTTCTGGAGACTCCGGAGGCAAAAAACCAAGGAATAAACCCAGATTCATGAGTGAAGAGGAAACAAAAAGAAATCCGGCGGCCGCGTCCGCAACGCCGCCCTGGACGGCTGCTGAGGTCATAATCCCGGAAAGGCACCTCCCCCTCCTTGAGCTCGTCAAAGATTCTTATGGAACGCACAAGCGGACCAAAGAGTTTCTAGAAAAATTCCATCAGCCCAATTTCCAGGGCGACCTTCTCGTGGAGGAACTCAGGCGAATCAGCCTGGAAGATTTTTACACTTACAACATCAACACCGAGGGAAAGCGGGCCCTGGAGATCGAAGTCGGTATCTATGCGGAGATGATCTCCCGCGAAACGACGGATTCAGTCAAAGAAAAAAGCATCGGCTATCTTTTGGAATATCTCCAGAAAATCTTGGCCGACAGCGGCGAGCATTTATCACGGAACATCCCCGTTGTTCTCGAGGCCCTTGACTTCCTCCGGAGGATGCCTGCGGAAGAAGTCGGTCTGATGAAGAAAGGGACGAGAGATCTCAAATCCATCCTGAAATTTTTCATCGGCCATAATATCCAGGATTCAATCAAGAATCTTGCGGAGCTATGTTACCGCGTTTTTCATGCGTCTTTGAGCTTCTGGCTGAATCAGCCCGATCCGAGTCAAGGGTTTGTTGATTTCAAGGGACAAGCCGAAGCTTTGGCCCAGTATCAAACCCTGATTGCACCGATCAGCCATGATCATCTGCGCCTGTTGCTGAGCCGACTTGAAGATTCTTCGGCGCTGCAAAATCCCCGCGGCTGGGAGGATTTGGCGCTCTATCTTGAGTTACCCGACCATTATCAGATCGCCAACGGATACCTGAGAGTTGCCAACGAGCTCGAACGGTCATTTCTTGATGAGCAGCAGCGACACTCGGCCTGCCTTGATTTCCTGTTCAAGGTCATCACTCTGCCGGGCCTTCAGGATATTCACCGCGAGGCTTTGATCGAGATCAACCGCTCGCTCGGCCGCGCCTTCGCCGAGAAATCCGTTCCCGAACTGGAAGAACTTATCAAAAAGATGTTCCAGATGTTCCAGGAGGGCGGCGCCCGCGCTCTCTATCCTGAAGCCAGGCTGAATTTCATCAGCACAGCGGCCAAAGAAATTTTTAAACTCAATCATCATTCCCTGGTTAACACCCTTATGGAACAGATCATCTTCTCCGGGTTTGAGTCGCCAAACATCCAGGGTACGACCGCGGATTGGGAGGTAAAATTCAACGCCTTCCATGTTAAGAACATTCGGACCTGGCTCGAGATCATTGCCCTAAAGCCGCGCTGGACAAAGCAGCTCCTTTCAGCCCTGATCATCAACCTCAAAATCGGAGGTGTCTTCGTCCGGGACACCGACCTTCTCCAGAAAGATATCTCTGCACTTCTGAATTCCGATATTGTCCCCGCCTATAACCTGGTGATGCAGCTCGCCCGGCTGTTCCCCATTTATTTCAACGAGATCAACGCCGAGGGTGAACTCCGGGATTTCTCCAGCCGCATGGACGACGTCTCGAACCGCCGGGACCCGATTATTCATTTTCTCAGGAAACAGTCCCATGTGGAAAGCAACAGCACGCTCGTTTCCTTCGTCGAGGCCATCTTTCGCTACTGGCATTCCGGAAACAAAGAGGACATGCGCCGGTTCCTGCCCGAGGAGATCTATGAGCAGGTCGAAGGCTCCGGGGAGATCTACGATGGGATGTATAAAATCTTCAGGGTCATTTTTCCGGAGGCGCATCACAATCCCCGCCTCTTCCTTCAATGGGATCAACCCAAAATTCAGAGAATCGTCCAAAAAATCCCGGATGTCCCGGACCGCGATAAAGAGAAAGCTGCCCTCGTCTTGCGTTTTTATCAACTGCTCTATAAAAAGTACAATATCCACCATCAGGATGTGGTCAAAAACCTGAACTCCTCTTATATTTTTGATCAACAGAAATTGGAGGCGTTTCGGAAAGCCTTTTCACGGAGAGATTATTACAAGAGCCTGTTCCTCCTTCTGGACTTTCTAAGCCTTTTGAAGGACCGCATCATTTCCCCTGAAAAAACCGAAGCCTTTGAGGATATTTATCACAAAAGGCACATCGCGGCGGGGATCCCGTCCATGTACGGCGTCTACCGCGAAGCAAAAATCGACGCCCTGGGCCTTTATCTCAGACTCCAGAGCCTCGCCAACGTCCTCCTAGAACAGATTATCAATTCGTTGAACCTTCAATTCATCACCAAGACCACTCTGGTAAGAATCGATAAATACCTCGGGCTGTTTATAAAGGCGCTTCAGCTGGAGGGAATTTCCACCGAGGGGCTTGAATCGAAAATGAAGTACATCCAGGGAGCCCTCAAGATCAAACGCTTCAGCATCGATCAATACATCGACATCTTTCGTTTCATTTCCAAGGGCATTCAGGATATCACCCGCGTCTACTATATCGACTCCCACCGGGCCAATCTCCCCGTCGTTATCAGGCAATTTCTCGACAAACAACAGGGAGAGGAAAAGACTCGGCTCTCCAAGGAGGAAGAGGAGGAGGCAGTCTATATGCAAACCGAGAACTTCGTTCGGTCGATGATTGCCTCGAGTTTTGGGCTTCAGACGCTCGACAACTTTATTAGCAACATCCTCCGGACACTCTGCGCTGAACAGGAAAAATTCAAGACTCACAAGCACATGCTGAATGTCCTCATGAGCTACAACCCGGAGATCGTCATCACTCCTCTCTATAAAAAGCCTCAAAAAAGGGACGATCAAATCCTCCTGGGAAACAAGGGTTATTTCCTCAAGCATCTCCATTCCCTCGACTTTCCCGTGCCCCCCGGGTTTGTGATCACCACGGAAATTTTCTGATGCCTTGACGCCATTTTGGGTTATGAGGATATTGCCAAAGACCTGAATATGAGGTTAGGGCAAAGAACTCAGAAAGCTGGAAACGATTACATGCCGGCACTATGCGGACCCCAAAAATCCCTTGCTTCTCTCCGTGAGAAGCGGCTCCGCCATCGCTCTTCCGGGAATGATGAACTCATTCTTGAACGTGGGGATGAACGAGAATATCGCCGAACATTTGAGCCGCAAAAAGGGTTATGGCTGGGCTGCCTGGGACTGCTATCGGCGCTTTCTCCAATTTTGGGGAATGTCGGAAGGATTAAATCGAGACTTTTTCGATGAGATTATCGACCGGTTTAAAGAGAGATACAAAATTTCCAAGAAGTTGTACTTTACCCCGGGTCAGATGCGCGAGATCGCTTTGACCTACAGGAAGGAGCTGGAGAACAACGGGATCGCCGTTGAAGATGACCCGGCAGAACAACTGAGGAAAGCCATTTTCAAAGTGATCGACTCCTGGCATTCTCCCCGGGCTGAGTTGTACCGACATGAAATGAATATTTCAGACAAGTGGGGAACGGCTGTTGTTGTCCAGTCCATGGTCTTCGGGAACCTGAATGAACGGTCGGGCTCCGGGGTTACCTTCACGCGTGATCCCAAGGGGCTGTCGAGTTCCGTTCTCCTCTCCGGGGATTTTATTTTCGGCGCCCAGGGAGATGACATCGTCGCGGGACTCGTAGAGACTTATCCGATCTCGGAAACTCAACGAAAAACCGAAAAAAGAGACAGCGAGATTTCTTTGGAGAACAGTTTTCCGGCCGCCTATGCCGAACTGAAGCGCCTGGCGGAAATTCTAATCTACGACCAAGGGTTCGGCCACCAGGAGATTGAATTTACCTTTGAAAATGATTCCAAGGAGGGGCTTTATATTCTTCAGACTCGGGATATGCCTCCTCCAGAGCGCGTTAAGCTGAGGCCCTTTGCCAAGACCAACAAGCTGGATAAGTCCCTGATCGGATACGGGATCGGCATCGGAGGCGGAGCGCTCTCGGGGAGGGCCGTTTTTTCCGAGGCCGAAATTAAACTCCTGAACAAAGAAGAACCTCATACTCCTCTGATTTTGATTCGCCCGGACACCGTTCCCGATGACATCGGCCTTCTGCGACAGGTTGATGGACTCCTGACGGCCAAAGGCGGAAGCACCTCCCATGCGGCGGTCATCATTCCCCAGCTCAAAAAAGTCGGAGTCGTTGGCCTCAGGAGCTTGAAAGTGTATGAGAAGAACGCCTACAGCATCATCAACGGACATAAAATCATGAGCAGGGATTTTATCAGCATTGACGGTTGGAGCGGTTCCGTTTATCTGGGCAAGCACCGCGTGGAAGAAAAAGAAACCTTCCCCGCCAAAATCTGAAAACCGACGAGTCTCATTTCAGCATTTTATGGGCGTAGACGGTTAAATCGCCCATCCTGTTGGTATAACTTCCGTATTCGTTATCATACCAGCCGAAAATTTTGGCGTGAACTACGGGGAGCTCCAGAGTCTTGAGAGGAAAGGAGTCCAGCACATCACGGGAAAGCCCGGGAATTTGGGAGAGGTCGATATCGATAAAAGCCGTTCTCGTATGGTTGAACTGTCCTTCAATGACGATGGAGGCGTTGATTCCGGCGACGTCGGAGGAAACATTTTGTTCTTCGGAGTAAACGAGCAGACGTTCGGGTCCTTTGACCTCGGCCTGTTTGTAGATATCATTGATCGCTGCCGTATCGATCGCGCTGACCTTTCCGTCTTCGCCCATCCGGCTTTGAAAAGTCACGTTCAGTATAATCAATGATTCCGTTTTTGTGGGAATGCGGATGGAATCGGCCATGAACCCAATCTCTTTCACTTCCGGTATTGCCAGCGCCAGGGCTTCCGCAGCGTTCGTGGATGTCAGGATGATGTTATCCAAGATACTCCTCGTTTTTCTCAAATCTTTTGCCCCGGCCTTGGGGACGTTGTCCAGGACGCTCTGAGAGTTTGTCACCGCATGCACCGTGGACATGGAGGCCGTCAGGATGCAGCGGGTCTTTTTGTTTTCCAGGAGGGGCTTGATCATGTGGGCCAGGCCTGTTGTCGTGCAGGAGGCGGCCGAGATCAGGGTGTGCCGGGCCGGATTGAACGCCTGATGGTTGATTCCATAAATCAGGGTCACGGCGTCATCGGGCATGGCCAGAGCCTTGTTTTTGATTTTGAACGCAGCCGAGTTGATCACGACCCGGGCGCCGGCCAAATGATGACCCCGGATGGAGCCCTTCTCGCTGTCAGGGCTGGCCGTCGGGTCCAAGAATTCACCCGTGCACTCGGCCACGATCTCGACTCCATGGTCCCCCCAGGCGATATCCTTGGGGTTTCGGGCCTTTCTTAAGACTGTCACCGGAATCCCGTCGATGAGCAGTTTCCCTTGTTTTTCGTCGGCGATCTTAATGAGAGGCGAAGCGTTAATCCCGTATAAAAACGTATGAATCAGTCCGTAGGTGGAATCCTTCTCGATGGTTTGGGCCACCGCGTCCATCCCCATCCCGATGTCCCGACCCTGGTTGACGACAATTTCCTTGAAATATTTTCTCCCGATATGATGCCACAAACTGAGCTTGCCTATTCTTCCCAACCCGTTGATTCCCAGGATGGGTTTCTTCTCGGTAAATAAATCAGCCCCGTTCATGAACTACTCCTTAGGAAATTTCCATAATCACGACGCACCAATTATTTCGATACTTATTGTAAATAAAAAAAATAGCCCTGTCCAGCAGCCAGGCTCACCCCAATTTCAAATTGATAAAAGCAGGCTTTCGATGTAAAATGGCGGGGCCATTCTGAGTTCATATAGATATCTTGAGAACGGAGGGAAAACATGACAAGTGTGTTCATCATCGCCGGCATTATTATCATCGTCCTATTTTTCAGCGGAATTAGAATCGTCCGGCCCACTCACCGGGGGCTGATCGAGCGCCTGGGAAAATACAACCGCTTCGCCAAACCCGGCTTCCACTGGATCGTTCCCATCATCGAAAGAATGTTCCAGGTCAACATCACTGAAGTCATGGTCGACGCCCAGCCGCAAGAGATCATCACCAACGACAACCTCAATGCCCGCGTGGACGCCCAGGTGTATTTCAAGGTCAAGGATGACGAGGAAAGCGTAAAAAATTCTCAGTACAATGTTTATAACTATCAGTGGCAGATCGTGAACCTGGCCCGGACGACCCTGAGAAACATTATCGGGACGCTGACCTTAAAGTCGGCCAACAGCGAGAGAGGCAAGATCAACGAAGAGCTTCAGAAAACTCTGCGCCAGGAGACTCAAACCTGGGGCATCGAGATCGTCAGGACAGAGCTCAAGGAAATCGACCCGCCCAAAGACGTTCAGGAGACGATGAACAAAGTCGTCAAGGCCGAGAACGAAAAAATCGCGGCCGTTGATTTTGCTACGGCGACTGAAACGATGGCCGATGGGGCCCGCCGCGCGGAGATCAAAAAAGCCGACGGCATCAAGCAGGCCAAGATTCTTGAGGCCGAGGGAGAAGCGCAGGCCATTAAGCTGGTGAACGAAGCGGCCAATCAATACTTTATCGGCAATGCCCAGCTTCTGAGAAGGCTCGAGACGGTGGAGCGGGCCCTGTCCTCGAACGCCAAAATCGTTGTCCCGTCGGACACCGAGCTGATCAACGTGATCGGTGAGCTCGCCGGCATGATTCCCCTTCCCCGAAAAGAAGCCGCCAAATAGGGAAGCTCAATACTTAATTCCTAAGGCCGGATGCTGAACTGGACTTTGATAGCGGCATATTCTCCGACGGGGATGCAGCGGCTCGTGGGATCCCAGCGTCTTTCCCAGTTCTTGCTATAGACCAGAAAAACCTCGTTCCCTGGCGAAATCTGCCAGCGCAAACGGATATTCACGCCCAGGTTCTTAGAGACACTGTCATACTGGATATAGTTCATCAGCCCGAGGTTGGGGGAAGCATAGAAATCAGCCTTGAGCTGATAAATCGCCTCGTTGAAGTTCCCCTCGGGCAGCCGGCCGCGAATAAAATTCGACTCCAGCCCTAACTGGACATAGCCCTTGTATTGATAAGCGAGTCTAAGCTCCAGTTCACTAAGCGAGCCGGAATAGAACTCGCCCAACCTGTACTCAATATCAGCGGAAAACGGAAGATATGTCGGAGAGTTATACTCAAAGCTGAAGCTCGTATAATTATATGCCCCCTTGGGGATGACGATACCCTCGGACACTTCAAAATCGAAAGGCAGCACATCACGGTTGGGGACAACAGCGAATTCGAAGCGATGGCCCGTCTCGGTGTTAAAACTCAAAGGAACCATCATAATCTCGTACGTTTCGAGCCGTCCCGCGAGGTCCCAATAGAACTGCGGATGGATGGAGAACTCGAATTGGCGGACCCATTTTCCAAACCAGCCTTTTTGCGGCCGCGGTGAGTAGGTCATCCCGCTTCCCAGCGCCTGAATACCCATGCGCGGCAGAAACCCCAGACCGGGAAAAAGCTTGTCTCCAAAATAATCGTATGCCAGAAAGATATCCCAGAGGTCGTTCGGATAATCCACTTTGAGTCCGAAGCCGTAAGGCCTGCCGCCTTTCTCCGTGTTCCAGCTATAAACCGACCAGAGCGTCGTTAAAAAGTTCTTGTCACCCTGAAATTGGGATGTGCTGTAAGTGAAGTCAAATCCGGCGAGCTGGTTACTCGTGCCCGAAGGGTCGCCGTTGGTGAAAATTATTCCGACCTTGCTCTGGGACCACAGGTTCTGGGAAACGCGGCCGACAAAGAAATTATCGGTGCCCAAACTGAGCTCGGAAAACTTCCGGGTTTGAACATCGAGGAAACCAACGTTAGTGTTGCCGATTTTGCCGTATAACTTGGCCCCAAACAGGATGGGGATTTGCTCTCCTTCATAAAGCCCAATCCGCCGGCTGAAAAACGGAATAAAACTCGTATGGTAATCATACCCGCCAGAAGGACCGAAATTGAATATTTCCGAGCCCTCAAG
>CAZLFV010000032.1:0-26199 GCA_964558915.1 uncultured Eubacteriales bacterium | reverse complement strand
TCAGGGTATTGTGGCGATCCTCAGAAACATGGGAATTCCCGTCGAGGAACGGCCGCTCACCTACGGGGAACTCATCAAAAAGGCACATCGGAAAGAACTAGTCGTCGCCTGCAGCGTTGGAACGGCAGGAATCCTGAACAGGTGCCAGAAACTTGTCCTTGTGAATAACAAAGGCAGGCCCTCTTTTACCCACCATCCTGATGAAACTCATCCGCTCTACCAGAAACTCGGAGAAGCGAGAGAATATTACTGGGATATTTATAGGGAAAAAGTGAAAATCCCGGCCGGGCTGAGATTATTCAAGTACGTCCTTTAGCTCTTTATTTTTTGCATGATCCTGCCGGTCTTCTGGTCACGGAGGATCTGCTTAATCCTTCCGTCGGGCATCCGTTCTTCTTTGATCAAGGCGTATTTCTCCGCGGCGCGCCGCTCTGCAGGAGCAGGCTTTACCCTTTTTGGGGAGACGGCCCATCTTTCGAGCTTGACCGGCTCCCAGCGGTTCGTTTTGGCTGATTTGTAGCAGGCGTCCATTATGGCATTGACGATATAGCCGTCAAGGAATGTTTCCATGGGTTGGCGGCCCTCGTCCAGGGCGTCAAACATGTCACTGAACATGTGGACATACCCGAGCTCATGGACTTCATCTCCGACGGGGAAGAGCCAGCCTTTTTCGGTTTCTGCTTTTTCCGCCACATATCCTCCGCGGCCGGCAGCCGTGAACATTTCATAGCCGGTTCTCAGGAAGTGGTTGAGCCAGATGGTCCCTTCTGTGCCGGCGACTTCGTCGCGCAAATCCATGCCGCCGCGGAAGGTCCAGCTGACCTCAAACTGGCCGATGGCCCGGTTCTCGAAGCGAATGAGCCCGATGCCGGAGTCTTCGGCCGGGATTGGATGGACAAGCGTATCCGCTGTGCACATCACTTCAACGGGCCTGATCTCTTTGCCGACAAAGTTCCGGATGATCTCGATACAGTGGCAGCCCATGTCCACGATGGCACCGCCCCCGGCGATTTTCTTGTCCCAGAACCAGGCGCTGTGCGGGCCGGAATGGGTCTCGCGAGACCGGACCCAGAGGACTTTCCCCAGCGCCCCATTTCTGACAGAGGCGAGGGATTTGAGCGTTTTGGGAGTATAGACCAGGTCTTCAAGATAACCCGCGAAAACGCGGGCGTTTTCCACGGCCTCGAGAATCTCCAGGGCTTCGGCGGCGTTGCGCGCCAGCGGTTTGGTGCAGAGGACCGCTTTCCCCGCTGCAGCCGAGAGGAGGGCGGCCTTCTTGTGGAGGTTGTTGGGCAGGCCGACGACAACCAGGTCGGTGTCAGGATCCTCGACCGCTCTTTTCAAATTGCTCGTCCATTTGGGGATCCCCCACTTGTGGGAAAATGCTTTGGCCTCTTCATCGGTCAGGGCGCAGACTGTCTGGATGCGGTCCCGGCCCCGTTGTCCCTGGATCGTCATCGTATAAAAAGTGCCGATGAGTCCTGCGCCGAGCATGGTGATGTTGTGAGACTTCTTCATTATTCCTCTCCCCAAAAAATAGAATGCTTCCGTTTCTTAGGCGCGATGTGTTCTGGTGCTTTCCCGCCTTATTGTTGAGGCGCTTCTTTCCTGGCTTGCCGCCTCAGCCTTTTTTCTTCCTGCTTTTTCTGGCGCAAAAGCTCCTTCTGTCTTTTCGCGCTCTTATAAGCCCTGCTGCTCTTGCCCAACGGTTCTCCTTCTCATTTTTTACGGCTATCATATCACAAATCGGGTCGGACCTAAAGATCTCTTTCCGGTCTCCAGGTTTATGACCGCACATCACAGCCTGGGAAGCGTTTGGTGCGCTCAGCCAGAGTCATAAAAACCAGCGAAAGCAACACTTCTAAGCCTCTGTCGGGGCAGTGGAATATTTCCTGGTCCTCATACCCCTTCGGGCTAATGATCTTGTATCTCTCGTAGCATCTGTCTTCCAGTTTCATTGTCCTGTTCGTCTTCTGGACAAGGATCTCGTGGATTTCGCCCGGCTTGCTCTTGATCCTGATGGTGACGCAATTAGAGGACGAGTCAACCGTGATCGTAGATTTCATCTCCCTCTCACCCAAAGAATTAAATACTCTTTGAAAATGAGGTCGGTTAATGTTTTACCAGCGCCGCCAGCCCCAACTGCGGTTCCATCCCCGGCGGAAGCCGGGCCCCATGAAAGGCCGGCGCATCATGCCCAGGCCTGGCCTCATTGGGCCCATCCCCCTCATCCGCGCTCTGAAGTTCTTCAGCTTATCTAATTGTTCTGGCGTGAAGATCTTCTTCATCTCTGCGCGGTGTTTGATTCCGCTTTTAAGATGCGAGGCCCTAAGCTTGCTCATTTCGTCGATTATGCCGTCGATTTTCTTTTCGTTGGCCTCCGGGTCTTTCATCAGTTCCCGAAGACCTGACTGCATCTTCCTCATCTGCTCAGAAAAAGCTCTCCGTTCTTCCTGCCCGGCCTTGCGAAATTCCTCGAGCCTTGTCTTCTGCTCGGGAGTTAGGTTGAGCCATTCCTCTCTAGCCGCGCGACGCTTGTCCGGCTGGCCGAATAGTCCGGGGGAGAAAAGAGCAAAAGAGAAAAGCAGGACCGTTATTCCGATAATAACCGTTTGGCGTTTCATGTCTAACCTCCTGAAATTCGGTCTCTCATCCTTTTAGACAATCCGCCGATTAAAACCTTGGCGCGGAGGGGAAATTGGCGCAGTTTAGACCTTTCAGGCCTCCAGACAGCAATAGCTGTAACCTGCCGATCGTCAAGCAGGTCATCGAGCGCTACCCCGAGTTGATGTTTGACATGGACTCTACCTTCGCAGTTCTTCCCTGAGGAGGTCGTAGAATCTGGTTTTGGCGGCGCGTTCGATCCAGGGACGATGGCCGCAATTTTCTAAAAGAATGAATTTGAAGTTCTTTATGACTTTCGACAGGGGTATCCTGACACCATCGGCAGGGTGGGGGTCGTAATCTCCATGGATAGCCACAACCGGACAGCGAATGTGTTGGCCAAGGGCGAGGAACTCGCCGCTGCTTCTTAACTCCTGGGCGTCTTCCCAAACTCTCTCAAAGATATCATAGCGGCATTCTATGACCTCGCTCTTGCCGGGAAGAGGGTCATAGGCATCAGCTCTGGTGATAAAATCCCCGAATCGGGCAAGGATTTCGTCCTTGTTTGTGCCCTTGGGGTTGTCGAGGATTTTCGTAAGAGAACAAACGGTTCTCCTTTCTTCTTCTGAAAGGCGGCTTAAGCGCGTTCTCATGATGTTCACAGTATACTTGTCTTCGTATGCGCCGCTGCTGACAAGGATTAGCTTTTTTGTCAGCGAAGGATTCCGGGCGGCAAAAAGGAAGCTCAACATGGCCCCCCAGGAGAATCCGACCAATCGGACGGGGAGGTCAGCGTTCAGTTCTAAAATAAGCTTCAGTTCTTCGAGCTGCCCGCTGAGGGTTGATCGTGTTTGAAGTGGCTCTAACGCGCCGTGAGTTTTGGCAAGCTCCCTGGCTACGGGTGCCAGCTCTCCCGCAGCCCCGGGCCCGCCATGAACGAGAGCGACCCCAAAAGGTGCACTCCCGTATATCCTCAGGTTTTTCGCGGCCCGCTTATTTGGAAAAGACATAGGCGAAGGGGATGGCGATCGAGTCTCCGATGATGAAGCTGGCAAAGATGATGACAAAAATAATTCCATACCATGGCAGCGGCCCTGCCAGCCAGAGGGGCAAGATAATGCCGATTAGCCAGATTGACTTGTAGAAAAGTTCCACTAACAGAAGAGGCGCAAATTTGAGCGGAGAGCGCAAGCCAAATATAGAGAGAAAGGCGAGGGCCAAGAAAACGCTGCCGCTAATGCCGAACATAATCGGATCCTGGGCTGGCATTCGGAACAGAGAGATCATTCGGCTGGGAAGGAGAATCATCCCCAATCCCGCTCCGCCTGCCCCGATTATCGTGTAGATGTACATAAACTTCAGCCAACCATGACGGACACGGATTTCTTTGGCCATGAATTTCCTCCTTGCTCGACGTATTTTATTTAAAAGCTTCGATGGAAGCTATGGCCAGAACATATCACCCGCCGTTATGCCCTGTCAAGGAACGCAAAAGAGTAAGTATTTCCGTTTATATGACTTAATATGGTGCAGGAGGCTGCCCTTTGGTCCCCGTACCCCGGGGAACCAGTCCCGTCGGTTCTCCCCATCGCAAAAACGCGACGCGTGCCCCTTCCGCTACGGGGACTTCAGGGCAGCCTCCTGCACCCGTCATAAAAATGGAATTTTAGGAGATGCTTCCTGTTTAGAAATGGGATTTTGACTTGCCCCCGCCGCCATGATAAAAAGGGATCAATGAGTCGTATCCGTTTCGATCTGGCAGTTATCGGTGGCGGTGAAGCCGGCATCGCTGCGGCAGTCCAGGCCGCCGAGATGAAGGCAAAAACCTGCCTCATCGAAAAAAGCCCGCTCCTCGGCGGGGCCTGCGTGGCCACGGGAACGCTCCCCAGCAAGACGTTCTCGATCTCGGCAGGGATGCTGGATTTAGCCCAGAGGTTGGGAAATTTTGGAGTCAACGTCGAAGGCTCTATCAGCCTGGATTTTAAACAAGTCCTGGCCAGCAGACAACGGCTCGCCCGCTGTGACCAGGGACTCATTCAGACTCACCTGAGGTCGCGGCGGGTGGAAGTCGTTAAGGGAGAAGCATTTCTTCGTGCGAAGAATATGATTGCCGTTCGAACGGACACGCAAGATATTGAAATCGAAGCGCCGCGAATCATCATAGCAACGGGATCCGTGCCAACTCAAGTTCCCGGGCTCCCGACCGACGGGAAAATAATGCTGACCACAGACGACCTCGTTAAGGTCACAGATCTCCCCTCGCAAATGTTGATTCTGGGCGCGGGCGTGATCGGCTGCGAATACGCTTTTATCTTCCGGACTTTCGGAGTCGAGGTCACACTGATCGAGAAATTAGATCACGCCCTGACCGGTCAGGACAAAGATATTGTTCTCATTATTGAGGGGGAACTCAAGCGGAAAAGCGTTCGCTTCCTGCCCGGCACTACCTTGACAGGCCGGTCAGAAACTCCGGACGGCCGTTCTCTCTTCTTAACGGACAGAGGCGAGGAGTTGACGACTGATATAGTGATTATTTGCACGGGCCGAAAGCCCAGCACTGAAGGGTTGAACTTGGAGGACATCGGAGTTAGGACGGGGACACTGGCGGAAATTCTTGTTGACGGCCGCCTGGAAACAACGGTTTCGGGAATATTCGCGGCTGGCGACGTGATCGGCCGGAGGATGCAATCATCTACGGCTATTCTGGAGGGGGCTGTGGCTGTGGAGAATGCCCTGGGAGGAAACAGGGAACTGGATGAGCGCTTTATCCCGGCCGGAATCTATACAATGCCCGAGATCGGGACCGTGGGACTCACAGAGGATGAAGCCGCGATCCAGGGGATTCCTGTCGTTATTGGCAAATGCAATTATTCGCGGCTGGTCAAGGCCTGCAGCCTTTATGCGCACGCTCCGGGGATCATCAAGCTGGTCTTCGAGCGGGAATCCCGCCGCCTCCTGGGCGCACATATCATCGGGGCGGAGGCAGCGGAAATCATCCACCTGATTGCTGTGGCCTTGAGGCTGGGTGTGCGCGCCGAAGACTTAGCCTATTCCATCTACCACCATCCCAGCATCTCCGAAGGCTTCCGAGAGGCCGCCAAAGATGCCCTCGGCCAGGTGCGGTGATCAATGCGCTGTACTCCAAGAAAAATATCCGTCCTTTTGGTCTTTCTCCTGGTTGTTAGTTTTTCAGGATGATGCATACAGTCGGCTGCTTCTCGCGAGTCTGGGGCACAACAAATGAAGGAGCATACAGATTCGAGCTACCTGAAGGGCGGAGAAGCCTTTTAGGGATCAGAAGACAACTTTTTTCCGGCGGAACCTGAGCTTCATTGTCAGAACTCTGTCCGTGGAAAAGATGCGGGCCGCGACGACTATCAGGACAATAAAGAAGACAAGCATATAGAGGATCCCGCCAAAAACTTCCCTGTAGTTTTCCAGGAACAAGTTTTGCGTCGTCAAAAACGGATGCGAAAACGGAATGGCCCAAACCAGGATTCGGGCCGGGAGGGAAATCGTCTGGGGGTCGGAGAAGAAGGACAAGAAGTATGGGATCATGACGAGAAAGATCAGGGGCATGATCAGGCTTTGGGCGCTCCGGAAATCTTCGGCCAGGACGCCGAGGATTGTGGCCATGGCCAGCGCGCAAAGGATGGCGAGAAAAAGTGATACGCCGAGGATGATATAGTTGCTTGTTGTCATGGCCAGGCCGAGCTTTTGAACAGCGCTGCTCAGCCCCGATATTGATGCCTGCGTAACTCCCCTCCCCATCAGCCCGCCAAAGGCGAAGCGGTATCCGAACATATAAATAACGGCGGATATCAGCCCGACGAGGCCTGAGGCGATCATCTTGGCGGACACAATTGATGTCCGGCTGATCGGCACGGTCAGCAGCGTCTCGAGTGTCTTGTTCTGTTTCTCCATGGCAATGGCGGAGATGACCAACTGGGAGGCGTAGATGATAATCATCATCAGGATGATCGGTAGGAAGACAGACTGATTAGAGACAAACCCGGCGACCCTTTCCGCCGACCCTTCGGCCATCCTGTCCTTGACGATGACGAAGTCCTTGCTCCGGATGGGTTTTTTCATCCGCTCAGGGCTGATGTCCGGGATTTTCTTTTTCAAGAAATCGTCGGAGAGGTAGTTGTTGATGGCCGAGATGACAGAATTAAGGATGGCCGTGTTCCTGCTCCCGACGAGCGAGAAGCTCCTTAGGAATGAGTAAGACTCCACCTCCTTGAATTTGAGCGACTCGACGGACTCGCCAAATCCTTTGGGGATAACGAGCAGTAGGTTGATGTCAGTCCCCTTGGTCCACTCGATCGCCTTCTCCTTGTATTTCTCCCCGGCCATCTCCACCTGAAAATTAGCACCCTTGAGACCAGCGATCAATTGCGCGGAGAAGGGCGATTCGTCCAGGTTCAGGACTGCTATTTTCTGCACCCGCAGAGCCTTTTTCACTTCGCTTTTGAGCATCTGCCCGATGAAGTAAAAGAGAAAAATGGTGAAGAGAAAGGAGATGAACAACTGGAGGGTGATGAGTTCTTTGATTTCTTTGCTGAGAAGGTTCATGAATTTTTTCATCGCAGCGCGCTCCTGAATACTTCTTCAAGATTCTTGGCCTGATATTTGTGTTTCAGTTCCTCTGGTGTTCCTGAGTCCAGGATCGCTCCCTTATTGATCAGGCCGACGCGATCGGAGAGAAACTCGATCTCGAGCATGTTATGGGAGGAAAGGAGGACAGAAATGCCCTCCCGGGAGAATTTCTTGACGATCTCGCGGACCTCGAGGGCGTTGATTACGTCGAGTCCCGAAGTGGGCTCGTCGAGGATGGCCAGTTCGGGTCGGTTCATGAGCGCCCGGGCCAGCAAGAGCTTTCTCGTCATTCCTTTAGAATATGTGCCGGCTTTTTCGTTGAGGCGCGTTCCCAAGTCGGCGATATTCCTGGCCCGGCCGATGAATTCTTCCGCCTCCTTCTCCGAGCTAGAATAGAAGTTGGCCATGAATTTCAGATAATCGATTCCCTTAAGGTTCTTGTAGGCGCCCGCTTCCTCGGGGAGATAGCTGATTCTCTGGCGAAACTTCTCCGGCTCTTTCTTGAGATCAAACCCGAGGAAGCTCACCCTCCCGCCAGAAGGAGAAAGGAGGGTGGCGACGATGCGCAGGGCCGTGGTTTTTCCGGCGCCGTTCGGGCCGATGAGAGCGAAGATTTCGCCCTTCTGAACCTGGAAACTGATTCCCCTAAGGGCTTCGAGTGTTCCGAAAGATTTTTTCAAGCCTTCGACTTCAAGAACTTCATTCATTCAAACCTCCTGGAAAAAATACGGAAAAATTCTATGAAAGTTCAAACCCGGTGTAAACAGAATTCGAGAAATAGGGCAAAACAATACTTAATTCGGAAAAGAAGTCAGTAAATCCTCTTCTGATTTTTGAATTAGGTGTTGTGTCCCCCTATTTTCTTTAGCACAAATCGTTCTCTTCAAGCAACGACTTATTTAACCAGGATGCCCAGGGATTCGAGGTGGGGCGTGTGAGGGAAGAAATCAAAGCAGTGCAGCTCTTGAATGCGGTAGCCCTTTTCTCGAAAGAGACCCAGGTCCCTAGCGAATGCGGCCGGGTTGCAGGAAACATAGATGAGTGCCGGTATATTCAGGGACATAATCTGTTTCAGCCCTTTGCTGGTGATGCCGGCTCTCGGGGGATCCATAACGACGAGGTCGAGGCCTTCTAGGTTCGTTCCCTTGAGGACCTTTTCCACGCGGCCTTCGATGAAGCGGCAGTTGTCGATGCCGTTCGTCCGGCAATTCTCCTCGGCGGCCCGGATATTCATGGCTTCCGAATCTACGCCGACGACTTCATTCACTGCTCTGGACAAGAAGATCTCGATTGAACCCGGCCCGCAGTAGAGACCTAAGGCTTTGCGGCTTCCCAAAAGCCGAGCCTCGTCGACGATCCATCCGTACAGATTTTGTGCGGCTTTCGGGTTCGGCTGGAAAAAAGACTCGGGATAAATCCTGAAGCTCAGCCCGGCGAGCTTTTCCTGGATGAATGATCTGCCGGAGACCTGCTTTTTCCGTTCAAAGTCAACTACGTCGGAAACGCGGTCGTTTTCCACCCACCAGAGGCTTTTCACCTCGGGGACCTTATGTTCGAGTTCATGCGAGAGCAGGGAGAGGTCCAGAGTTGCGCCACTCCGCGTTACAAGGATGGCCATGATTTCGCCGGTGTTTTTACCCTCCCTGAGGACGAGGTTCCGGAAAAAGCCTTTCCTTGTCATCGGATCATAGGGAGGGAGGTTGGTCCTCTGAGCAAAATCGGTAAATACGGGAAATATTTTTTCGGCTGCGCGGCTGAAAATCAGACACCTGTGCAGGGGAACCGTTTCCTTTTCATATTTTTCCAGGGGAGAAACCCGCCTCCGGAGCCCCAGGACGATGTCTCCAACCTTCCCGCCGAAGGCATATTCCATCTTGTTTCTGTAGTAAAAAATATCCGGAGATGGGGCGATGGCCTCGCTCTCGAATGCATCCGTGTCGATTTTCCCTATTTTGCGCAGCGTTTGAAGGAGATAATTCTGCTTGAGCTCGAGCTGTTTGGGGTAAGCGAGATGCTGGAAGGTGCACCCCCCGCAGACAGAAAAATGGGGGCATGGAGGCACAACCCGGAATGGTGACGGATATTCAAGACTGACTATTCTGCCGAATTGATGCCTTCTTTTTGTCTTGGCTATCCTGATCCTGATTTTGTCTCCGGGAACGCCTCCGGGCACAAATGTTACGACTTGATCAACGGTTCCTACTCCCCAATCATGCGGAAAGGCGATGTCGCTGATGGAAACGACGCGCTCCGGACTCAGAAGCTCATCCAGGAGTTTTTTGGCCGTGCGGACAGGAAACCCGACGACGTTGTCGTAATCGCCTTCGAGCGACTCAACGAACGCATCTCCGATTTCCTGGACCGCGTAGCTTCCCGCTTTGTCGATGTAATTATCGCGCTGAAGATAGTCGTCTATTTCTTCCCGGCTCAGGTTTTTGAACTTGACACGGCTGATCTCATAGCCTGTGAGCCATCTCTCTTCGTCTTTTTTGTATATGGCCAAGGCCGTGATGACGCAGTGTTTTTGGCCGGAGAGCCTTTCCAGGATCTTTCTGGCCTCAGCAAGATTCCGAGGTTTTCCGAAGATGTCTTCCCCGACCCAAACAAGAGTGTCGGCAGCGATGATCAGGGATGATGGATATTTTTCGCCGACTTCTCTGGCCTTGGCCCGGGCGGCCCGGAGGGCGAAACAGATAGGGTCCTTCTCCCGGAACTTTTCCTCGTCCACGTCGCTCGGCACGACCCTGAATTCAGGGACGATCTTCTTAAGCAGCTCTTTTCTTCGCGGCGATTGGGAGGCGAGGATAACGTCCATTGTTCAGGGATGCGATTTCTGATCCCAGATTTGGAGAAGGTAATCTTTTTGCTCTTCGAACTGAAGGGCTTGTTCCTCGACCACTTTCTCTGCGGCCTCAGATGTCAGGTCCCATGTCTCTCTGACAAAAGACGCCACCCGGGCATAATAGAGAGGAGTGACGAGCTCGATGATCTTGAATCGGTTCCTGGCCCAGGCATGAAACGTGGCCGCCAATTCATAAAGGAGCTGCACCCAGATATTCGCGGGCAAATGAAAATCCCGGGGGCTCAACTCGCTGGCTTTCTGGATTTCGGCGAAGCAATTGTCGCTGAAAATCTCTTTCCAGAGGGATGAGAACTGCTGGAACCCGGTCTTAAATTTATCGACCAATTCCTCCAGGTTGACCGTAATGGGCTCGGGTTCGATCGAATCCGTATACCCGAATGTCTCCACGGGTTCACTTCCCTTGATGGTCTTCCAATAGCTTTCGAACCGTTCCATGAGAGAGAACAGAATGTAAAGCACCTGACGGAACATGGGCCCCAGGTGTTCAGCCGGGTCCTTGGCATCATGGACTTTAACTCCGAGGTTGGACTGGCACGTCTTGAAGTTCTGGGTTATGGCCGTGGTGGTCATCCAGATGTCGATGCCGTAACGAGCCACATCTGTATCCCAGACATCCTGCTTGGTGTAAAACTCGGCGACTTCCTTGGAGAAAGCGAAGTCTCCGCCGATGGGCTGCCGGATCCGCTTGCCGTAAAGGGCCCGGGTCAGGTTATAAACGATATTGTTTGTGATCGTGGCATCGTATTTGTGCCGCAGATAGACCGGCGCGACGAACTGGAAGTTTCTGTTGAGCACGGGGTCGAGGAGATAGTGAACCCAATCCGACGTGATGCTCCGCAGGTCGGCATCGACGACAACGCAGGCGCGGACCTGGAGCCGTGTGGCGGCTTCAAAAACGGACCTTAAAGCGGACCCTTTGCCGGCCGGGCCCCGGTAGATGGAAACGATTTTCTCCTGCCAGGGCTTGATCTGGAATTCCTTGGCGGCTTCACGCGTGTCATCGGTCGACCCGCCATCGGCAATGAAGATCACGTTCTTCAGGTTTCGATAATACTTGTCCAGGCCGTGCGTAACCATCTGGATAACGTGCGTGATTGTCTTCTCGTTGTTATAACACGGGATTCCGACCAGAACATCGGCGTTCCGGATCTCCTCCATCCTCTTGGCGGTGTATCTCCGCAATGCTGTAAAATAGGCCATCTTTTCATCTCCTATTGTCCGACCCATTGTAGCGGATTTATCTTGTGCTGCTCAAGATTTTTTGTGGGCTGCTCCGCTTCCGTGATCGTTTTGTTATGGAATAGGGGCCTGCCAAGGCTTCCCCCCGACATCCTCGCGGCCCATTCTGTTGATCACACAAATAGAAATTCTGGAGGCATCAAACGCTCCGGTGGTCGGGGGGCCCCCCAGCCGCGTCACCCTCTCTGGACCACCGCCTCAATTATTACGGAAACGGAGCGGCTTACGATATTTCCTTTGACTTTGCGGCGGAGAATCTGATAAGTTGAACTTCCAAGCCAAGCAAAAGCCGTTTTCTCTGACGATTTGTTTCGCACAGTCAAAAAAATAGGCCGCGTATTCAGATGAAAGCCCGGATTATCGTTTTCACAGACCTGGATGGGACTCTCCTTGACCACCGGACCTATTCCTTCGAACCGGCGCAGCCGGCTCTTCGCCTCCTGCGCCAGAAGGGAATTCCCTTGATCATTTGCTCAAGCAAAACCGGGGCGGAGATCGAGGCGGTGCGCTCAATTTTGGGGAACACCCACCCGTTCATTTCCGAGAACGGCGGAGCCATTTTTATCCCGCGCGGATATTTCCACCGGAAAATTGCCGGGCCAGAGAGGGATTCTCCCTACGAGGTCATTGAACTCAGAACGCCGTATCTCCGGTTGCGGGAAGTCCTTTCCCGGATAAAAGAACGCCTGCCCGGAAAACTGAGAGGTTTTGGAGATTTCTCGATAGAAGATATCGCCAAACACACTGGGCTACCGGAAGAAGAAGCCGTGCTCGCCAAGCAGAGGGAATATGATGAGCCCTTTGTCTTGGAAGACGTCTCCATTCTTGAAAAGATCCGGGAAATGGCGCAGGCCGCGGGGCTGAATATCACCCAGGGAGGGCGTTTCTTTCACCTTACCGGGGAAAATGATAAAGGCAAAGCCGCAAGGCTTCTCCAGGCCATGTACGCAGAAGCGGAGGGCTCCTCTGTGCGTAGCATCGGGCTGGGGGACAGCCTGAACGACCTGGCTTTGCTTGAAGCCGTGGATTTTCCCGTCATAGTGCAGAAGCCGGGAGGGCACTACGATCCCTCCGTCCGGGTTCACAATCTCACTTATGCGCCCGGGGAAGGGCCAGCAGGCTGGCGGGAAGCAATCATCCAACTTGTGCAACACCTTTCCGGCTGATTAATTCCTACTTAGGAGGTCAACATGGCGGATTTTCATCAGACCGGAGTCATCACCACCTTCCACCGTTTGGGGCCGACGAACCTTGAGCGGATGGAACAGGAGCTGTCTGACTATAGCCGTCACCGTCCAATTGCTCTTGTCCTGCCCGTTACGCCCGCCGAACTGGATTCTCCAGCGATCCACGTCATCAGGAAAAATCTGAAGGAAATCACCTACATCAATGAAATCGTCATCACCCTTGGCCGGACTTCTGAAAGAAGCCATTTCCTCGAGGCCAAGAAGTTCTTTTCTTCCCTTCAGCAGAGGCACCGGATTGTTTGGGCATCCGGCCCTTCCCATGCCGGCCTTTACAAACTCCTCGCTGAAAGCGACCTTTGCGTGGGAGAGGACGGCAAGGGCCGTTCGGCTTGGCTCGCCTATGGTTATATTTTATCCCGCGAAGAAAGCAAGGTGATCGCCCTCCACGACTGCGATATCGTCAATCACTCGCGCGAACTTGTCGCCCGGCTGTGCTATCCGGTCGCCTCCCCGAGCATTGATTACGCTTTCTGCAAGGGATACTATGCCCGCGTGACGGACAGGATGCATGGCCGGGTAACGCGGCTGTTTGTGAGTCCGCTGATCCACAGCCTGGAAAAACTCTTCGGCCATCTCCCTTTTCTCTCTTATCTCGACAGCTTTCGCTATCCGCTGGCCGGAGAATTCTCGATGATAACCGACCTGGCGAGGATCAACCGCATACCGAACGACTGGGGGCTTGAGGTGGAAACTCTGGCCGAGGTCTATCGCAACTATTCCCTGCGCCGCGTTTGTCAGGCCGAGCTCTGTGAGACTTACGAACACAAGCACCAGCCCCTTTCAGCCGAGGACCCAAAAACGGGATTGATGAAAATGTGCATCGATATTGCCCGGTCCATCTTCAGGAATCTGGCGATTGAAGGCACTGTGCTCAGCGAAAGCGCGCTCAACACACTTCAAATCAATTATTTGCGTACGGCCAAGGATACGATCAAACAGTACAGCGATGATGCCGCGATCAACGGCCTCATTTTCGACTATCACCAGGAATCAAACACCGTTGAGGCCTTTACGCGGGCGATCCAGATGGCGGGCAAGGCCTTCCTTGAGGACCCCCTTTATTCTCCTCTGATTCCGAGCTGGAACAGGGTTATTTCGGCCATCCCCGGGTTCTTAGACCGTCTTCGCCATGTCGTCGAAGAAGAGAACGCCTCCTGATTGACAGATAAACGCCGAGTATTTATATTAGGCGAGCCATTTTTCCCATTCTCATGCAAGGACGGTGAAAAATGTTCAAAGGTCACCCCAAAGGCCTGTTTGTCGCCTTCTTCGCCAACATGGGCGAACGATTCGGTTTCTACACGATGATCAGCATCTTCGTCCTGTTCTTGCAGGCGAAATACGGGTTTAATGCGGCCACGGCGAGTTTCATCTACGGCATTTTTTTGTTCTGTGTTTATTTCTTTCCTCTTCTCGGTGGTTTCCTGGCCGACCGGTTGCTCGGCTACGGCAGAACCATCAGCCTCGGGCTCGTGGTGATGTTTCTCGGCTACCTCATGCTCGCCTTGCCGACCAGGATGGAAACCGGCTTTGGCCTGGTCATTGCCGCCCTGGCCACCATCGCCCTCGGAACCGGGTTCTTCAAAGGCAATCTCCAGGCCCTCGTCGGAAACCTCTACGACGATCCCCGCTATAATGCTCTGAGGGACCGGGCCTTTAATATTTTTTATATGGGCATCAATATCGGCGCCATGTTCGCCCCGACGGCGTCGGAGAAGGTCAGCAACTGGATTCTGGCGAAATCCGGGTATGTCTATGATGCCAGGATTCCGGCTCTGGCCAACGACTTTTTGAGAAATAGACTGGACGATGCGGGCAAATATCTCGATATCGCCAGAATCCAGGACCCCGCTGTCACTCTTGAAACGCTCAAAGCCTTCTCGGAAAAATACATCAACGTCCTCAGCAGGTCCTATCATTACGGCTTCGGCGTCGCCCTCATCGCTCTGGCCCTGTCCATGCTGGTTTTCTGGGGATTGCGCAAGTATTACAGAGAGGCAGACCTCACCGAAAAACAGAAAGCCCGGTCGGAGGCGCTCAAGGGCCAGGTCATTGAGCTCACGCGCCAACAGACACGCGAGCGCCTGATCGCTCTTGGACTCGTGTTTCTCGTCGTCATCTTCTTCTGGATGTCTTTCCACCAGAGCCCGGTCACGATGACCTATTTCGCCCGGGACTACACCGTTCCCAGCGTCGGAAAAATCACCAACCTCTGGTTTGACCTTTTCGGGCTACTCCCCCTTTTCCTGGCGGTCTTGGGGCTTGTTTTTCTGCTGAAAAAAGGGTCAAGCGCCGTTTTGCGCATTGTCGGCGGAGTGGCCTTTATCCTCTTCGGCGTGCTCGCCCTCCTGAGGTACCGGGGCTATGAAGATGTCAATCCATTCACGCCCCAGAAATTTCAGCACTTCAACCCGTTTTTCATCGTGGCCTTGACACCGATCATCATCGGCCTGTTCGGCTATTTAAACAGAAAAAACAGGGAGCCGTCAGCGCCTCGCAAAATCGGAATCGGAATGATGCTCACAGCCTTGGCCTTTCTTATTCTTATTTTCGCCTCAATCGGCCTGCCCAGCCCGAAAAGTCTGGAAGGCCGCGTCGCTCCGGCCGGTGACCTTGTTTCAACTTACTGGCTGATCGGGACCTACTTTTTGCTGACGATCGCGGAGCTGTTTCTCAGCCCCATGGGCATTTCCTTTGTCTCGAAGGTCGCACCGCCCAAGTACAAGGGGTTGATGCAGGGGGGATGGTTCGCCGCCACCGCTCTCGGGAATTACCTCGTCACGGTGATCGGATATTTCTGGCTGAAAGTTCCTTTGTGGTCGTTGTGGCTTATCCTAGTGGTGTGCTGTCTTCTCTCTGCTAGTTTTATGTTCGGGATCATGAAAAAGCTGGAGCGGGCCGCCCGGGCATAAGAATTACGGCTATGCGCACATTCAGGAATCTGATACTGGCGCTACTTTTTCTGGGCGGGTTTGCCTCAGCCCAAACTCAGCCGGGTGATCCGGAATCACAGGTCGATAAGCTCTTCGCGCCCTGGAACAAGCCCGACGTTCCGGGCGCAGCGGTGGCAGTAGTCATCGAAGGCAAACCCGTGCTCGTCAAGGGATATGGCTGCGCCGACCTGGAACACGGCGACCCTGTCACTCCCAAAAGTCTTTTCAATGCCGCTTCCCTGGCCAAGCAGTTTACCGCGTTCGCAGTATTTACGCTTGCCGGGCAAAACAAGTTGTCTCTGGACGACGATGTGCGCACGCATATCGCGGACTTTCCCGACTTTGGCCACGAGATCACTATCTCCAACCTCCTGCATCATACGAGCGGCCTGCGGGACTGGGGAGGCCTCGTTCAGATGTCCGGCGGCCGGATGGACGACATGGTGACCTCACGGATGATCCTGAAGCTTGTTTCACGCCAAAAAGATTTGAATTTTCCTCCGGGGACAGAATATGCCTACTCGAATGCCGGCTACGTGGTCCTAGCTGAGGTTGTGGCCCGCGCCAGCGGGCAGAGCTTTAAAGACTGGACCCGAGCCAACATCTTTGTCCCTTTAAAAATGGACACCGCAGTCTTTAAAGACGATCCGAATACGCTCGTGCCCGGAGTTGCCGTATCATATAACCGCAGAAGTGACGGTCGTTTTGAGCGAATGATGGACAATGAGGCCGCACCAGGACCGGGCTCGTTGTTGATCTCAGCGGAAGACATGGCCAGGTGGCTGGCGGCTTTCCAGTCGGGAACGCCGAGCAGCGATATTTGGACGAAGATGTCTGAGCCGGGGAGGTTAGCTGACGGAAGTCCTCTTATCTACGCTGCGGGCCTGATTATTGGCAACTACAGAGGCCTGCCGATTCTCCATCACAGTGGAAGATGGGCCGGTTTCCGAGGCGAAACATTATTTTTCCCTGATGAGCGGGTGGCCATCGCCGTCCTGACCAACAATTTCGAAATCGACCCGACCCAGCTCTCCCGGCGTGTCGCCGATATTTACCTGGAGGGGCAGCTCGGTCCTGTTCAGGCGCGTCCGGCTGCCCAGGTAAGTGTGAAGGCAGATGCTCTCGACCGACTCGTCGGCCGGTACTGGCTGATAGGAGAGCGGATCATTGAGATCACGCGCCGCGAAAACCGGCTCTTTGCCCAGTTGACGGGGGATTTAAATTGGGAGGTCTTTCCGGAGTCGGACGATATTTTTGTCTATCGCGGAGTGGATGCCAAGATTCAGTTCGACCGGACTGGAGCTGGTCCGGTGCAAAGGCTGATCTACTGGCAGGGTCCTTACGCCATGCCGGCAGAGAGGATTCCGGACGGGACATGGTCGCCAGCGCCCCCGCAGGAATTCTGCGGGTTTTACTACAGCGAGGAACTGGGATCGGTCTTGGAAGTCAAGCTCAACGAAAAAGGGCTGTTCATCCCGTTTATCAGGCGGAGTGATCTTTTGCTTGTGCCTGTGGCCGAAGACTCTTTTACCGGCAAAAATTCTTCGACAAAGCTACGCTTTATAAGAGGGAACAACGGCAAGATTGTTGAGCTTCGCTTTTCGATGACGGATGCCCGGAATGTCCGCTTTGCCAGAGTCGAGAAGCCAGCTCAATAGGTCTAACCCTTTGAGCGGCTTAAGCACGGAATCAAGCGGGCGGATGGCCTACTTTAGAACGATCATCTGTCCAGGCCGCATGTCAATCTCCACAAGTTGATCGTCTAAATAGATTCTGAACCGGCCTCCTTTTTCGGAAAAAACCCTGACTTTTTTTATCTCTCCGCCTGATTTTTGTGCCGAAACAAGGAAAGCTCCTTGGGCCCTGAGCTTATCAAAGGAAACGTTTCTCCATGAAGACGGGACAGCCGGGAATACGCGAACGACTCCGGTATGACTCTGCAATAGCATCTCCTGGATGCCCGAGGCAAAGGCAAAATTCCCCTCGAGAGTGAAGGGACGGTAGGTAAATTTTGATTTTCCGGTTCCCGACTGGTCGCCGTTCACGTGGAAACTGTTGGGCAGGCAGAAGCAGGTGGCAAACGTCTCAAGAGCTTTAGCCGCCCCCTCGCCATCAAAAGCCCGGGCCTTAAGCTTACCGAGCCAGCTGAAGGAATAACCGCACCACAGGCCCGAACCATATTTTTCAAGCGTTGCCAGAGTGTTCTTGATAATGGTCTGGTCGTGCGGCCCGTTTGACCAGTCGATGAGGCCGAGCGGATGAAAGGCCATCAGATGGGAAAAATGACGGTGCGATTCGCGATAGGGGACGCCGGGCGCAAACATGAACCCTTCTTCTGGGTCGACGGAAAAATCCGGCCATTCGGCCCGTATCTTTCTCCAGTTTTCCGCCTCCTCCTTCTTGCCCAGCTCTTCCGCCAGCTCAGCCGCAGCGCCGTAAACCCATTTGATGAGAGCCAGGTCGTAGTTGGTCGTCTCGGCGAACCAGGCCCTGGCGCTGTTATCAAAAATTTCCGGGCTGGAGCTGAGAGGGAGCTTGCGGCGGCCGTTATCTTCCCGCACCGCAATTTCATCAAGATAAGCAGCTACATCCTTGATCCAGGGATAAGCGCGTTCTTCAAGAAATCTGCGGTCCATGCTGTAGCGCCAGTGAAGGTAGAAGTGCTGGGCCAGCCAGGCGGCGCAGGTGGGCGAAAAAGAATACTGAATCCAGCCGCCCATGGGCTCGCCGGTCAAGGTGGTTACACCCGGGACGTTGAGCCCGTTGGTCTTAAAATAGGTTCGGGTATACCGCTTGAATTCCGGCCGCAACTCCCAGAGCCAATCGAGAAAACCCAGGCCTTCCTCGAGATGGTTGGCGCTGTAACAGGGCCAATAGCTCAGCTGGGTATTTAGGTCGTGGTGAAAATCACCCTTCCAGGGTGGCAGTCTGCCGTCGTCCGCAGTCCAGATGGCCTGGAGCGAAACGGGCGGGGCACCCCTCCGGGCCGCGCACCCGAACTTATACTGCTCGAGATACCATTGTTTTTCCAGGATATTATCAGGCAGGCGGAGAGAAGACTGCAACCAAAAATTGCGCCACCAGGCCGCGTGTTGCTCAAAACTCCAATCAAGCCCCAGCCGCATTTCTTTGCTAACGTGCTCGACCGCGGACGGTTCGCCATTGTCATCCGAAAACTTTGAGCTGATGCTCCAGACTCCCACCAGCTCATCTGTCCCGACCTGCTTCCAGAGGACGGCGATCTCATAATAAAACCCGCTCCAGCCGGGTTGGCGATAAGTCAGGAGATTCCCGGATTCAACAATCGGGCCTTGCTCATAGCCCAGCCAGACGAGGTCCTGGCCGGAGACGGAGTTCATCCCGCCCTCGCTTTCTTTTTTTTCATACGGAGGCGGTTTCAGGACAGGCCGGAAATCCTTGCTGACTCCTTGGAAACGGAACCAGCCGACCGGCTTCGTGGCATGAACAAATGTCTGGAGGGTCGCTCCGCCGGACCAGTCAACCCTACAGACGGCCCTGCTGATGAACAGTCGGACATTCTGCGCTAGGCCGAGACCTTCCGTGTTGAATTCCAGGGCGCCGGCCGGTATTTTTGTCGGGGCTGGCTCGGCGTCATAGGGGACATCAAATTTGTCTTGAACAGCGCGGTAGTTTTTGTTTTTCCATTGTTCGTAGACCCACTTGAACGTCCATTCCGGAGTATCAAGGTTGGCCATCGGCCGGAGGTCCCAAAGGTCGGCCCGGTCAAGCGAAATGCGAAGGTTTTGGCCGTTTTGCCAGACGAGGGCTCCCACAAGGCCGTTTCCAAGAGGGAGGCCTTCATCCCATCTCTTGGCCAGGTTCTTGAACACGAGGTCATGGCTGGATTCTATGACCAGACCAGTGTTCTGGCAGCCAAAAAGGAGGAGGCATGATAAAATCAGGAACAAAACAAGCTTCGCCGCAATCTTCATTTTTTCTTCAATCTGTTCTCAATTTGGGTACAGATGCCATGGACCATTTTCAGCTCCCATTCGGTCAGGCCGGCCCTGCTGATGAGGTGTTTGATGTTGCGCATAATAATTGCTTCGAGGTCCTTGTCGCCTTTGGCCTTGTATCCCAGGAGCAGGAGATTGGCGTGGATTCTCTTATAGAGCTTTTGGATTTCTTTATTCCGGACAAATCGAGGAAGTTCCTCTTTGAGCTTTTGCTGGCTGAGTTCATAGGCCACGAGCATGACGGCCTGGCCGAGGTTCAAAGAGGGGAAGGCGGGATTAACCTGAATTCGTATTAAGAATCCGCATTCTTCGATTTCTTGATTATATAACCCGTTTTGTTCCCTGCCGAAGAGGATGGCAACCTTATTCTTCGCGGCGGCTACGACGATTCTCTTTGCGGCCTTTTCGAGAGGCAGGAAAAGGCCTCTTTTACTTCCGTATCTTCTTGTCGTGCCCACAATGAGCTGCTTGTTGGCGATGGCCTGGCTGAAGCTCGAATGAACGACGGCCTGCTCAAGGACGTCTTTTCCGCCGCAAGCCATCGACCTGGCGTCATCATTGAGGAACTGGGCCGGGCTGACCAGCTCGAGCCGGCGAAACCCCATGTTTTTCAGGGCTCTTGCCGATGCTCCGATGTTTCCGGGCTCACAGGGTTCGACGAGGACAAAAGAGACATTGTCCTTCCAGGATTTCATGCGCTTCAGGCCCTGCCGTTTTTCTCAAGGACATAAAAGCAGCGGTCATTGAAAAGAAAATCGACGATGCTATAGCCGCGTTCAAAATAATGCCGCAGGGTCCTTCGGAGCGCAGTCTGCCAAGCCGAAATGGCCGCCGGCCTGGCTGCCCGGGCTTTCCTGGATTCCGGGACTTCAACAAGAAGCGTCTTGTTGCGCATATCCGGCCGGGGCCGGCCCGGGAGGAAGCCTCTCGTTGCCGTCTTTCTCTCGAGAGCTTTGGGAATTCTGTTGGCCGCGCAGCTGTCGAATTTGCCGCGCCTGCGCATTTCGACTTTTTTATGGTGAAGCGGCCACTCAATAAGCAGTCTGTCTGTCGGAAGACCGGGAGCGAGGGTCAGGGAAGGTGTCGGCCCGTAAAAATGAGGCAGGTACGTCTTGCATCGCGCGCCCAAGACATGGAAATTGAGGTTAGCGTTTCTGGTCTGGAGGGGGTCTGCAGTCCAGGTGATCAGGTCATACTCGTTTTTCAGCGCCCACTCCCGCTGCGCCCATTTCAGCGCCTTTCCTATTCCGAGACCTTGGTATTCCGGAAGAACCGCCAGGTGGTGAGAATGCTGGCAGAGCTTTTTTCTAAAAACCGAGGGGAAAGAGAAAACAAACCCGGCTAACTCTTTGCCGGCGTAGGCGCCGAGGACGATACCTCCCATCGCTGAAGAAATACGGAACTGATGGATTGGAGTGAGTTCCGCGTCCTCGTGCTTCCAGACAACGCGCTGAATATCCACCAGCTTTTCGAAGTCCGAGTAGCGCTCGAGCGGTCGAATCTTGATATTTTTCCTTGTGCGGATGACGTTACGGGACATGGGGTTATCCTCGTGCAGAATATATCCTTAGTGAGAAATAGCTGTCAATCCGCTTTTCCACATGTGAGTCTCTTTACCAGCATCGTTCCGTAGGCGCCGCGCGGGAGGAAAAAGGACATGGTCAGCTTCTTCCTGGCCGGGTGGATTTCGTCTTCTCCTTTATCGACGATGCGTAGGTCCTCGGGGACGATGAGCGCCCTCCGGTTGAAGGACCTGAAAGAAACTTTCCTGAGCACTTTTGTCCGGAACAGCCCTGGCCTTAGGCCTCTTTCGCTCAGGACCTCCTGGTAGAATGACCGGACAAGTTCATCAGGAAGATCCATCTTTGCCGCCGCCGTTGGGATTTCGAGGCCGGAAAGATAGGAAAAAATATCCTTGTTGAGGCCGCTCCAGAAAAAATACTTTCCAGCGATGCCATTTACCTCTGTGAGGTCCTCGACCTTGGGCCTCAGGGTTCTCCTTAAAATTTCATTCCACAAAAAAGACTGGAAGGCGGCGTAAAGCATGGATATTTCTTCTTGCGGCAGCAGATGGAGCGCACTGGCGAAAGCTTTAGGATGAGCGGAAAGATACCCGAAAACCCTTTTTTCAGCCGCATCCTGAGCCAGATTCAAACAGGCCGGCCAGTCCCGCCAATTCTCAAAGAGGGTGATTTTTCTTTGCCTTTCGTTTTTGCTCGAGTCGGGGCTGGCGCTGGTGAAATAAACCTGCAGGGCTCCGTTCCAGTGCCGCTTCAGTATTTTCTCGGCGAAAAAACCTCTTTCGGGGTCATAACTTCTGAACCTCTGGTCATCGAAGAAATTCGGGAACCCGGACGCCCTGGCCTCTTCTATGTTCCTCTCCAATGCTGCGAACCCGGGGAGATCCCTCATCGTTACCTTGAAAGAGTTGCCCTGGATGAGGTCGGGTCCCATCGGCCGGTCCATGAATCCTTGAGAACTCAGGGAGAAGTTTTTTCCCTCTTGGCTGAAGTCGGCCGGAGCCTCTACGGCGATGAATTGATAAGTCAGGCCGTGCTTATCTTTTTTCCCGCCGTAAGAGAATTTTTCCAGGGGCAGGCCGAAAGACCTGGAAAAAGAATGAAGTAGGTCGAGCGTATTCCAATGGGATTTCTTTAAGAGATAGACTCTGAATTTTCCCTTCGGGCAGAAGGGCAAATCTGCTTTTTCCTGGACGATGAAATCTTCGGGAACTGACTTAATCATTGAAAACCTATTGGGTTCGATCCTTGGCGCCAGGCAATCTGGCGCCGGCCCGCGCCTTCTCGACCTTGTCATTCTTCGCTGGCAGATAGCTAATATTAATTCTCGACAAACAGAGGAGGTAATAGGCGTTATGAGGAAGCCAGGGCTCGCTAGTCTGCCATGAGTTACCTTCGAGGTCAAGATAGGGGCTGTCCAGCTCTGGCTTTTCTCTTGTGATGCCGTTGGCGATGGCTCCCGGAACATTGCCCTGCTGGCCGTTGGAAATTGTTTCATAGCGGTGATGATAACGTTTCAGATGACGGCTTCCGGCTCCGGACATCATACAGATGCCCAGGGGATTCGCCCCCAGGACCCAGTCCAGCGAGCCTTGAGCCACTTCCAACGCCTGCCTTTGCTTCCAGGGAGAAACCTGGGCTATCAGGAAACCAGCCCAAGCCTGCGAGAGATACTGAGAGTTTTGGCCAACGTACCAGCTTTCCTCGACATAAGGAAAAAAGATGTCGCTTTCGCTCCACTTGGGGATCGCAAAGGGGACTGGTCGATTCGTTTCCCAATAGGCGAGATATCGCCATAGGGACCTTCGAGCGTCAGGAACGAGCCGGCTCCGCCCGAATTCGAGGACAAATTCAGCCAGCGAGGCTGGAACAAATCCGCTATCCACGAGGCTCCAGACCGGCCATCTGCCGCTGGCTTCTTGAGTTTGGAGGAGGGTTTCAACACATTTTTCCGCTTCCGTGATAGAGTCTGTATCGCCAAAAGTCCGGTGCATCTCTTTAGCTGCCATGAGCCTTTTCGCCCATTGAAGGGCATTTTGCCCGGGGTCATGGGTTTCGACAACAGCCCAGAGATCCAAGGCAGCTTGCTTCCAGGTTGCGCCTCTGGTGATCCGATATAGTGTGGCATACGCAGCAACAGCCATTTCGTTCTCATTCCATGTGAGAGGATAGGCGGGGCGGTCATCCGAGTTTCCGGGCACGTTGTCCGTTTCGCTTTCCGGGATTCCCCAGTATGAGTATCCTGAAAAAACAGACCCGAGAATTTTCCTCGTCTCCGGCTCCTGGCACTTCCGTAGCCATTTAGCTCCCCAGAGGGCTTCGGCTAATGGCGTTGTGGATGATCTGGCAAAGTCGGTTTCGACCGAAGATGGACTTTCTGCGAACCTGGCCAGCGCGTAGACCGCCAGTGGCGTATAGCCGTTGTACTTGTTGTAGTCCCCCGCGTCATGCCAACCCCCTGACAAGTCCTTGTGCGTTCCATCCAAGAATGTCGCGTCGTCAAGATGGCAGGGCGCATGCCAGCCCGGGACTTCAGTCCCACAGCGCTGGACAAAGAAAAATTCAACGGCCAGCGGGGCCGTCCACTGAACTAAACGGGTCGTGTCAATCCTGAAAGGCGGAGACCAGACGGCGCGGTCCTGCCATTGCACTTGAGCTCTGTATTCGCCGGGTTCGGACAACTCGGACATGTCTCCCCGGCAGTACCATTTTTCCCAAGGTTCGATTTGAGTGGCAGCTCCCCAACGTCCCTGGAAGACGACCTGGTCATCCTTGAAGACGAAAAAAATCGGAATGCTAGCCGGATCAAAATCGGTCTGAAGCCAGATGGTCTTGATCCCCGCTTTATCATATCCAGCCTGATTCACAAGCAGCGCGATCTCAGGCTCTGAGGCTTGTATTCCGGAGGCTCTGGTAAGAAGACTCACTGAAAAAATCAGGCATAGGCTGATTCGAAACCAGAGGAATCCCCCGGCCATTTTTTTCTTCTCCGGTCAACCAGTTTAGCAGAAAAACGTCGGGGCTGCCTATTTGAATATGTTCAGAAAAACCGTGATGAGCATGGCGTTGGTGAAATCGATAAAAAACGCGCCGACCATCGGGACGACCAGGAAGGCGCGCGGTGCCCGGCCGTAGCGGTCAACTAGTGCCTTCATGTTGGCCATGGCATTGGCCGTCGTTCCGAGCATAAATCCGCAGAAACCTCCGCCCATAACGGCAGAATCGTAATCTTTGCCCATGAGCTGGAAGATCGGCCAGAAACAGACAAGTGCTATCATGGTCACTTGTGCAATCAGTATGACAATGAGAGGGAGGACAAGTCCGGCCAGCTCCCATAACCTCAGGGTCATCAGGGCGAGGACGAGGAAAAGCGACAACGCCACATGTCCCATATCGTCCAGAGTCCTTTGGGAAAGGCCGATCAGCTGAGTCACGTCGTCAAGGTTCCTGATAATAGCGGCTATAAACATAGCGCCGATATAGGCGGGGAGAGTGATCCCCAGAGCCGCAAAACCTTTGCTCAGCCAGGACCCGATCCACATGGCCACCAACAGGACAACCAGGTTCTTAAGGAGAACATATGACTCTTTGTCCTCACCGACGGGAACCTCAGCCGTCGGCTCCAGCATCTTTTCTTCAACGATATTCTCGGCTGTGACCGCGACGGCCGCCTTGGGATGGGCGCGGACCTTTCTCAACCGGTGGCGCTCGATCAGGGCAGTGCCGACCGGCCCGCCAATCAAGCCTCCCGAGATAATTCCGAACATCGCCGCAGCAACAGCGATCGTGGCTGCTCCCGTTACCCCCGCCTTCTCAAAGAGCGGGGCAAAAGCCAGGCCTGTTGCCGGTCCTCCTGTCAGAGTAACCGAGCCGCTGAGAACGCCGAAGAGCGGGTGGAGCCGGAAGAGCACAGCGATGCTTGCGCCGAGCACGTTCTGAAGGACGGCAAAAACTGTGGAGATGAGGAAGAAAATTAAGACTTGAGGCCCGCCCACCTTGAGAAGCCGCAAGCTGGCGCCGAACCCGATGGTGGTAAAAAAGGCAATCATCAACGGGTCCCGGAGGGTGGTGTCAAATTTGAAGAGAGTAACTCCCGACTGGCGGGCAATCAGGACGGCGATGGCGACAATCAGGCCCCCCACAACGGGAGCTGGGATGTTGTACCTGGAAAGGGGCCGGATGACCCGACAGAGTCCGTAACCGACGAAGAGAATGACGCCGGCAAAGGCCAATGTATGGATGAGGTCGAGGGCCAACATCGGAAGCTCTCCTTTAGTCCATTACATATATCGCAAGGCAAAGAATGAAGTCAAACAAATAAAATGAGATATCTTTTAAAACGCCATCGGAATTTGATATGATATGTCAACTTAAAATGAACGCTTTAAGGAGTTAATAAAATCCATGATCGAAACCCAGAACTCCCAATCCTCGGCAAACGGTCAACCTGGTGAAACTCAGAGGTCTCTTCCGAGAGTCCTCGGTTTGATCGATGTGATTGGAATTGTTGTCGGGACGATGATCGGCTCGGGAATCTTTATCGTTCCCGCCTCTATCGCCGCTGGGCTCGAAGCCCCGTTAGCAATCCTGGCGGTGTGGGTTGTCGGAGGGCTGCTGACTTTTTTTGGGGCCGTCTCGCTCGCCGAGCTTGGTGCGGCCTACCCCCAGGCAGGAGGAATGTACGTCTTTCTGCGCGAAGGCTTCGGCCCCTTGATCGGTTTCCTCTTCGGCTGGACGCTTTTCCTGGTGATCGATTCCGGGACGATCGCCACCCTGGCCGCGGCCTTCTCAACCAAATACCTTCCCTATTTTGTCAAGCTGCCAACCTGGGGGACAAAGCTCGTTTCGGTCCTGTTCATCGCTTTCCTTGCGACCGTCAATTACATCGGGGTGCGCTGGGGAGCAAATTTGCAGAATTTCCTGACCACAATAAAGTTCGTTGCCCTGACGGGCCTAGCCGCCATCGTCTTCCTTTTCGCCAAGGGCAATGTCGCCAATTTTTACACGCCTTCCGCCAAAGGTTTCTCGCTCGATTTTGTCGGCAAGTTTGGAGTGGCTCTCGTTGCCGCCCTGTGGGCTTACAAGGGATGGGAGACATCCACCTTCAGTGCGGGTGAGCTCAAGAAGCCGGAAAGGAACTTGCCCTTGGGAATATTTATCGGGACGGTGGCGGTGATCTTTCTTTATCTTGCGGCCAACCTGGCTTATCTCTATGCC
>CAZLFV010000031.1:0-26248 GCA_964558915.1 uncultured Eubacteriales bacterium | reverse complement strand
ACACATTCTCTTGTGTTTTTGCAGGGGAAAAAATATAATCCCAACCGATGAATGCAGAGCCTTGGCAGCTTCAGCTCGTCAAAAGGTCCCTGAAGAAAAAAGACAAGCTCCGAATCCTCGAGCGGACTCTTCCCTTCCGTCCTTCTCGGGTCGCCCTGGATCTCGGCTGCGCCCAGGGTACCCTGAGCTATTTTGTCAGGCGCAAGGGCGGGTTCTGGGTGAGCGCCGATGCGGATATGGCCAACCTGAAGGCCGCCAAGGAGATACTTCGTAAGGACTTGGTCCAACTCTCTGGGGAAGCCCTTCCCTTCAAAACCCAATCTTTCGACCTTGTTCTCTGTCTGGATTACCTGGAACACCTCGAAGACGACGACCGCGCTCTCGAGGAAATGGCCCGGGTGCTCAAGAAGGGCGGCCAAACAATCCTGGTCACGCCTCACACCGGAGAGCTCTTTCTGCTCCACAAACTCCGCTCGGCCCTCGGCCTCAAACTTGAATATTTCGGTCACAAAAGAGAAGGCTATGCTACCGGCCAGCTTGAAGCGAAGCTCCGGCGGGCCCGTCTGACTATAGAAAACTCAGTGACCTACTCCCGGTTTTTTTCGGAGTTTCTTGAGCTAATCCTCAATTTGGCCTACATCAAGATTCTCGCCCCAAAGCCCGCCGCAACGAGGCGCGATGGCCACATCCGTCCCGCCTCGCTTGAGGAGTTCAACGCCCAGAAAAAGCCGTTTGCTCTTTATTCGCTCCTTTACCCTTTGGTCTGGCTCGTTTCCCGATTGGACACTCTGCTCTTTTTTGAGAAGGGCTATAGTCTGATGGTTTGGGCCAGGAAAATTTGATATAATTTTTTTATGGATGTTTTTCTATCCGATGAGGCTATTCTTCATCTTCGGGCTCACGCCCTTGAAGGCCAGGGGAAAGGGCAGGGCGGTTTATTGCTCGGACACAAGAGGGGGCAGAGGTTCATTGTCGAGCAGGTTTATCCATCCCGAGTACATTTTTTTTCTTCCGAACGGAATTTTTGGATACTCGACCAGCTTTTCAGCGGCAAAATCATCGGGTTCTATTCCTTCACCTCGGGCTCCAAAAAAGCGCCTGCGGTTCTCCGGCCCTTCGCCTACGGGAAAGTCTTTCTCCGGATCAGTCTCCGGCCCAAGAACCGATGGAATCTCGAGCCCCATGTCATTGAATACAAGGATTCATTTTTTCTTCGGCCCATCGCTTTGCATACACCAATAAAGGAGAAAGGATGAAAGACCTTTTAGATAAGGACGAACAAGAATTCCTTCTCGGCCTCGCGCGCCGGACTCTGGAACATTATTTTAAGACAGGGAAGCGACTCAAAACAAAGGTGGATAACGATAAACTGATCGAAAAAAGAGGCGCTTTTGTCACTCTCAAAGTCGACGGCCATCTCCGTGGCTGCATCGGCTATGTTCTCCCCTTCAAGCCGCTCTATGAAACGATTATCGAACTGGCCATTGCGGCAGCAACCCAGGACTTGCGATTTTCACCCCTGACCGGCGAGGAGCTTCCCCGGACACACATTGAAATATCGGTGCTCACCCTTCCAGAACCCATTAAAGACGTCAAAGAAATCGAGGTGGGGAAGCACGGGGTTATAGTTTCCAAGGGGCCTTATAAGGGACTTCTGCTACCTCAAGTTCCCCTGGAATACAACTGGGACCTGGAAACATACGTTCGCCACTGCTGTCTTAAAGCCGGCCTCGACGAGGATGAATGGAAAAGGGGGGTTAACCTCGAAGTCTTCCAGGCTCAGGTCTTTTCCGAATTATGACTTCGGCTTTTTCTTCAGATTGTCCAGTTCCTGCTGTGCTTCCTGTTTATAGCTCTCGCACTTGGATGTCGTGATCGGGCAGTCCAGAGTTTTCTGGAATTCCTGGGCAGCCAGGTCATATTTCTTCAGCGACAGATAGCTCCGGCCCAGTTCAAGATAATGATTGGTGTAGTTCGGATTCAGCTCGATAGCCTTTTGGAAATCCTTAACCGCCTCATCGAATGACCCCTTGGGAATGGATCCATAGATGATGCTCCCAAAAAATCGCTTCGCCCCGCCGATCTCAGCCATGCGGCGTTCCCATCGACCCAGGGCGTGATAGGCGAGGTCATTTTTTGGGTCAAGGGCGATCGCTTTCTCAATCTCCGTTCTAATCTCCTTTGACATGGCGATTTGTTGTTTTTTGCCTAAGAGGAGTGCGTGTTTGCCCAAGGCTGCGGAGAGAAAGAAGTGCCCCCAGGTATCTTCAGGGTTCGCCTTGACCGCCTGCCGCGCATACGCCTCTGACTCGAGGTACATTTTCGTCTGCCTGTCGGCCGCATCTTTCTCTTTCGTGTCAATGCGGTCGCCGACATCAAGATAAGCCCGGGAAAGCTTCCAGAGAGCTTCATAATTCCCTGGTTCGGCCTTGACAGCCAGGGCATACTCATCTAGAGCTTTGGCATCATCAAATTGGGCATAGTATTCGTCTCCCTGGCGGATGTTGTCTGCGGCCGTCTGCCCATAGCCAATAAAGGCTGCCGCCAAAATTAGGGTCACGAAAACAGCTTGCATGGCGCATCTTTGATTCATTTCACCCTCCTGATTTTTTGTTTAATCTTATAGCATAAAGCGGGAATGAGGGCAAGGAAAATCCTCACTCCGCCGGTTTCGGGCTAAAATAGCCATCGGCTTCTTCATCGAGCTCGATGAGCACGCGTTCGACCCTGGCACGTTCCTTCTCGGTCTGCTCTTCATCCATGCCGGAGTCGATGGCGATGGGGTTTCCGTAGATAGCGACGATTTTTGAGAAGGGATAATAGAACAAGAATCTGTCCCAGCTTTTCAGGAACTTTTTCCTCGCGGCCGAAAAAGAGAACGGCACGAGAAGAGCCCCGGTTTCCCTGGCCAATTTCAGGCATCCGGCTTTAAGGGTGTGATAGGGCCCGCGGGGCCCATCGGGGACGATGATCAATTCGCCTCCATTCTCGAGCTCCTTCTTCATCTCGACCCAAGCCCGGACGATGGAATGGGAACTCGAACCGCGAAAGATTTTGAAACCCCATTTTGACCCAATCCGCATGAGGATCTCTCCGTCTTGGCTTGGACTGACAAGAGCGCTGACCCCTCGCCCCCGGAAAAACGGGGGGACCAAAAACAGCCGGCCATGCCAGACCAAGATGATGACCGGTTTTTTACTTTTTCTCAGGCGAAGATATTCGTCCTCGCCCACAACCTTGAGCGGGCAAGACATCCACCAGAAACGCAGGAACATCCGTCCCAGAACGCCGATAATATTCCAGCGCAGCTCTTCCCATGCGGACATTGCCCATCATAATACATGATTTTTTGGCAAAACAAAACATGGAAACGGGGAGCGTGGGGGGACGGCATCCATCCCCCAGTATGAAATGTCAGCCAAATTATTGCCCGCACCTCCCATTATGTTTTGCCACTTACACGGAAGGCAGAGGCAAGGCTCAGCGGGAAGCATGACGGTTGCGGGAGAGGCGGGCCTGGTCAATCAATAATCCTGCAGCAAATCCAATCATCCCGAGAGCCAGGCCATAGGGAAGGGAAAAAGGCCACGGGGGAAGGAAAAATGGAAGAAGCTTTATCTCCGCCAAAAAACCAGCCAGAGCGAAGCCGCCTCCGAGCATCAAGCTGAGTCCTCCCGCCAGAGGCCGCCTCTTTTTTAAAAAAAGCATGGCGATCCCCGGAATGAAAAGCCCTTCGGCCATGATTTCAGAGGCCACCCCGATAGTCTGGAGGATGCTTTGAAATCTCGTGGCCACGGCAAAAGCCAGGAAAGCGACCAGCACAGTGGAGATGCGGCTAGCCCGGACAGCGGAGGAACTCGCCTCTGCTCCTGGAGAAAAAATCTGGAGATAGACATCGCGGGTCAAGCCCAGCGCTCCCGTATTGATTGCGGTATCCATGGTCGAGAGGATCGCCGCGACGACAACGATAAACAACAGCCCGCCCCAGACAGTTCCTAATTTAGAGGAAATGAACTCCGAAATGAGGGGGTGCGAAAGCTGGCGTCCGGAGAAAAGGGGCAACGAAAAAATGCCGATCAAGACGACCAGGCCGTAAAGAACGATAAAAGCTCCCGCCGCTCCGAAAAGGCCGTACCTGGCCTGCCCCACTGTCCTGGCGGCCCCAATCCTCTGCCAGCCGATGGGGGAGATCGTCCAGGCCATGGTGAAGGAGAGGGCAATCAGAAAATTGCTATTAAACCCATACAAAAACTGGAAATAACCTACTTTCCCGGTATCATGGACAGCCTCAAGAACGGTTTCAACCGGAGAAGTGGTCCAGAGAAAAATCATCAGCCCGGTCATCCCGGCGGCAAGCAGGATGCACTGGACGATGTCCGTAGCCACCACAGAAAAAAGCCCGCCGCTGAGGAGATAAATGAGAACGACCGCTGTTCCCAAGGCGAGGCTCCAAAAATAGGAAAGACCCAAGAAAGGGCCGAAAAAACTGCCCAGGGCCACCATTTGCGAGGCGGCCAGGACGATCATATACCAGATGATCAAAAAGGAGGACAGGTGGCGGACCGTTTTGCCGTAGCGGAGCTCCACGAGGTCGGGCAACGTCAAAATATCAAGCCGGCGGATCGGCCCCGCTAGGAAGAGGGCGAAAATCAGCACTGTGGCCACAGCCGGGAGTCCCACCAGCCAAAAAGCACTCAGGCCTACTCGCCGAGCCTCATCCGTGCTCACAAGAATGGATGTCGCACCAAACCAGGACGCGGTCAAGGAGACAAAGATGAACACGCCCGACAGAGAACGGGAGGCCAGGAAGAAATCTTCCAGGCTTTTCATCCGCCGGGAAAACCGCAGGCCGATAAAGACGATCAGGGCGAAATAGACGCCGAGGAAGAGAAGGAATTCCGCTTTCACGAAGCCATATATAGCAAAAACAATTCATCCAGTAAATGTGCCCCATTCTTTTTTGGCCGGACTTCGAATATAATGCCTGTGGCATGAAACGAGCGGCCGGAATCCTCCTCTCGGGCTTGCTCTTCATCTCTTTTTCGGTCGAAGACGCAGTCAAAAACCTTGAAAGACGACTCTCCTCCCTGCAATCCCTTCAAGCCGATTTCGAACAAGTAGAATACTCGGCCTCTATCGCGACGCCGCTCAGCGAGAAAGGAAAGTTTTACTTCAAGAAGCCGGACCTCATGCGCTGGGAATATCAGGATCCGGAGCGAAATATTTATATCTATAAGGGCGGCGTCTCTCTGGCTTATTTTGCCGAGGACAACCAGCTTTTCCGTCATATCCTGTCCTCCGAGGAAAAAGATGCGGAAGTCTTTGCCCTTCTCACGGGCAAGCGAAAGCTCGAGGATAATTACTTCATCGAGTCCGCCTTGTTCCCCTCAGAAAAAAAGTCCCCGGTCCAGCTCAAGCTGACTCCGAAGCAGGAGGGCGAATTCTCCTCCATTCTCCTTGAAATCGATGAGAAAACATGGCTGATCGAGAAAGCTGTTTTTTTCGACCGGGCGGACAACAAGCGGGAATTCCATTTCCGTCGGGTCAAGGCCAACCCCCGCCTCGGAGCCAAGATATTTGAGCTGGATGTTCCGCCGGACTGCGAGGTCATTGACGATTTGCCTCCGTTCTAAAAAAAGATAAACCATTTGTCCGCCGCTTCGTATAAATCCTTGAGGACAGGATGTCCTCTATGAATGAAGAGAAAGACAAGACTCTCGTCAAACGGACTCTTCGAGGAAATAAGAAGGCTTTTGAAATGATCGTCCGGAATTATCAGCAGCCGCTCTTGAATTATATCGGCCGCATGGTCAGAGAGCGGGAGTTGGCGCTGGATTTCACTCAAGAGGTCTTTATCAAGGCCTACGCCTCGCTTCGTTCCTTCGAGCCCCAGTACAAGTTCAGCACTTGGCTGTTCAAAATCGCTTCAAACCTGGTGATCGACCACTGGCGCAAGAAGAAAATACCAACCGTCTCCATCAGCGAGCCCCTGGCCGACGACGGCGCCGGGCTGACTCTGGACATCCCTGATGAAAAGCCTTCTGTCGTCCGAAAAATGGAGCTGGCCGAGCTCGGGAAAAGGATTGAACAGACCTTGGACCAGATCCCAACCGCCCTGCGCGAGCTTTTTGTCTGGCGGCATGTGAACGGGCTCAGCTACGAGGAGATCGCCGAGATCAAGAACCTCCCAGTCGGCACTATCAAAAACCGCGTCTATCAGGCCAAGGAAATGATCCGACGGCTGCTGGAGGCGGAGCCATGAGTTGTCTGAAGATTGCGGATCTTTATGGCTATCTCGAGGGGGAGCTTTCCCCTGCTGAAATGGAAAACATCGAAGGCCACCTCGACTCTTGCCAGAAATGTCGCGAAGCCCTGGCCGAAAGAAGGCTGCTGTCGGAGGCGGCGTCAAGACTGCCGGACCTGGAAATGCCTGCAGATTTCACAGAGCGGGTTATGGCCGCAATCATCCCAGCCAGGCGGCGCCTCCCGGTTTGGCTGGTCGCCACTGTGGCCGGCCTGTCATCCCTGATGTTCCTTATCCTCGTCGCCGTCATCTCCGGAGAAGAAAACTTACTGACTCTATTGGCCCGTCTCAATCATTCATTTTGGGGATACGCCAAGAATGCCCTTGTCCTTGGGGCGAAGCTATTGACTCTCCTCTCACTTACGGGAAAGGTTCTCATTTCGTTCACGCAGCCTATCTTTAGGGGCCTCTCCGTTCTGACGTCTCTGCTCGGCCCCGGCGGCCAAGCCTTCCTGATGATTTTCACCCTGGTTGTCTTTATCATTCTCTTCTACTTCCTCAGCAAGAAACTTATGATGGGAGAAAAAACATGAAAAATGCGTTCGCCCTGGCATTAGGCGCATTCGTTCTCATAGGGGCATCCCTCCCCCTTCATGGCCTCCAGAACGTCTCCTTCAAAGAAGATATCTTTGTCGCCAAGGAAGAAGTTCAGGACAATGTCATTTCGTTCGGCGGGAATATCACTATCGAGGGAAGAGTCAGACAAAATGTGGTCGCCTTCGGCGGGACCATTACAGTCAGTGGCGAAGTGGGCGATTCCGTAGTCGGAATCGGTTCGACCATAACCCTGCGCCCCACGGCCGTGGTCAAAGGCGATGTCGTCTCCCTGGGAGGAGTGCTCAACAAGGAGCCGGGATGCGTTATCCAAAGAGATACAGTCTATTTTAAATCATCGGAGGCTTTCTCTAAGCTCTTTAAAGGCGGCCTATTCTTCCCCGCTCTCATGCCGTTTATCTTAATCCTCAAGCTCATCGGTTTTTTCATCTGGCTACTTCTTGCCCTGGTTATCGCCGCCATCTTCCCGAGGCAGCTGTCTCAGGCGTCCTCCCAGATCAGGGCGGCCTTCTGGCCCGTGGTTCTGACCGGAATCATCGCCTTGATTCTTTTTTCCGGCCTCGTCATCGTCAGCGCGCTGCTTTCTTTGATTCTCATCGGCATTCCCTTCCTCCTCTTCCTGATCGCTGTGGGGATTATCATCAAGGTGTTCGGCCAGGTCGTCCTGTTCTATTTCTTCGGAGAGAGCCTCGGCAAGGCGTTTGGGGGTAAGCGAGTCACGCCCCTGGCCGCCGTCATCATTGGACTCGTCCTCGTCAGCCTGATTAAATTTATCCCTATTCTCGGGTTCCTCTTCTCATTCTGCCTCAGCATCATTGTCTGGGGCGTTACGATCAGGACAAGGTTCGGGACGACGGAAAACTGGCTGAAACGAAAGGGCTGAGTTCTTTAGAAGGGCGTCTGTCTAGCGCTCGAGGATTTCCTTTTCCTTGGCCAGGGCGGCGTCTTCGATCTTCTTCGTGTAATCGTCCATGATCTCCTGAAGTGTCTCCAGGCCGGAGAACTTGTCATCCTCGGTGATCTTTTTGTCTTTCTCGAGCTGCTCGATTTCCTCTTTGCTCTCGCGGCGCATGTTTCGCAGCGCCGTCTTCTCCTCTTCGAGCATTTTTCTGATCCGCTTGGCCATGTCCTTGCGTCTTTCCTCATCCAGCGGCGGGATCGGAACCTTTAATGTCTTCCCATCGTTGATAGGATTGAGCCCGAGGTCGGCAGCCCGGATGGCCTTGTCGATTGTCTCCAGGAGGGAGGGATCCCAGGGCTGGACAGTTATGAGAGTCGGGTCGGGGACTCCCAAAGTGGCCAGCTGATTGACCGGAGTGAGAGTCCCATAGTATTCGACCTTGATATCCTCAAAAAGGTTGAGATTGGCCCGTCCGGTCCTCAGCTTGCTCAATTCCTTGCGGAAATGCTCGTTCGACACTTTCATCCTTTTGTCGAGGTCCCTCAAGACATCTTTGACCATATGTGCCCCTTTTCAATGGACCAAAGTGCCGACCTTATCACCCAGGACGGCTCGTTTGATATTCCCTTTCTTGTTCAGATTGAAGACCATGATTGGCAGGTTGTTGTCCTTGCACAGCGAAATGGCTGTGGAATCCATGACTTTCAGCCCCTTCCTGATGACATCCAAGTAACTGATAGTCGTGAATTTTTTGGCCGTTTTGTCGACCATCGGGTCCGCGCTGTAGACCCCGTCCACCTTTGTGGCCTTCATAATCACCTGCGCCTTGATTTCCAGGGCACGGAGCGCCGCTGCCGTGTCTGTCGTGAAATAGGGACTCCCGATCCCGGCGCTGAAAATGACAATTCTGTTTTTCCCCAGATGCCTGATCACTCGGCGCCGCACAAACGGCTCAGCGACAGCCTTGATCTCAATGGCCGAAACATGGCGGCTGGCCACGCCTTGCTTTTCCACGGCGTCCTGAAGGGCTATGCCGTTGATAACCGTGGCCAGGAGCCCCATCTGGTCAGCGGCCGCCCGTTCCATCCCGGCATCCGTTCCCTGGGTTCCGCGGAAAATGTTTCCGCCGCCGATCATGATCGCGATCTGCACTCCCAAGTCGTGGACTTCTTTGATTTCCCGGGCGATCGACCGGGCTCTCTCGAAATCAATCCCGTAGGGAAGTTTTCCCAGGAGAGACTCACCCGAAAGCTTGAGAAGAATTCTCTTATAAGCCGGCTTGGGGCGAGCCATCGTTTATTTATCAGTCCTTGCCCAGTTCAAACCGGGCGAACCTTTTAACCCTGATGTTTTCCCCGAACTTGGCGATGAACGTGGCGATGAGCTGCTGGACGGACATCTTGTCATCCTTAATATAGGGCTGGTCCAGCAGGCAAATATCTTCGTAGTATTTTTTGAGCTTGCCTTCGACAATTTTTTCGATAATCTGGGGCGGCTTCTTGGTGTCGGCCAGCTGGGCCCTGATGATCTCTTTCTCTGCTTCGAGTTCCTGAGCGGGAATTTGATCTGCTGAAACGTAGCGGGGGCTGGCCGCGGCAATCTGCATGGCGATGTTTTTTACCAGTTCCTTAAATTCCGCATTGCGGGCCACAAAATCAGACTCGCAGCTCACTTCTACTAGAACGCCGATCTTTCCCTCCAAGTGGATATAGGATTGAACGAGCCCCTGGCTGGTTTCCCGGCTCATCTTTTCTTTGGCCCGGGCGTATCCTTTCTTGCGCAGGGCGGCAATGGCTTTTTCGATGTCGCCTTCGCACTCATGAAGCGCTTCCTTGCACTCCATGACTCCGATCCCCGTTCTCTGCCGGAGCTCCTTGACCTTTTCCGCTGAAATTTCCATCCGTCTCTCCTTGATCAGGCCTTCTTTCTAGCCTGGCCCGTGCCGCTGACCTCGTCTCCAGGACCAACCTCCTCTGTTTTGGCCTCTTCCTTCTTCGCTCCTTCGAGCTCCTTCTCCAGCCGGCTTTTCTTTCCCTCAACGACTGCCTCGGCAATCTTAGAAGTGAACAATTCAATCGCCCTGACGGCGTCATCATTCCCAGGGATGGGATAATCGATATTCTCAGGATTCCCGTTTGTGTCCACGACGGCGACGATTGGAATCCCCAGCTTTTGGGCTTCGGTGATGGCGATTTCCTCCTTGGCCGAGTCAATCACGAACAGGGCGCCCGGCAGGCTCACCATCTTCTTGATGCCGCCCAGCGTTTTGGACAGCTTCTTGTGCATCTTCTCCATCTTGGACTGGTCTTTTTTTGAAAGGAGGTCCCAGCGGCCGTCTTCTTTCATCTCATCGAGCTCAACCAGTTTTTCCACGCTCCCCCTGACCACGGAAAAATTCGTCAGCAGCCCGCCCAGCCAGCGCTGGTTGACATAACTGCATTCGCACCGGCCGGCCGTTTCCCGGGTAATATCCTGGGCCTGTTTCTTTGTGCCCACAAAAAGGACATCCCTATCCGACTCGGCAATGCTCTTGGTGAACTGAAGAGCCTCCTTGAATATCTTGATGGTCTTCTGCAGGTCGATGATGTAGATGCCGTTTCTCTGGCCGAAAATATACTCCTTCATCTTGGGGTTCCACCTTTTGGTCTGGTGGCCAAAATGGACGCCCGCCTCCAACAGTTCTTTCATCGTCACCGATACCAACGTCTGTTCTCCTTATCTCTTGTGATACTGCGGCGCTTTTCTCGCACCCAACAGCCCGTACTTCTTTCTTTCCTTGATCCGGGAATCTCTGGTGAGAAAACCGGCATCTTTCAAGGCCGGCTTCAGCTCCCTATTAAACTCAACCAAAGCGCGGCTGATCCCCAGGCGGATAGCCTCGGCCTGGCCTCTAAGCCCGCCGCCGCTGACACGCATAAAAATGTCGAACTTGTTCTCGGTGTCTGTCAGAAGAAGGGGTTGCCGAATGAAATATTTATGCGAATCCAGGTGAAAATAATCCGCAAAAGGCCGGGGTTTTTTGTCCACGATTAAGGTCACATCCCCTTTTCCCGACCGCAGAAAAACTCGGGCGACCGATGTTTTTCTTTTTCCTGTTCCATAGTACTGAATTAAACTCAAGAGTCCTCCTAAAACCGATATTCCTGTGGCATCTGAGCCTCATGAGCATGGCGCGGCCCACGGTAGACCTTCAGCTTCTTAAAGACAGCGCGGCCAAGCTTGTTCTTGGGGATCATGCCCCAGACGGCCCGGCGGATCACCTCTTCAGGTTGATCTTTGAGGAGGTCCTTAAGAGTTTCGGTTTTCAGCCCGCCCGGATATCCCGAATGAGAATAATAAACTTTGTCCTCCGGCTTTTTTCCGGTGACAGCGATTTTCTCCGCATTAATCACAATGACAAAGTCGCCGCTATCATAAAAATCCACGAACTGCGGCTTGTTCTTGCCGCGGAGCAGCGTGGCGACCTCCGTGGCCAGTCGTCCCAGGACTTTTCCTTCGGCATTCACCAGCCACCATTTCTTCTTGATCTCGTCCTTTTTAGGGACAAATGTTTTCATCACTCTCTTCCTCAGAATCAGGATTCAGATTAAATGATGGCATAAAATACTAAATCTCGCGCGAATTGTCAACTTTCCCGCCTGTTAAGTAAGCGCCTCCGTTTGTATGGTTCGATGTGTGCAGGAAGCCACCCTTGGCCCCGGGCCCCCGGGGAACCAGTCCCGTCGGTTCCCCCCGTCGAGGCTCAGGTTTGGGTTCGTCAGCCCGCTCGTTTCCCCAGCGAGGAAACTCGCTCCGACTCATCCTTCGCTCTTCTCTCCCTTCGGTCGAGAAACCGTGCCCGCTCAGTCTTCGACGGGCTTCCTCGCCCAACACCCTCGCCTCTTCCCCCCGGGGGGCTTCAGGGCGGCTTCCTGCCCACATCATAGAGAGGGTGATGCGGTCAATTTACCCAGGCGCGTCTTTTCTTTCGGCCGGAAAAAACCTTGACTAGGAGGATTCCGATGAGGAAGCCGCCGATATGGGCAAACCAGGCCACCCCGCCTCCCAGCCCAACGTTCAACACTTGCATCAAAAACCAGAACCCAAGGACATAAGCCGCTGGTATGGGCACGACGCGGATGAAGATAAACAAAAAGAGCAGCGTCGAAACCCGGGCTCCAGGATAAAGGATAAAATATGCCCCCAGAACTCCGGCGATAGCGCCGCTCGCCCCGATCATAGGCACTTGGGAGTTGGGGTTAAAAATAATGTGGGTCAAGCTCGCCCCCAGCCCGGAGAGGAGGTAAAAGAGAATAAAACGGAAAAACCCGAGGAAGTCCTCGACGTTGTTCCCGAAAATCCAGAGATAGAGCATATTTCCCAAAAGGTGGAAAAGGCTCCCGTGGAGGAACATCGCAGTGAACAGAGAGAGAAGCGGAGAGACCCGAGGACCATAGTCCAGAGTTTTGAAATGGGTGATCTCATAAGGGATGGCGCCCATTTTTAGGGTATAGTAATCCAGTCCCTGGGGAGAAAGCACCTGAAAAAGGAAAATCAGGCAATTGACGAAGATAATAATGATCGTGAGAACAGGAACACGCCTGGTAGGGTTTTCATCCCTGAGGGGGAGGAGCATAGACGCTTTCCGGTTTTAAGATGACTGAGAAAAAAGAAATTGAATAATCAGGACGCGGCCGCAGTTCTCTTAGCTGGCCTTTTTGAGCTCTTTTTCCAGTCTCTCTTTCTCGATAGCCCTTTTCCGCACTTCCTGAAATTTTTCCGTCCATCTGTCCGCTTCGGATATATACCTGGCCTCTTTGTCAGGGAAGATCTTGGCATAAATGTTACGATTGACAAGATTCAAGTAGGCATACGGCTCGGGATAATTCGGGTTGAGTTCAACGGCTTTATTTAGAGCTTTTATGCTTTCATCCCCGAGTTGGTTTCGTTCCATCATCGAGAGGACATTTTGAAGGCGATAAGCCTTGTAAAAACGATTCACGCCGATGGAATAGTAAACCTCGGCGTTTTTGGGGTCCAGCTGGACCCGGCGATAATGGTATTCAACCGCCTTATCAAAATCGGGGACCGGCGTGGTCTGATCATAATAGTTGGCCATGTAAGCGTATCCCTGAGGGTTATCCGGGTCTAACTCGATTCTCCGGAGGTACATGGATTCCGCCTTGGCTTTGAGGCTCTCGTTTTCGGAAGCGTACCTTTTATAGAACTCGGCAACAACATAGTAATTGCCCATATTTTCCGGCTCGAGTTCGAGAATCCTCAGATAATACTTTTCAGCTTCCCCGATATTTCTGAGCTTATCGTACATATCTCCGAGAGAAAAAATAACCTCTTTGCTGAAGGGACTAGCCTGGTAGGCTTTCTTAAGAGCATCCAGCGCCTTGGTGGCGATATCCATATTTTCTTGGCTTGTACTGCCGGGTTTGAAGAGGCTCTTGTAGCTCTCTCCGAGGAACCTGTAAGCATCGACGACATCGGGATTGTATTTCAGCGTCTCTTCGTACTCAGTGATAGCCTTCCGGAATTTGCCGTCCTTGAAAAACTGATTGGCTTTGGAGAGATGATAATTGGCTTGCAGCTTGTTGACGCTGAGTTTTTGGCAGCTACTCAAAAAAAGCACTAGAAAAAACGCCAGGAGCGCCCCAACGACGAAATCCATTCTCTTTTGACTCATCTTAGCCTCCATATGTTCTCAAATCGTCAAGGGAAAAAACAACACCGTCAATTTATAATATAACTCAGGCCTAAGTCAAGAAGAACAAACGCGGCTCAGCTCTTCCTTATCACCAGGCGGAGGGGAGTTCCCCACAGCCCCAGCTTCTTCCTCATTTGCTCTAGGAAAAATTTCTCGTAGGCGGGAAGAAACGGGGCCGGATTATGGGCGAAAAGGATGAATGTCGGCGGCCGCACGCCTTTCTGAGTCATGTATTTGACCTTCATTGTCCTTTTTGTTTTTGTGACCGGGGGATGGACGGTGTTCACCCAGGCCAGGAAATTGTTCAGCCGGGAGGTCTCTATTTTCGAGGAACTGCGGCGATAAGCCTCCTCGGCGAGGCCAAGCATCCTATCGACGCCTTTTCCCGTGAGCGCAGAAACAAAAACAAGCGGGGCATAGGAGACAAACGGCAGCCTCTGATAGATGATATCCCTCAGCCTTTGATGCAGTTCCTTTTTCGGGACTAAGTCCCATTTGTTAAGGGCCAGGAGGAGCGGCTTTCCCGACTCGGAGGCTAAATGAGCGATCGCCATATCCTGGCGGGTGGGAAATTCCTGGGCATCCATGACCAGGCAGAGGACGTCAGCCCGGGCGATGTCTTTTCTCGCTCTGATGATACCGGCCTTCTCTCTCTTGTCCTTCGTCCGACTCAATTTCCGGATCCCCGCCGTATCCACCAGGCAGTAGACCTTATTATTCCTGACAATCAAAGTGTCCGTGCTGTCGCGCGTCGTCCCGGGGGAGCTGCTGACGATCAGCCGCTCCTCGCCGCAAAGCCGGTTAATCAGAGAGGACTTCCCAACATTGATCCGGCCGATAATAGCTAATTTGAGCGGTTTGAGGTCCTCCTTCTCCGCCGCTGTGGCCGGGAGAAGGCGCGCCAGCCTCTCTTCGAGGAGGTCGAGGCCCTTCTTGTGTTCTGCCGAAATAGCCAAAATCTCCTGGAACTTCAAGCGGTTATAAAAATCCCCGATCCGTCCCTCCTGTTCTGTGGAATCGACCTTGTTAAGGACGATAAGGACTGGTTTGTCGAGTTTCCTCAGCGAACGAAGCAGGTCTTCCTCGCCTGGAAGGAGGTCTCTTTTGCCGTCAAGCACAAAAAGAAGAATATCGGCTTTCAGGGCTGCTGCCCAGGCCTTTTCCTTGACGGCTGAGGCGAGTGGAACCGAAGAGGAATCATCCAGGCCGCCCGTATCCGTCAGAATAAATCTTTTCCCATCCAGCGAGCCAATCGCGGTAACTGCATCCCGCGTCATCCCGGGCAGAGAATGGACCAGAGACTTTTTTCTTCCAAGCAGTCTGTTAAAAAGCGTCGATTTTCCCACATTGGGAAAACCCAGGATAACCACTTGGGGCAAACTTTTCATGGGACCGAACTTTTCCGCAAAATATCTCGAGCTTAGTCTGCGCTGAGGGAGTAACGGGGGGCAAAAGCCTGGCTCAGACTGATATGCCCTCCCAAAGTCTCCTTTTCTCCCCCTTCAACAAGGATGAAGACCTTTTTGATTGATTTAAAATTATAAGTCAGTGAATTGACAACCGAATAAATCGTCGCGATCTCCGCCGACGAACCGGACGGGTGTCTGTCCGCGAGCTCCTTGGAAAAGTCCACGTAGGCGACTCCGCTCCTGGTTATAAAGAGCTGTCTCAGTCTCGTTTCTGGCGGCAAGGGAGAAATCAACCCTTTTTCTGATCCCTTGATCAGCTCTTCGACGACGCGCTCCGCCTCCTGAACAACGGATGGACTGGTCCCGATTCGTCTCAGTTCGGCATGGAAAAGGCTATCCTCGTCCGAAAGGAAGAAGACGGTGATCATTTTCGTTTCCAGCGGTTCCGCCGGTTCCGGAGGGCTTGCCGAGGGAGTTTCTTCGGCCACAGGCTTGATCTCCTCCCGGCCTTGGCCTCTATAGAAAATCAAGACGAGCGCAACGAGAACAATCACAGACAATCCGAGAATAATCCATCCCTTCTTGTCCATGCGTCGGCTTTCCTTAAAACGCGAGCTTGATATAGGTGACGAGCCCGCGATAGATGGCCTGGACCACGCTGCTCTGGAATTCGTCCTTGACCAGCTCTCGTTCTTCTTCCGGATTAGAGATAAAAGCCACTTCGACAAGCACAGCCGGACAGGCCACTCCCTCCAGGACTTTAAAACGAGCCTGCTTAATCCCGCGGTTGGCCGTGCCTAAAAGCGCGTTGAGTTCTTCTTGGATAATTTCTGCAAATCGCTGACTTTGCTTGAGATAGGCGGACTGGGCCATATCCCACAAGATCATCATGATCTGGTCTTGGTCTTTTTCTTCGATCGGCTTCTCGAGCTGGGCCGAGGTGTTCTCAAGATAGGCCAGGCGCCTCGCTTCCTCGTCCGTAGCGCTCAGGCTGAGAAAAAAAGTCTCCGAGCCCTGGGCATTTCTCCGAAGAGAGCTGTTGGCATGAAGGCTGATAAAAAGCTCCGCCTTCTGGTTGTTGGCCATGGCCGCTCTGTCCGCGAGCGAGACATCCACATCTTTATCGCGCGTGAGCTCGACATGATAGGCCAGGTTTCTCTCGATCAGGGCCTTGAGCTTTAGGCTGAGGGCCAGAGTGATGTCCTTTTCCAATGTGCCGAACTTGCCCTTGGCGCCGCTTTCTAGTCCCCCGTGGCCGGGGTCGATGACGATGACCTTGATGCCTTTCGCCTCCGGCCGGGATAACTTGGGCGGAGGCACGGGCACAGGTTCGGTAGGGGGCTTTTCCACACTTTTCACCGGCTCAGGGGGCGCTTTTTCTTCGGTGCGGGACGGGATGTTCGTCGGCCCTTCTCGCTCGGCATAAAAATCGATGACCAACTGGCGCTTTTTATCGATGCTAAAGGACTCATACCGGAAGCGGCCGTGCTGAGCTTCAATGAGCAGGAGGTAGGTTCCGCTAGACGCGTTCCAGATGAAGGACTTGATGAACCGGCTGCGCAGGGGCTGGGTCTTCAGCCGGAAAGCGGTCGGCGTGGTGATAATAACATGGAGAAAGTTCCCGTTTTTCTCCAGGCTGACGGGGAAAGTGCCGGGGAAAGTGACGATGACCCGGCTGTACTCCTCATAATCCCGGGCTTCAACCTTCAGCGTGGGTTGCGCTGCGGCAGAGGAAAGGAGGGAGAAAAAAAGAAGAAAGAGCGTGAACTTCAGTCTTGTTTCTTTAGGGCCTCTCAATTTCGATCAGCGCAACATCATGGTGGAGGCGGCGGGAATTGAACCCGCGTCCGAAGACATTCAGCAGAAGCTTTCTACATGCATATCCTCTTCTTTGATCTCGCTCAGCGGCGCTCGAAGAGGAAAAGCGCCGCAGAACCAGCCCCAGGAGCATTTCACTTGCCAGGTTTAGGGCTCACCAGGTTCGCTATCCTGCTCGTCGACGCTTCTCAAGAACCGCAGGAGAGAACTCGAGAAACGGCATGCCTATTTCTTAGGCAGCGAGTGGTTGTGCTTCTGCACTTACTTGGGTCCACCGTTTTACGAGGTGGATGGAATCTCGACATGCAGCTTCTGCCTCACTATCTCCGTCGAATCCGTTCGCCCCCATACCAATTTTATTATTATATTTACCCATCCCCCGCTTGTCAACACACGCTCGCCCCGCCCAGGATTGCCGACAAGAAATTGTTTTTGCGAGCAAAGCGAAGCAATCTCAGTTTATTTCGCTGAGATCCCCACGCACCTAACAGGTACCCGCGGTGACAGGAGGAGCTTATCTCTAATGGCAATTTTGGGCACAGGACTATGGCAAGGGTCGATGAAGCCAACTCGCCGGCCTCAAGTCCGTTTGACATTGCCTGACGCCCCGATTTATCATCCCTAACCCTGGGATGAGGCAAAATTCTTTAAAAGGACATAAAACAAGAGAGGGAAATAAAATGACAAAAGAATCGTCCTGTGCCCTTGGAAGGTCTCTGTGCTGTGCCATCGTTATTTCTCTTTATTTGGGCACAGTGGGAACTCTCAGCTCCCATTTCAACATCTCCAACAGTGAGGAAATGCGCTCAGCACCAGCCGAATCTGTAAAATGCGTCCGGATGGATGAACTGACATGGCCCGACATCAAATCTGCCATAGAACAGGGATACACGACCGCAGTTGTCGCTGTTGGTTCAACGGAACAACACGGCCCCCATCTGCCAACGATGACCGACACGCGAATCGGTGATGAAGCGGCTCATCGTGTCGCCATAAAGCTGGGTCACATGCTGGAGAAAGTGAGACGTCTATCATGATGGCCCTGGAAGGAAGTTTGGTCGTCAAGGACAGGTTTGCCCCCGGCTATGTTGGCGAAACAGGCGAAAAAGAGATGAAAATCATACGTGACCAGGGTATGCCTGCCCTCACCAAAAACGGGGTCCTTGGTGATCCACGGAAGGCATCTGCGGACAAAGGCGAGATTTATCTCGATCGTCTCGCAGAATTTCTACTCCAGGAAATCAAAAAACAGGCACATTAAGCCTTATAAAGGCAAACAAACCCGAAGACCGCGCACCTGCGGAGCATCGGAGAGGAGCAGAATAAGATGGCCATGTCTAATCGTCAATTTAAAACCATGGACGAGTATATCGCTGCCTTCCCAAAAGACGTCCAGGATATTTTGGGGAAAATGCGACGTGTAATCAGAGAAGCTGCGCCTAAATCCGAAGAGATGATCAGTTATGGGATACCGACTTTCAAGCTCCACGGCAATCTGGTGCATTTTGCCGCCTTCAAAAATCATATTGGGTTTTATCCCACTCCGTCAGCTATCGCTGCCTTCAAAAAGGAGCTGTCTTCATACAAGCAAGCAAAGGGTTCCGTGCAATTCCCGCTGGGCAAACCAATTCCGTTCGAGCTGGTAAAGAAAATTGCAAAGTTTAGGGTAAAGGAAAATTTAACTAAGAAGTAACAATAACCCGATCCCGCCGCTTTCTTACATCTTCCGTGTGTATAGAAGCTCCATCCACTTGACTTCCTTGCCGTCCGGCATGACCATGAACATCTCGTACTTTAGTTTCCCGTCCTCCAGAAATGTGGTCACGTTCTTAACCTTCTGCATCTGTTTCCCCTCAGTCATCGGGTCGGGCCAGGCGCCCGTCTCTGTCAGGATCTTGCCGGAGGCGTCAAGCACGCCGCTGGTCCAGACGAAGCTTGTGCTCATGTCATCGATCCAGAAAGTGACGTACTTGTTCTGGTAGAGGTCATAGCCGATGACCTCGAAGCCCCTGAATGTCTTGCCCTCCATCATCCCCTCGAATTGCATTTTGACGAAGCGGCCCTCGAAGAGAAGCTGGGTTTGAGCTGATCCCTTGCTCGTCATGGGTTCGGCCTCGGGCTTCGGCCAAGCCTTGATATCGACGTCCCAGTCCCCGACGTACTTCTTGAGAAGTTCGTGATTTTTCCCGGGAGTGCCGTACCTCGCGACCATCTCCATCATCTTTTTGTCCTGGTCGGACATCTCCTGGGCTGTGGATGTCTGGGCAAGAGCCATGGCCGGCATGGCAAAGACCGCGACCAAGATGGCCAAAGCTAAAAGACGCGCCAAACTCATCGATTCCTCCTTAAAAATAGATACGGAGCTGCAAATTAACTCTAATTGCTCGCCTTGTCAATCTCGGCTAAAGAGAAACTAACGCCGGCGCACGGACATGCGCCACAGCCCGGAGAGACCGTTATCCATGAATGAACTGGGTCAGAGAAAAAAGAGCGCTTATCGTTTTATTTTTTTCTTTACCGGGACAAACTCGATGCCCTCAGCCATTCTCAGCAGCTCATCTTTTATTTTTTCGAAATGATTGTACGTTTTTCCTGAGGATACCTGGAATATAGAGCCGCAGCCGTAGAAAACGATAGTCACTTCATAATCACGAGAATACCAGCCGCTATAAATCCCTTCTAAAGTGACAACATGGTAAGGAGTCAGATCGCGTTCCCATACGGACTTCGAAGGAACTCCCAAAAAGCGAACCAGAAGCAACTCCTTGTTTTCTGATATGTCGGCATGACTGGTCATCGTGCCTTCATATAAAGTCCTCTCGGTTCCGCCCACCCTAATTTTTCCTGCTTTCTCATAGTGTTCCCCTCGCACCAGGGGATTCGGGTCACCGGTCGCTTTTAACCAGGCGTTCTGATCGTAGACAGCCAATTTTCCCAACTCTTTTACATCCATTTCATCCTGGTCAAACCCAAACCGCTCCTGGGGCGCCTTGATGATGTACACTCCAAACCAGGCCTGATAGTAAGGTGAGTACGGATTCATGCGCTCGACAAATTTGGCAAAGATATTTTTTGGCCCGGCGAAAGTAAAGTAGTTCATCCCTTTAAGGTTCAAGGGCTCCCAGATCTGGTTCATCTGCTGTTTCATCATCGGCGAGACCCAGGGAGACGGGAGATAACCGAAGCGGGGCTTGACTCCGTTAAGAATTTCCTGGTTGGCCGGTCTTCTGTTGAGTTTCCAGACTCCAAATTGAAGACGCAGGGCATGGAAGCTTGTGGCAATAAATAACAGAATAATAACGAGAATGGAGAGAATGACGATGCCAATCATCTTTCCTTTTGTTGTCACGACTCCCTCCTGACGCGAGGAAAACAATATTTTTTTAATATTTTCTCTGAACTAATAAGGCTACGTCAATTGGTTGTGAAAAGATATCTAATAAATCCTCCTAAGCGCGCCCGCTCATCCCAGGCACTGCGTTAAAACTCTGAGCCAGTTCTGGCCCATGATTTTTTTTATCTGGGACGAAGAATACCCCTTTTTTTCGAGCGCGGCAGCAGGAATGAGAGACGACGACCGGCTTTTTGCTTGTCTTCAGGATATCCTGACAGATGACCTCATTCCCGTGAGACAGGTCTGGAATGATGTTCAATTCGTTCATTTTCTCGATGGCCTTGAGCCCGAGTTCAGTCAGCCCCGTCCACTGTTTTTCCAGGGAGCCGCCGCCAAAGGCATTGGTGCTGTGGTGAGTCACCTGGCAGATTCTCAGTCCCATTTCGTAGAAAACAGCCATAAGGTCCAGGTCGTTCTGGAAAGGCTCACAGCTCTGGAATTGAAGGAATACTGCTGTCGTACCGTTTTGCTGCGCTTCCTGAATCTGGCTTCCCTTCGTAGCCAGAAAAAGTCCCCGGTCATTCTCTCTGAGAAATTTGTTCGCCCGGGCGATTGATTTGAGGGAGGGTAGAAACGGCCGAACAAATTTGCCGCCCACTTCTTCGGCAACAGAGACATCCCAGATAAACCCGGAGAGGCCGGATTTCCAAAAATCGTCTTTGTTCTCCGTGCTCTCCGCGGAAAGAATGAGCCCGTCGAAGCATAGGGGATGCGACTGCCTTGCTTCGGCAGCAGAGGAGAGATCGACTTTCTCTTGAGAAAAGAGCTTTTTCCCGGCGCCAGCAAGCACATAAGAACTCCCGGCTCCAATAAGACCTGATAGAAATTCTCTTCGTTTCATGAAACGTATCTACCTGCCGCCAAAAACCAGGACAGGTTGCATTTATCCCACATCTTTCCGGGTCGTTTCTTCTCGGCCTCCGGTTGTTTTGTCCGCGGGGGAGCATTCTTCACGTAGCGGTCAAACCATGACAGCATTTCGTAAAGCACATGCTCTGTGGACTCCAGGGCGATATAACCATGACTCTCGTAAGGAAGAATGCACAGGCGCACGGTCTTCCCAATCCCACGAAGAGCTTCGTAGAGCTTCTCCGACTGCATGGTAACGGTCCCAGGATTCTGATCTAGCTCCCCATGGATCAAGAGCAAAGGCTCATTGATTTTGTCAGCCTGCAATACAGGCGCGAGCTTGATATATGTGTCGTGCGCCTGCCAGAGCGTACGTCGCTCGTTCTGGAACCCGAAAGGCCGCAGAGTATGGTTGTAGGCGCCGCTCCGGGCGATCCCGGCCCGGAACAGGTCAGAATACACAAGCAGGTTGGCCGTCATCAGCGCACCATGACTGTGGCCCCCGACACCGACACGCTCTGGGTCGGTCACTCCCAGTTCAACCGCTTTGTCGATAGCGGCTTTGGCATTGGCAACGATCTGTTCAGGAAAGGTATCGTAGGCAGTCTCGGGAGGGCCGACCACGGGCATTGCAGCGTCGTCCAGCACCGCATACCCTTGAAGCAGGAAGAAGAGCTCGGAAGTTCCTCGAATTGTCGTGAATAGTTCCGACGAGCCCTCAATCTGTCCCGCCACCCCTTTCTCCGCATAATCGAGCGGGTAAGCCCAGAGAACCGTGGGCAGACGCGTCCCCGGCTTGTATCCTGGCGGCAGGTAGAGCATGAACGACAGTGGCAGGCCGTCGGCACGATTGTAGGTTACAAGGCGCTTGGTAATGCCGCTGAGCTGGGGCGTCGGGTTGGGAAAGTGGGTAATAGCCCGCAAGGTGGACGTCCAGGATGCCTCTCCATCAGGTGTTCCCTTCAATGGTTTCTTCGCTAGGGTCCGCAGGAAAAAGTTGGGCGGATCGGCGGGCGATTCGCGCCGCGTGATAAACGTCCCGGACGCGGGATTCATCCAGGCGACGAAGTACTCAAAGTTAGAGCGGTCCGAGCGGAACAGCCGTTCGGTTTTGAGCGTGCGCAGGCTCAACCGGTCAAGGAACGGGCGATCCCCTTCCGGGGACGAGCCATTGCCGTCGAGATAGATCCACTCCTCCTGCTGCATGATCGCGAATGCTCCTGTCGGCAGCACGCGGAACACGGGATACCCGGGGTTCTTGTACCGATCGTCTGCGCTCATGTTCCAAAGCAGCCGGGGCGGTACCGAGCGATCATCGGCATTAAGGACGTACGTGCGAGTCCAGTGGCGATCGGGGTCATAATCAGAAAGGAGGGCTAGCCCCCCCTTCTCGATCCATTGCAGGTCGGACAATCGCTCCTCCATCTTGCAGAGCTCCATGGCGGTCCCGCCAACCGGCTTGAGCATCAGGCGATCGCGATTCGGGACTTTTGTCTTGGGATTGCCGCCGTCAAGCGCCTCAGCCCAAATCAGAGTGGCCGGCTCAGTGGGGCGCCACGTATGCTCTCGAGGACCGGTAGGCACTCCGTCGATCGGGACTTGATCAGCAAGAGGCAGGCTTGCTGCCGTTTCAATTAACTCCCCGGCCGTGCTCCAGACCTCGACCTCTTTGGGGAACCTATAATATGCGCACAAGTATGAGTACGGGCGATGGATGCGTTCGACAAGCAAATAGCGTCCTCCTGGCGCAGCCTTTACCTGGCCGAAGATGGCCGGTTCCCCGATCAGAGTAATCCCTCCCGATGGGATGTTGACCAAGGCCAGTTGAGAAGACGCATAATAGTCGAACAAGTCTTCATCGTGAGGATTCTTCAGAACATCCCGTGCCTCATAGGTACTGCTTGCGGCAGTCACGCCCAAACTCTCTTGAATCCTCGGCCCCGGAGGGACGACAGGCGCTTCTGGAGGAGCGCCGCGTTCGGTCGGGATCGTCTTCACCAATAAGGTCTTCTGGTCCGGCATCCACTGCACGGCATAACTGAGAACTGGATTGACATGCAAGCCCGGGATCTGACTCGCCTTTTGCGTGGCAACGTCTACAACCCATAGTTCGACCCCATCTGTGGCTTCGTTTGTAAAAGCAAACATGGTCCCGTTGGTGTTCCACCGGGGAGGCCCGATGCGCCGAACGCTTGCAGGTAAACCCACTGGAATTTCAGCTCCGTCGGGAATTTTTTTCAGGCTCAGCGCCACCCAGTAATAGAGATAACTGCGTTCGGCATTCGTGCGTGGATTAATCCGCACGCCGGCGAGGCGAAGCATCGGCTCGGCCAGGTCGGAGATTGCAGGATAATTCACCGGCTGAGCAAACACGACCATGTCCCGTGTAGGACTCAAAAACGGAGTTGGAGGAAGTGGGGCAAGCAGGACATCGAGAATCTCTTGGGGCGGCTTCTCATACTTCTGTTGGCCGAACGCTGACCCGGTCCATAATGAAATGGCAAGGATACAATACAACCCCAGAAGCATAAATTGCGTTTGACGTCCCTCAAATCTTTTAGTATTCATGATGACCTCCCAAATCGAACTTAAGAATGAAAAGCAGGGCGCGTTGCCGCGCCCTCAAGACTTTTTCTCTTCATCTCATCGGATTTATATAGAGAGAAGTATAGAGGTTGTCAATAGCGCTGCGGTTTGAATCTCGCGGCGTCTCTTGCCGCGCTTGAAAAATCTCCGCTGACGGCTGCTGTTCAATTACGCGGTCATTGGGACGGCGGGATACTATTCCAGATATCAACGTGCAGTTTCCAGACGCCCTCAGGAGTCTTCTTCCAGACGACGACATATTTGCCCTTTTGTCCCACCCGTTCTGCTCCTTCCGGCTGGATTTTGAGAGCATACCTGCCGATCTCATAGGCCAGATCTCCGCCGGCAAAGACATCCTCTGTCGTCAACACGGCGTCCTTTATGCCCATCTGCAGACCGCCCTTCCAAAACGTCTCGATAGCCGTTTTCCCCTTGATTATTTCACTATCAGGAGGCAACAGGGTCGCATCTTCGGTATACAGGGCAGTAATCGCCACTTCATCTCCCTGCCTGACGGCCTCGCAGAATTTGGCGTCCCCGTCTTCGATGGCTTTTCGGACCTGGGTCAGGTCCATTTCTTTTTGGGGAGCTTTACAGGAAAAAGAAACAAAACCGAGGAGAAGAACAAAAAGCGTGAGATAAGTTTTGACTTTCATGTGACTCCTCCTTTTTTCGAGTGAGAAGCGAATATATATAAAAAGGCTCTGAGCCTGATTGTTTAGCCCTTCCGGCCTATTCCGGACCTCTTCGACATTAAAAACGCATTTCTGTCAGCCGAAGGTCAGACCTAATCCTATTTCTTCTCTGCTCCCTTCGGCTTGAGCTCCATGCCGAGCTGCTGCATGAAACCCAGGATGTCAGCTTCTTCTCTTTCCTCGACTATCTTTCCATCCTTTAGGCGGCACCAATTAATAAAACTTATTTCAACCGTGTTTCCAGTCGCCGGGATGCCCTGATATGTTGCTGTGTGAGTGCCTCTAACAATAGCCCTTGAAATGACCATGTCGCCTGTTGCTACTTGCTCTTCAAGACTCCAGTTGAGGTCGGTAAAACTTTCCATATTGGCCTTGATCATGCCTATAACTTCGTCGGTAGACATGGACTTGGGATTTGCGGATGGAAAGTAATAGACATAGTCAGGAGCATTTGCTTCCCTTAGAAACTCAACATTTCCCTTGTTTAATTCTTCAATCATTTTGCGAACCAGCGTCATATTCTGCTCTTCGATTTTTGCCTGAGCCCTGAACTTCTCAAGCTCTGCTTTTTCGGCCTTGTTCTGACAGGCAAACGCAAAGCAGAGCAGCAAGACCAAACAAACGACCAAAATTGGGTTTTTCATTTACCCCTCCTTGATTTTATTGAGATTATTAAACCTTGCCAGGCAATAGATGTCAAACCAAGTTCAGACCATTTTGTTCTACTTATTCAACCCCATCTTTTTCAGCACTTGTTCCGCCTTATCAGTCTGTGGAACTTCTCCCGGCAAGTAAAGCATCACTCCTCCCTTGACTGGCCTGATCACAATTTTTCTCTCTTGGGCGAGTTGATTGGTTATCTCAACTGGGTTAGCTCCATCAAAATACTTCCTGAACGCCTCGTTAAAACCGCTGTATACCGTGTGAATCCCTTTGTAATCGCCCGTTCTTAACTTCAGAATCGCTTGCTTTACAAATTCTTCATAGGTTACCTTTTCAGTCATAATTCCTCCTCCTAAAAGGGTAAATTAGCCTTGACGTTACTTCCTTTCTGGCTCTTTCGGCCTGAGCTCCATGCCGATATATCCGTTAGTCCTGTTGCTCCTTTTCCGGCGTTTCTGGAAGTGGGTTGTCATTCCACATTTCGTATTGGCATTTCCAAGTTCCGTTGGTCTGACGTTCAAAGGCCATCAGCCAGTTCACGCTATATTTGACTTGCTCCCCTCCGCGTCTGGGAGTGCTCGTGCCCGTGTCTATCCCCCAAGCTGCCGCCAAGTTTCCAGACACGCGCACCTCTTCAGCGGCGCTGCTGTCAACATGTTCCTTGTTCGACTCGTCGTATTTTTGATACCCGAGCAGAATAGCTTCCCTCCCTTTGCGAACAGGCATGTCGGGTGCTATGAGGATTGCGTTTTCTGCATAAAAGGTGGATACAAGCCTTTCAAAATCGCCGGCATTATAAAGTTGAACCCATTCAGCAAGTGCGGCTTTGATCGCGGCAACATCGGCTTCCACATTTATTTTCCGGACAATCTTTGAATCGTGGAATGCCACACACCTCCAACGTCCGAGATTATCTTTGACCCACGTATCTGTCCATCGATACCGGTTTGTATATTCCTTGCCTTTGTACCGCCCTTTATATGTACCACGGCCCGTGACTACGGCTGCGTCCCCGTAAACACGAACCTTAATGTCGTCCTTCACGGCAGAAGTAGATAAATATGCGCCGGACTTTATGTTCGCAAGTTCTTGGGCCTTGGTCATAACATTTCCTTCTTCGTCCGTTCCCACATAATCATCCGCCAAAATCCGGTCAAAGGGTACGATATCACGATTGACCCAAGCATCATTCAGCTCGTTCTCCAGCTTGATCAATTCCTGTTGTACACTCTCGGTTTGTGTCTGAGCTAGAAAAGCCACTCCGAAAACTGAGACGACCACGCTGACGGCAATAAGACTGCGTTTCATATACCCCTCCTTGATTTATATGAGACTATTAGACTTCCCCGGACAATGGATGTCAAGCCAAATGGGACCCT
>CAZLFV010000030.1:0-26815 GCA_964558915.1 uncultured Eubacteriales bacterium | reverse complement strand
CCCTTTCTAGGCTCCCGCCTCAATATCACAGAAACGGAGTTGCTTACAGCATAGTTAAAACGATTGCAAAATTCGTCCCCTTCTTATAAAATGTCTCCCTTTATCAGGGACGAGCACTGTGGTTGAAATTTTTTTGGTCTTTGTCGTCTTCGGAGGGCTGGGCTTGCTGCTGATTCTTATGAACAGGCTTCTGGGTCCCTCCCGGCCGAACCCGACCAAAGACAAACCCTTTGAGTGCGGTAGCCCGTATCTGAGGGAGGAAATCAACCGGTTCCCGATCAAGTTCTATCTCATCGCTTTCATTTTCTTGCTTTTTGATATCGAGGTCGTCTTCTTTTTTCCCTGGGCGGTTGTTTTTAGGGAGATGATGGCGAGCGCCTTGATCATCATGGCGGCCTATATTTTTGTGTTGGTCATCGGGTTTGTCTACGCCTGGAAGAAGGGCGCCTTTGAGTGGGAATGAGACAGGTCCAGCCATGTTGGAAACGAAGGGGAAGCCGCGGCCGCCGGCCCGGTTCATCACAACCCAGTTCAATGCCGTGCTCGGCTGGGCCAGGAAGTATTCACTTTTCCAGTATCCTTTTATTACGGCATGTTGCGGCATGGAGTATATGTCGACGGCCTGCGCGCATTTTGACCTCGACCGGTTCGGCGCCGGCTGGACGCGCTTTTCGCCGCGGCAGGCGGATATGTTGCTTGTCGTCGGAACTGTAACCCAGAAATTGGCTCCAGTCCTTCGCACCGTCTATGAGCAGATGACCGACCCCAAGTGGGTGGTCGCTTTTGGCACCTGCACTGTCAGCGGGGGCATCTACGACAATTACGCAGTCGTGCAAGGAATCGACTTAATCATACCCGTGGATATCTACATTCCCGGCTGCCCGCCGCGTCCGGAAACAGTGCTCGACGGGCTTCTAAAACTGCAGGAAAAGATCCAGCACCAGGAACAGGATTGGAGATGGAAGAAACGAAGACCTTAGACCTCCTCAAAGAGAAATTCCCCGGCGAGGTCAAAGACGTTTTTACGTCCTTTGGGGACGGCGTCGTCATCATCGATAAAGGGGCGCTTCTTTCCATCGTTAAGTACTTGAAAGACAAGCCTCATGAATACAACATGCTTTTGGACCTCTCCTGCGTGGACTATCTTGGAGAAGACCCGCGCTTTGAGATGGTCTATCACCTTTTCTCGCTGCCTCGGAATAAGCGCTTGCGAATTAAAGCGAGGCTCGCCGAGGACGACCTCCGCATCCCGTCTCTTGCTGGACTCTGGAAAAATGCCAACTGGCTAGAAAGGGAAGTCTTTGACATGTTCGGGGTGCATTTCGAAGGCCATCCGGACCTTCGCCGCATCTTCATGTACGATTGCTTTGAAGGGTACCCCCTGCGCAAGGATTATCCCCTGAGAAAGCGGCAGCCCTGCATCAAGTTTAGGGAGTGACATGCCGACACGGATCGAGAAAGAAGCCCGGCCCGAGACCATGCTGCTGAACATGGGGCCTTCCCATCCGGCCATGCATGGGACAATCCGCATCATGCTCGAACTCGACGGGGAGCGGATCCTCAACTCAGAAGTTGAAATCGGGTACTTGCACCGGGGGTTCGAAAAAACATGCGAAAACCGAACCTACTTTAATCTGTTGATCTATACGGACAGGCTGAATTATGTTTCGCCGCTCATCAACAACCTCGGCTACGCCATGGCCATCGAAAAGATGCTCGGCGTGGAAGTGCCCGAACGGGCTCAGTATATCCGAGTGATCATGAGCGAACTGTCCCGCATCTCCGACCACCTCACTTGCCTCGCGGCCATGGCCATGGAATCCGGCGCCTTTACCGTCTTTCTGTATAAAATGAAGGCGCGTGAGTTTCTCTGGGATGTCATCGAACAAACTACGGGTGCACGCATGACTACCTCCTATGTCCGGGTCGGCGGTGTCAGGGCCGACCTCCATCCGGAATTCGAGACCGCCCTGAAAAAGGCTGTCGTCGAAACCCGCAAAGTTTTAAAGGACGTTCACGGCCTGCTCGATAAGAACAAAATTTTTATCAACCGGACACGTGATATCGCCGTCATTTCTCCGGAGGATGCCATATCTTTCGGCTGGACAGGGCCGTGCCTACGCTCGACCGGCGTCTACTATGACGTCCGCAAGGCCCAGCCCTATCTCAGTTATAACAGGCTGGATTTTGAGGTGCCGCTCGGGGAGAGGGGCGATAATTATGACCGCTACATGGTCCGGATGAAGGAGATGGAGCAAAGTCTGCGCATCATCGAGCAGGCAGCTGGCCGTATCCGCAAGACGCCCGCAGGGATTCTGGCTCAGGCTGTAGATCCCGCCGTGGCCATCAAATCCTCGCGCCGGCAAAAAATCAAGGGAGGAATTAAGCTTTCCCCCAACCTGGAAGGGGCCGAGAGGGTTAAATATAGAGACATTCTGTCGGCTGACAAAGGCTATGTCGTTCCCCCCAAGGAGGACGTCTACACCACGATAGAGGGGTTGATCAATCACTTCAAATTTTTCATGAAAGGGGCCGGGATACGGCCGCCCAAAGGGGAGGTTTATTTTTCAGTCGAAGGCGGCAATGGTGAGCTTGGATATTATATCGTTTCCGATGGAACCGACCGACCCTACAGGCTGCACCTGCGCGCTCCCTGTTTCCATATCGTCGCGGCCCTGGAACAGCTCATCAAGGGCCGCTATGTGGCCGACGTCATCCCCACGTTCGGCTCGATGAATATGATCGGAGGAGAATTAGACCGGTGAGCCCTGAATACTCCGGCAAGCTCCGCAAAAAGATCGACGAGATCGTTACCCGCTATCCCAAGAAAGATGCGGCCCTGCTCCCGGTTCTCCATCTTGTTCAGAATGAAGTCGGGTTCATTTCGCCAGAGGAAGAAAAACTCGTAGCCCAAGCTCTGGGAATAAAACCGATGAGAGTCAGAGAGGTGGTGAGTTTCTACACCATGATCTCGAGCCAGCCTCTGGGCAGGTATCACATTCAGGTCTGCTCTAATCTCAGCTGCCATCTCGACGGCTCCGATCAACTCATCGACTATCTGAAGCGCAAACTCGGCATTGGAGTAGGGGAGACCACGGCCGACAAAAAGTTTACTCTTTCCACAGTGGAGTGTCTTGGCGCGTGTGAACAGGCGCCCTGCATGATGGTCAATTTTGAATATTATGGTCAGCTGGACGAAGCCAGAATCGATCAAATTCTGGACAGATTAATCTAAGAACGTGGAAGAAAAAATATTAACCCGAGGATTCGACATCAAGAACCTCTTCGAGATTGACGTCTATCTTCAACACGGCGGCTACAAAGCTGTGGAGAACGCCCTGCTGGGGATGACGCCCTCCGCCGTTTTAGAGGAGGTCAAGAAAGCGAACCTTCGGGGAAGAGGCGGGGCCGGTTTCCCCGCCGGCGTTAAGTGGAGCTTCGTTCCTCAGAAGGCGGAGACACCCAAGTATCTTTGCGTCAATGCCGACGAAGGTGAACCGGGAACGTTCAAAGACCGCTATATCATGAGCCATAATCCCCACCTTCTCTTGGAGGGGACCATCATTGCTTCCTATGCGGTCGGAATCCACCTGGCTCTGATTTACATCAGGGGCGAGTATGAAGCCATTGCCCGGAGGCTCGAGAATGCGATCGCCGATGCCTGCGAAAGAGGCTATCTCGGGAAAAACATTCTCGGGACAGGTTTCGGCCTGGACGTTATTGTCCACAGGGGAGCCGGAGCCTATATCTGCGGTGAGGAAACGGCCCTTCTCGAATCCATCGAGGGGAAAAGACCTTATCCCCGCCTGAAGCCCCCCTTTCCCGCTTCTGTCGGCCTTTTCCAAAATCCTACCGTGATTAACAACGTTGAAACACTGGCCAATGTTCCTTTGATCATCCTGAACGGTGCGCAATGGTTTGTGAAGAAAGGGCTTCCCAAGGATGGAGGGACCAGAATTTTCGGTGTCAGCGGGATGGTCAAGAAACCCGGAATCTATGAATTGCCCGTGGGGACGAGCCTAAGGAAGATCATTTTTGAATACGCCGGCGGCATGAGAAAAGGAAAAAAACTCAAGGCGGTCATCCCCGGCGGCATGTCAGCGCCAGTCCTCACAGCCGATGAAATCGACCTGGCGATGGACTGTGACTCGCTGGCCGGAGCGAACTCCATGCTGGGGTCGGCGGCCATCATTGTCATTGACCAGGAGACGCCGATATTCGAAGTGCTAAAAACGGTGACGAAGTTTTATTCGCATGAGTCCTGCGGCCAGTGCACGCCTTGCCGTATCGGGACTTCCTGGATTCACAAGATCGTCGAGCGAATCGGCCAGGGGGATGGCGAGGAGGATGATATCGATGCCATCATCCGGCTGGCCTCAAATATCCTGGGCAAAACGCTCTGTCCGCTCGGGGATGCGGCGGCTCTGCCGATCCTTTCCTTATGCCGAAAATTCAGAGGAGAACTGGAAGAACGTTTGCCGCGCTAAGCGAGCGAGAGGCGAAAAGCCATGGTGAAGGTATATATCGATGATAAGGCTGTCGAAATCGACGAGGGCTTGAATGTGCTCCGGGCGGCCAAGGCGAACGGAATCTTCATCCCTCATTACTGCTACCATCCCGCGTTTGCTCCAGAAGGAAGCTGCCGGATGTGCCTTGTCGAGATCGAAGGACAATCCAAGCTTGAGCTTGCTTGCTCTACTATCGTCAAGGAGGGCCTGAACATCCGGACCAGGAGTCCCAAAGTCATCGAGGCCAGGAAGGCCGTCTTAGAATTCTACCTGGCTGAGCATCCTCTGGACTGTCCGATCTGTGATAAATCTGGGGAATGCTTGCTTCAAGACTATTATGAGCAATTCGGGCTTTTCAACAGTCAATTTAAAGACAATAAGGAAAAAAAGGAAAAGAGGGTTAAGATCGGCAGGAATTTACTCCTGGATCGCGAGCGCTGCATCCTCTGCACGCGCTGCGTCCGGTTCTTGAATCTGGTCACTGGAACAGGGGACGCCGGAATCATTAACCGTGGCCTCCATGCGGAAATCAGCATCTATGAGGCAGACCTGATCGACAACAATTACGCCGGCAACCTGGTCGATCTCTGTCCGGTGGGCGCCATTACTGATACTGATTTCCGGTTCAAAACCCGCGTCTGGTTCCTGGAGAAAAAGGAGTCCATCTGCCCGCTCTGCAGCCGCGGCTGCAATATTTACATCGATTTCCATCCGGGATTCCCGCGCGTCAAGATGTCCCGAAGAGTTTACCGGATCCGGCCACGAGAGAACGAAAATATCAATCAATATTGGATCTGCGATTTCGGCCGGTATAACTATGCCTATCTCGATGAGCAGCGTCACCATAAAATCTTAATGGAAAGGACAGGGCATAGCCTGGGGCTGAGCTGGGATAAAGCGCGCCCGATGCTTTCAGAAAAAATAAAGGGCTTAGTGAACTTGAAAAAGTCCTCGCGGGTTGCCGTCATCCTTAATACGCGGCTGACAAACGAAGAGCTGTTCCTGGTGGATAGAATATTCCAGAAGGAGCTTCATTTAGAAAACATTTTCGTTGCCAACCCTCAGCCGGGAAAGGACGACGGATTCTTGTTGACCGAAGAGCGCACGCCCAACAGGCGCGGGCTCGCAGAAATAGGCCTTCCCGCTCTGGCTCCCGACCTCAAGACCTTGGCTGAAAAAACAGACTTCCTTCTTATTTTTGGTTCGGATCTGACCGAATCTTCGAGTCTGGACGCGATCAAAGCCGCGTTCGATAAAATCAGGACAAAGGTGCTTCTGACAACACATTCGAGCAGCCTCGATTCGGTCGTGGATATTATCATTCCGACGCCTGTAATTGCTGAGAAGAGCGGCTCGCTGACCAATGTCGAAGGCCGGGTTCAGGAGTTCTCGCCCGCCCTGGAATTCAGGGGCGATGGCCTGCCGGAGTGGCAGCTCCTTCTGGACATTGCCAAGGAGTTAAAGATCAATCATAAATATTTCTGGAGCCTTGATTCGCCCGAATCGATTCGGCGGCAGATGGCTAAGGAAATTCCTTTCTTTAACAGGTAGAAAACAATGGATTTCTGGGTCGTGCTGATCAAGATTGTCGGCGCCCTGGTCTGGTTTCTAGTCCTGACGCTTTATCTCACCTGGGCTGAACGGAAGGAAAGCGCAGTCATCCAAGACCGGATCGGAGCGAACAGGGCCAGCATTTTTGGCCTCAGGATGATCGGCCTCTTCCAGCCGTTTGCCGACGCCATCAAGATGATCTTCAAAGAGGATTTTGTTCCTCCTTTTGGCAACCGATTCCTTCATACTTTGGCGCCTTTTCTCTCCTTCTTTTTTGTGGCAATCACGGTTTGCGCTATTCCGTTTGGAGACAAGCTGAATATCGACGGGAGGAGCATCAACCTCCAGATCCTGGACCTCGATGCCGGGCTCCTTTTCGTCCTGGCCATGCTTTCGCTCGGGATCTACGGGATTATCCTCAGCGGCTGGGCCTCCCGGAACAGGTTCACTCTGCTTGGCGGGATCAGGGGAGCCGCGCAACTCATCTCCTACGAAGTTGCGCTCGGCCTTTCGCTCGTCGGGATCATCATGGTCTATCCGTCTCTTCGACTTCAGGACATCGTGCTTTTCCAGGGGCAGAATTTCTTCGGCTGGCTGCCCGGCTGGGGAGTGATCTTCCAGCCTTTGGGATTTGTTGTTTTCTTTTTGGCCGCCTTGGCCGAAACAAAGAGGGTCCCGTTCGACCTGCCCGAAGGAGAATCAGAAATCATCGGTTTTTTTACTGAGTACGGCGGGCTCAAGTGGGGGATGTTTATGATGACTGATTTCATGGAGATCATCATCGTCTCCTGTCTGGCGACGACTCTCTTCTTTGGTGGCTGGCAGGTCCCCTGGATGGGCTCCGACGGTTTCCATTTTCCCTGGGGCGGCACCTGGCTTCTTCCTCACGGCCTTGTGGTCCTATTTCAGGTGCTCGCTTTCAATATCAAGGTGATCTTCTTCTGCTGGCTACAGATTCTTATCCGCTGGACCTACCCGCGCTACCGGTATGACCAGGTGATGGACCTCGGATGGAAAGTCTTGGTCCCTTTAAGCTTGCTGAACATTATTGGGACTGGCCTGGTTATGGGACTTCTCAAATGATCAAAGCTCTGGGTTATTTTATCGAGATCATCAAGGGCGCCCTCATCACCGCGCGCCATTTCATCGTCAACATGGTCTTCCATGTGCTTAATCTCAGCGGGATCAAGACCAAAAGAAAAGGAGCCGTCACCATCCAGTATCCCGAACAGAGGAAAGAACTCGCCCGGAGGCACCGCAGCCTGCACCGGCTGACGAAAAGAGAGGACGGGAAAGCGCGCTGCGTTTCCTGCATGCTCTGTGTCACCGTCTGTCCGTCCGAGTGCATTACCGTCGAGGCAACTGAGGATCCGGATCCCGAGATTCAGAAGGTCCCGGCCAAGTTCGCCATCGACCTCAGCCGGTGTTGTTTCTGCGGTTTTTGCGTTGAGGCGTGTCCCGAAGATGCCATCCGCATGGACACGGATATTATAGAGGCTTCCGAATACACCCGCGGAAACCTCTGTTATGATTTGAATAGACTCTTGAAATGAGCGTCGAGAAAATCAGGCTGGGAAATTTCGATATCTATGGGCTCAGGGACGGGTATTTTTACCTCGACGGCGGGGCTATGTTCGGTGTCGTGCCGAAAACGCTTTGGGAAAAGAAATGTCCGGCCGACTCCCAAAACAGGATCCGGCTTGCCCTAAACTCCATCCTGATTAGAACTCCCCGGGCGCTGGCCCTTGTGGAAACGGGCATCGGGGCAAAATACGACCAGAAGTTCCGTGGGATTTACTGCGTCGAAAAGGACCCGGGTCTTCTCGCGTCTCTTGCCAGCGCCGGTTTTAGACCCGAGGATATTGACTTTGTCATCAACACGCATCTTCATTTCGACCATTGTGGCGGGAATACTTTAATAAATGATAAAGGGGAGCTCTTGCCCACGTTTCCTCGGGCTCGCTATATCATCCAGAGAGGGGAATGGGACTGGGCCGGGCAGCCTAACGAGCGCGAGAAATCGAGCTATCTTAAAGAGAATTTTTTGCCCCTGGAGAGTTACGGGCTTCTCGATCTGGTTGACGGAAACAGCCTAGTCACGGAAGGGGTTGAGGTTGTTCTTTCTCCGGGTCACACTCCCCGGCACCAAAGCGTCAGAGTCTCTTCTCAGGGAAAGACACTTTTCTATCTCGGCGACCTGGTGCCGACCTCTGCACACATCGGCCTTCCGTATATCATGAGCTATGATCTCTTCCCTCTCGAGACGTTGGAGACCAAAAAGAGGGTTTATGAACAGGCCACGGCGGAAGACTGGATTCTGGCCTTTGTCCACGACCCCTATTATTATTTCGGAAAAGTCGGGATAAAGAACAATAAGTTTAAATTCGTGCCTCTGGTTGCCGGCGACGAAACTTCATAAGAGCCCCCACTCAGCCGCGGAGTTGACTTTACCCCATAATAAAATATAATGACAATTTCTTATACTTAGGAGGTTAGAGACATGAAAACTGTGGAAGAGCTACTGGCCAAGGCCGAGCAACCGTCCAAGGATGCGATGAGGCTACATCCGTTTTATCGAGGCAAGGTCGAAGTCACTCTCAAGTGCCGGATTCGGGATTTCAATGATTTTGCTATCTGGTATACGCCTGGAGTGGCCGCTCCTTGCAAGGAGATTCAAAAAGACAAGGAAAAAGCCTACGAGATGACGAACAAATGGAATTTTGTCGCCGTCGTCTCCGACGGGTCCAGAGTCCTGGGATTAGGGGATATCGGCCCAGAGGCCGGCTTGCCGGTTATGGAGGGAAAAGCACTTCTTTATAAATATCTGGGTGGCGTGGACGCGTTTCCAATCTGCCTAAACACGAAGGACGCGGACCAGATCATCCAAGCAGTTAAATGGATCCAGCCGACCTTCGGCGGCATCAATCTCGAGGACATTTCCCATCCCAAATGCTTTCATATTCTTGATACATTAAGGAAGGAGTGCGAGATTCCGGTCTGGCACGATGACCAACAGGGCACGGCCTGTGTGACCGTAGCCGGCCTGTTCAATGCCGTCAAGATCGTCGATAAGAAATTGTCGAATATCAGAGTGGCTCTGATAGGCGCGGGGGCCGCGAATATTGCCATCTCCCGGCTGCTCGTTACTGCCGGCGTGACGCCGGGGAACATCATTGCGGTGGACTCGCGCGGAACCCTGCATAAAGATAGGGGAGACCGGGAAACGCTGCAGACGAAATATAAGGAAAAGTGGCACCTTTGCCTGACGACTAACGCCGAAGGGGTCAAGGGAGACATCCCCGACGCCATGAGAGGCGCCGATGTGCTCATCTCGGCCTCCAAGCCCGGGCCCGGGGTGATCAAGAAGGAATGGGTGGCTAGCATGGCCAAGAATTCCATCGTCTTTGCAGAAGCCAACCCTGTCCCCGAGATTTGGCCCTGGGAAGCCAAAGAAGCAGGAGCCCGGGTTGTCGCCACGGGACGCTCCGATTTCCCAAATCAGGTTAACAACTCATTGGGATTCCCGGGCATCTTTAGGGGAGCACTGGACATCCGGGCCATCTCGATCACCGATGAAATGTGCATCGAAGCCGCCAAGGAGCTGGCCAGGGTGGCCGAGGATCACGGCCTAAGCGAGGAATATATTATCCCCAACATGGACCAATGGGAGGTTTTCCCGAGAGAAGCCGTTGCTGTCGGGACAAAAGGCATTGAACAGGGAGTCGCCAGGAAGAAAGCCTCGGCCGAAGAGCGGTTCAAAATGGCCGAAGTCACGATCAAGAGGGCCCGGGATGAAGTCAAGATGATGATGAAGGAAGGTTTTATAGTCGACCCGGACGAATAACTGCGGATCCCGCAGCAAAGAGGCCGGGATGTTTGTTGACTTTTGATAATTGCTATGATATATACCTGACCAGAGAGAGGACAGAAAGAGCGGGGAATCAGGAGAGCGAGGGAAGCATTCAATGAACAAGTCAGAGACAACGTCCTGGAGCAATAGTACTGTCCCGCCCTAGCTTCAAAGAACTGCGAGATTCCAACGCTTCCATGATACACCAATTCAGAGGATGATTATCATAGACAGTAATAAGGAGGTGAGAATAGAAGGAACGGGAAACCTGAAGGTTCTGGGTAAGTCCAAAGAAGCGCAAATGGGAAGGAGGCTATTTAAATGAAGAATGCTATCAAGGTAATAGTTCTGAGTGTTTTTGTGACGTCTCTTTTCGTTAGTTGTGCCAAGCAGCCCACGCAAGAGATAGACGCTGCTAAGGCGGCTATCGAAGCGGCCGTGAAGGAAGGGGCAAATACCTATGCGGCCGAGGAACTGAAGGCCATCAATGACCAACTGACCGCGGCCACGGATGAGATCAATACGCAGAGCAAGAAGTTCTTTAAAAAATACGGCCCGGCCAAGGAAATGCTGGCCAAAATCGTGGCTGATGCCGATGCCCTGAAGGCCACCATTCCGGGGAAAAAAGAAGCTGCTAAGAACGCTGCTCTGGCGGCTCAGCAAGAAGCCCAGGCGGCCATCGCAGAGGCCAAGACTCTCTTGGAAAAGGCCCCCAAGGGAAAGGGGACCAAGGCCGATATCGAAGCCATGAAGGCTGACCTCAAGGGACTGGAGGATTCTTTCCCCCAGATTCAGACGGCCATTGACCAGGAAGACTATTTCGGGGCTTCCAACACCGCAGCGACAATAAAAGAAAAAGCGGTTGCCATTGCCGACCAGGTCAAGGCGGCGATCGAAAAGGTGAAGGGAAAAATATAATTCTGCTCTGAGGCGTTGTTCTGAGTTTGAAGTCGGGTTCCCTTACCTTTATTCTGTCTTTAGTACTATTTTTTTCTGCCTGTCAGACACCGCCGGTCCCTCCAGAGGTCGAACAAGCCAAGATCCAGGAGAACGACCTCTGGAGGGCTGGTGCTCCTGTGTATGCAGCGGAGGAATATTCCAAATACCTTCTCTCCCTCGGGCTCGCTAAAGATCAACTGATTCGGCAAAAAGCGAAATTCGGCTGGTTCCGCAAATACGAAGACGTGAAGGCGAGTTATCAGGCAGTTTTGGCCGAGGGCGAGGCCATCCTCAAGAAAGTCAAAGAAGAAAAAGAATCAAAATCGAAAAATATCTCCGGCCAGCTCGCCCTTCTTGAAGAGAGGATCAGCAAGCTCAAAGAGGCGACCCGGAACATGAATGAAAATGACCTGATCCGGAGAAGTCTCGCTCGGGCCGGCGTGGCTGCTCAAGAGGCGGAGATCCTTCTGCGCCGGGAGTCATATGCCGACCTTCCCGAGAAGATAGGAACCGTCGACCGCCATGTCTCTCAAGCAGAAGAAGCCCTCTTTTCTATCCTGGCCCGGTATTCCGAGGAAGGTCAGGTGTCCGCTTGGAGAAAGTGGGCCGCTGAGACTATTGCTGAATCCCAGAGGAGAGGAACAGCAGCGATCGTGGTCAATAAGTTGGAACGCACTCTGTCCTTGTATAAAAAAGGGATTCTCATAGGTGTTTACGGGATCGGTTTAAGCAAATATGGCCTGTCCGATAAGCTCTATGCCGGCGACGGAGCTACGCCTGAGGGAAAATACAGGATTATCAAAAAATTAGCGACAAGCCGGTTCTACAAGGCGCTCCTTATTGATTATCCAAACGCAGAGGACAAGAAACGCTTTTCTCAGGCAAAAAAGAAGGGGCTAATCCCGCCCAAGGCTGGCATCGGCGGTCTCATAGAGATTCACGGAGGCGGCAATGATAGCATTACCAACGGGTGCGTCGGCGTCGAGAATGATGTGATGGACCAGATCTTTCCAGAGGTATCCGTCGGGACTCCGGTTACCATTGTTGGGTCCTTGGAAAGCGCCGACCGGCTGATTACTGGATTGAGAAGGTAAACCAAGAAGATGAAGAAAAAAAAGATACTTCTCCTGTCCTTGGCTATTCTCTTTGCTCTTTTTATCGTTCTCGAAATCATTGCTTATATTTTGGCCTGGCCGAGGACTCTGAGAGAAGGGTTATTGCCCCCTGAAAAACCCGGCCGCAAAACAAGCGTTGCTCGTATCCAAGCGGAAAATCTCTCCCTTCAAAAAAAAATACAGGGCCTCTCGCCAAAGGGTATCCACATCGTGATAGATTCCGGCCGCAATATTCTCCATCTCAAAAAGGGGAACGAGACGATTCTTCAAGCCGTTATTTCCTGCGGCAGCGGCAGCATACTCGAGGAACCGGGCGGAAAAAGAAAATGGATCTTTGATACTCCACGCGGTGAGTTCTATGTCAAATCGAAAATCACCGACCCCACCTGGGTCAAGCCAGACTGGGCCTTTATTGAGGAAGGAAAAGAAGTGCCAAAAAATCAACAAGAGAGATTGGAAGAGGGAGTATTGGGAGACTATGCCCTGGGTTTTGGAAGCGGTTACTTCATTCATGGAACTCTTTATACCCGGCTGCTGGGTCGGAGCGTTACTCATGGGTGCATCCGGGTCGGCGACAAAGACCTGAAGGCGATCTATCGGGCTTCTTCAGTCGGGACGAAAATATATATATATTGATCATGCGGATAAAAGTGTTGCTCTCGCTTCTGTTTCTTTTTTGCATTCTTTCACCCTGTGCGGCAGAAGAAAAACCTGCACCGCTCAAAATGAACACGAGGCTGAAAGAGGAGCTTGCCCTGGCCAGGTCGCCAGCGCTCTATTTTATCTTTGACCTGGGAGGAAAAAACATCAGCCTCCGGTCGAGAGGGATGGTCCTTCAGAAATGGAATATAGAAAGCCTTCGCTCTTGGGGCGGGCAACCTCCGCTTGAGATATTAACGGTAATAAAGAAAAGCGCCTTGTTTGCGCCCAAGAGAAAGGAAATCAAGCCAGGAGAGGCGGACGAGCAAGGCGATAAATTCGAGCTCGATGCGCTGGAGCTCAAAGACATGCCCTCGAGTTATGCTTTTTATATAGACAAGGGGATCTATCTTTATTTCAGGCCCAAGCCAAGACGGTTTTTTTCCCGGGTGGCCAACATCGGGCACATTTTTGTCTGGTACCTTTGGATTCCCCTGAGGAACCTGACATTTGAGGCAAAAAGGAAGCCGTTTAGGGCTATAGAGGTAAGATTAGGCAGCAGAGAGGACTGCCAGTCTATATATTGGTCTTTCTCAGAAGGCATTAAAGGCCTTTTTTTTAGCCCATAATCCCAGATCAGGTTGAGAGCCATATTCCTCAAAAATATTTATAAAAAATACTTGACAAAATCCCACTCATATTTTATATTAATGTTTGACTAAAAAAGGAGGTCATAATGGCGAAAATAATTGGAATTGATCTCGGCACAACCTTTTCAGTTGTCGCTATCACCGAGGGCGAAAAAGTAACGGTTATCCCAAATGAAGAAGGAGGCCGCACCACACCTTCTGTTGTTGCATTTACTCCCAAAGGAGAGAGGCTTGTTGGACAGGTCGCCAAAAGGCAGCGGGTAACAAACCCCGAGAATACAATCTATTCGATAAAAAGATTTATGGGCCGCCGCTATGATGAAGTCGGCCAGGAAATAAAGCAGGTTCCGTTTAAGGTGGTCCAGGCGCCCAACGGAGATGTCCGTGTTGAGGCTTTAGGCAAGCAATATGCGCCGCCAGAGATCTCGGCTATGATTCTCCAAAAACTGAAGAAAGCGGCGGAAGATTACTTGGGCGAAAAAGTTGAGAAAGCCGTCATTACTGTGCCGGCCTACTTCAACGACAGCCAGCGGAAGGCGACCAAGGATGCCGGAAAAATTGCCGGGATGGATGTCGTCCGGATCATCAATGAGCCGACAGCGGCTGCTCTCGCCTACGGAATGGATAAGAAAAAGGACGAGACCATCGCCGTATATGATTTCGGAGGAGGGACTTTTGATATTTCCATCCTCGAAGTCGGCGAAGGCGTCGTCGAGGTGAAAGCAACAAATGGGGACACCCACCTGGGTGGAGATGACATCGACCAGAGGGTTCAGGATTGGATCGTGGCAGAGTTCAAGAAGGAGTCAGGCATCGACCTGACCAAAGACAAAATGGCCATTCAGCGGCTCAAAGAAGCCGCCGAGAAGGCAAAAATCGAGCTTTCGACGACCATGGAGACGGAGATCAACCTGCCCTTTATCACTGCAGATGCTTCCGGGCCAAAACACCTTCTCATGAAGATGACCCGGGCCAGATTAGAACAGCTTGTCGAAGACCTTATCCAAAGGTCGGTCGCTCCCTGCAGACAGGCCCTGGCTGATGCCAACCTGAAGCCCGGGGATATTGACGAAGTCATACTGGTCGGCGGACAGACCCGGATGCCCCGGATTCAGGACCTGGTCAGAGACCTGTTTGGCAAAGAGCCCCATAAGGGCGTCAACCCCGATGAAGTTGTGGCCGTGGGCGCCGCCGTCCAGGGCGCTGTTTTGGCCGGGGACGTCAAGGATGTTCTGCTTCTCGATGTCACTCCTTTGACTCTGGGCATTGAGACTCTTGGCGGCGTCTTCACTAAGATGATCGCACGGAACACGACCATTCCCACAAAAAAGACTGAGGTCTTCTCCACGGCTTCGGATAACCAGCCCAGCGTCGAAATCCATGTCCTACAGGGCGAAAGAGAAATGGCCGCTTACAACCGGACTCTGGGCCGGTTCCATCTCGACGGAATTCCGCCCGCACCGCGCGGTGTGCCCAAGATAGAAGTCTCTTTTGATATCGACGCCAACGGAATCCTCCATGTTTCCGCTAAAGACCTGGGAACCGGGAAGCAGCAGGCCATCACAATTACTGGCCACTCGGGACTCGATGATAAGGAAATCAACAAAATGGTCCAGGATGCCGAAGCCCATGCTGAAGAAGATAAAAAGAGAAAGGAAGTCATTGACGCGAAGAACCAGGCCGACCAGTTGATTTACAGCCTCGAAAAGTTGCTCCGCGAGAACAAGGATCGGATTCCTGAAGCGGATGCCACCAACCTCAGGTCGGAAATCGAGAACACGAAAAAAGCCATGGAAAGCGAAGACCTCGGCCGGATTCGAAACGCCATTGAAGCGCTTTCCCGCGCTTCCCATAAGCTGACCGAGATGATGTACCAGCGGGCCGGACAGCAGCAAGCCGCCGGAGGGTCCGGCTCGGCTCAGGATTTCAAGCAGCAGGATTATCAGAGCGGAGGGCAGTCTTCCGCTCAGGGAAGTGGAGAAGGGGAGGTTATCGACGCTGAGGTCGTGGACGACGAAAAAAATAAATAAGCTTCATCCGGATAGAGGATGGACAAAGATTATTACCGGATCCTAGGAGTCCCGAGGTCGGCCGCGGCCGCGGACATTAAAAGGGCTTATCGGAAGCTCGCCCGGAAATTCCATCCCGACCTCAACCCTGGTGACAAAGCTGCGGAAGCCAAGTTTAAGGAGATCCAGGAAGCTTATTCAGTCCTCAGCGACCCCAAAAAAAAGAGCCAGTACGATCAGCTCGGCTATGTCGGCGAACAGCCTCCGCCCGGAGCTGGCGCACGGGCGTACGGCTCCGGGTTTGAAGGGTTCGATTTTTCTGGCTACGGAAGCTCGTCGTTCTCTGATTTCTTTGAAAGCATTTTTGGTGGCGGTTCCCGGCCGGCTCAGGCCGTGGAATCTGAGCGCGGGGAGGATCTTCATTACTCGATGATAATCGGGTTTGAGGATGCGATCAACGGCCTTCAGACGCGTATCCAACTGACGCGCCTGGTGAGCTGCCCTCAATGCCAGGGCCACGGCCACATCCAGAGTTCTGGCGGGCGTCCGTGTCCAACCTGCAAGGGAAGTGGACGCGCTCAGATGCAACGCGGGTTCATGAAGTTCTCCACACCTTGCCCCGATTGCCAGGGGACAGGCGCGAGCCGGGGAGATGCGTGCTCTTATTGCCGCCGCCAGGGATTGGTCCAGAAAACCGAGCTCATCAACGTCAAGATTCCTGCTGGTGTCGATTCCGGGTCAAAAGTCCGTGTTCCCGGAAAAGGGAATGCCGGCAAGAATGGAGGGCCTCCTGGGGACCTTTTCATCTCGATCGACGTTTCTCCCCATTCGATTTTCCGGCGCGAAGGCGCTAATATCAACCTCAAGTTGCCGATTACGGTGCCAGAAGCAACATTGGGAGCAAAGATCGATGTTCCCACGCTCTGGGGCAAGAGAACCATCAGGATTCCGCCTGGAACCAAATCGGGGCAGAAATTCCGGCTGAAGGATCTTGGAGCGCCGATCCCAGGACGGCGGACGCATGGAGACCAGTTTGTCGAAGTCGCGATTGTTCCTCCTCCGTTCGCAGACCAGCGGGTTAGAGAACTGATGAAAGAACTCGAGAAGCTTTCGGGCGAGAACCCGAGAGATAAACTGGGGATTCATTGATATGAGAAGAAAAAAAGAACCAAAAAGCAGCGCTAAGAACTTTTATCATATCAGCGTTGTTTCCCAAAAGTTCGACCTTCACCCTCAAACCCTCCGGCTTTATGAACGGGAGGGCCTGCTTAAGCCCTCGCGGAGCCAGGGAAACACGCGCCTGTATTCCGATGAAGACCTGCGCCAGCTCGAGCTCATCCTGAACCTCATCCGAGACCTTGGGGTGAACCTGGCAGGAGTCGAAGTCATCCTGAACATGCGGCAGAAAATGCAGCAGATGGAGACCCAAATCAGCGAGCTTTTGGAGTACGTCAAGAAGGAGTTTTTCAAGGGAAAGGAGGACGAATTCGAAGCCCGCAAGAAGAGCCTGGTGAGGTTGAGCCAGACGAAAATGATCAGGGTGGAAGGAGCCGAAGAATAGGCGGATGCACGACGAGGATTATCTCGATTCGAAAAACTTAAAAATCTATCTTAACCAGATCTCCAGGTTCCCCGTGTACTCGGAAGCCGAAGAAAAGGAGCTGGGGCGGCGAATTCAGAATGGAGATAGGAACGCGATCGAAGCGCTCGTCGAGGCCAATCTCCGGTTTGTCGTCTCCTATGTCAAAAAGTACCGCGGGATGGGACTGAGCCTGCTCGACCTGATCAACGAGGGCAATCTGGGACTGATCGAGGCCGCAAAGCGGTACGACCCCAGCCGCAATGTCAGGTTTATTTCCTATGCTGTCTGGTGGATCAGGCAGGCGGTCATCCATGCGTTGACCTCCTCTGCCCGCATCTATAACCTTCCTCAGAAGTTGTCCGACCAGATTTCCCTGATGAAGAAAAAGGCATCACTGCTGAAGGCGGAGCTCGGCAGGGAGCCGACAAGGGAAGAGATCGCCCAGAGTATGGGAGTCAGCGAGGATGACGTGGAGGACCTCGAAATCCTGGCTGAAAAGGACGTCTCCCTCAGCGACAAGCGTGCGGATAGCGACCTTGAAGTCGGAGGCAAGATCGAAGACAACGCCTCTCCGACTGTTGAATACCAGATCGTCAAGTCCTCGATCGAGCACCAGATCAGGGAGATTTTGGGTGAGCTGGATGAAAAGGAAGCTCTTGTGCTAAAATTAAGATTCGGGCTGGACGACGACCGGCCGTGGACTCTCCAGGAGATCGGGGAGAGATTGAACCTGACGAGAGAGCGGATTCGCCAGATCGAACAGAAAGCCATGAGAAAGCTGGCCCGGTCTCATAATCTCCAGCAGCTCAGAGGATATTTGAACTGATGGCGGAAAAGACATGCGCCCGGTGTGAAGGTACGGGCTGGGTCCTTGAAGAAAAAGAGGGAAAATCGCTAGCCAAGCGCTGCGAATGCTTTTTTGAGCGCCAGGCCCAGGCCCTCTGGGAGCAAGCCCGTATTCCTCGAAGATACCAGAATTGCTCGCTCAAAAATTTTGAAGTCCACAACGATTCCCACCGTGACGCCCTGAAAATTTCTAAGCAGTTCGTCAAGAATTACCCGGCGCAGGATGTCGGCCTTCTTTTCATCGGTCCCTGCGGAGTGGGAAAAACTCACTTAGCGGTGGCCATTATCAGGGAGCTGATCGAGAAAAAGAGCGTTCCCTGTTCGTTTTATGATTTCCGGGAGCTCATCCGGGATATCCAGAATACGTTCACGCCTGATTCGAACCTTACGGAATCGGAGGTCCTTACCCCTGTGTTCGAGCACGAAATCCTTGTGCTCGATGAGCTCGGCGCCAAAAGGACGACGGCCTGGGTCGAGGAGACCATCTTTTATATCATCAATCATCGTTACAACCAGAAAAAACTGACTCTCTTTACGTCGAATTACCTGGATACTGAAGAGGAAGAGGACACCCGCGACTCATTCTACAAGAAGAGTGGGGATACCTTGGTGGATCGGATTGGCGTACGGCTGCGGTCCCGGCTGTATGAAATGTGCAAGATTGTCGAGATGTGGGGGGACGACTACCGCAAGATGGCCAAGCAGGCCAGCTATCGGTTCTAATTCTCCGTTTGCTCTTTTTTCCCTGTTTTCATTCGAGAGTGAAAATCTCTGCTCCGTAGACGCTTACGACGGCCGTATTTTCGATCATCGTGCCCATCTTGGAGTGGACATGTCCGTGATAGACGAGCTTCGGCTGTTTCTCCTTGATATATTTGAGGATGGCATCACTCCCGGTGTGGGCAGAGTCGTCCTTATCGGTGAATTTATAGATTGGCGCGTGGCAGATAAAAATGTCGACATAGGGAAATTTGCTCAGCTTTTCCATGACGGCGAGGTCATCCCACTCATACGCCCCGGTTGATTTATAGTCGGGGACTCCCTGCCATCCTCCGATGAGCCAGTGCCGGTGCTGGACGATCTTGGCGTGGACGTCCTGGACGAATTCGGGGAAGGGTTTGGCCGGGTCATGGTTGCCCTTCACGGCGAAGATCGGCTTATTGTATTGTTCATGGATCTCCTGGAGAATTAGGTCTTCCACATCCCCGCAGGAAAGCACGAAATCGAACGTCAGTTTGAAAGTTTCCTTAAAATGGGGCGGCTCATAATCGGCAATAACCAGGACTTTGCTGGGATAGCCAAGCATCGGCTTACTGTCTATTCAGATACTAGCCCGAAACCGGGACGGTTTCAAGCGGTTGAAATCGACGGCCAAACGTGCTAAATTATGGCCGCCTGCTCCTCGGTAGCTCAATTGGCAGAGCGGGTGGCTGTGAAACCAGGGTAACAGATGAGTGACAAGCGCAGATATGCAGACAGAAGAACTTACTTAATCGAAGCAGTCCAAAAAAGGAGGAGGAAGATCAGACAGATGGCTGTAGAGTACAAAGGCGGAAAATGCCAGCTTTGTGGCTACAGCCGATGTCCAGAGGCACTCGAGTTCCACCATCTAAAGAATGGTGAAAAAGATTTCGGAATTTCAGACAGAGGTTACACGCGAAGCTGGAAAAAGATTAGAGAGGAACTCGACAAGTGCATCCTCCTTTGCGCGAATTGTCATCGCGAGGTTCACTCTGGGATGCAGCTTCCGCGAGAAATCGCGGCTGAAAAATCGGGTGAATTCAGGGAAGCCTGCTTTCCTTATAAGGAAAATGGTAACCCTGAGCCAAGCCCTGGCCGAGTAAAAAAGGTCAGGGAAGGTGCAGAGACTAGAGCGAAAGCTCGTACCCTCGACTCAGTTCAGGGGAAGCGCCCGACACCCTACCTCCAGATTTCTGGAAGGGGTGAAGAGATAGTCCAAGCCCAGAAGAAATTTTGGGGCACTTGTAACCACTAGGTTCCAGGTTCGAGTCCTGGCCGAGGAGCCATTTTTTCGATCCTTTTATTCTGGATTTCTTACAAAAAATGAGAAAATTTGGCTTGCTTGGCGTTTTCTGTTGCTTTGCAGGCCTGCTGGTGGGCCAAGAAGCAGCGTCCCCTCCTGTGAGAATCGGCGTTGTCGGCTATGAAAGCCACGGCGCCCTGTGGACCAAGGAGCTCAACAGCGGGCTGGGTGAGAAAATCGGTTTGATTGTCACCCATGTCTGGAACAGGACGGCTATTCCCGAGTCAGATCAAAAGAAATACGGCTTTGCCTTAGTTGAAATCCCCCAAGCAATGATCGGGAAAGTCGACGGCGTCCTGATCACCGAAGCATTGCCGTTTCATTACCCCGAACTTGCGGCTCCTTTTATCCAATCCGGCGTGCGGACTTTTATCAACCGGCCGCTGGCGCCTTCCGCCTTGGAAGCGGCGAAACTCCTCAAGCTTGGCCGCGAGCACCACAATCCCATTCTGGCGGCCTCGGCCCTGACCGTCGATCCTCAGGTTCTTTTGATCAGGCAGCACAGAGGAGAGTTCGCTCCGCTCAAGGTCGTTAATGTCACCGGCCCGAGCAATCACTTCTGGAATTATGTGCCACATGTTATCAGCGCACTGGTCTCTGCCCTCGGCCCGGGCGTCGAAGTTGTTTGTGCCCATGATCTAGCGCTCAACCCGGATGGAATCACGATCCAAAATGCGCTAGTGGTCTATTTTCGGTATGCCCAAAACTCAGCAGTTGGCCCGGTCCGGGGCAGTCTTCAAGTTGTCCCGGGCAACCAGCCGGAGGATTGGTATGGGTTCAGGATGAAGCTCTTCGGCCGCAAGGAGTCACTGGAATATACGCTTTTCGAGACGACCGAAGGAGAGTCTTCCTGGATGCCAATTTACCGGCTCCTCGTCAATTTTTTTAACGATGGCACCAGCCCTTTCTCTGACGCAGAGCTCATGGAAGTCCCGCTCGTCCTGGACATGATCAAGAAAAGCGGCCTGGAGAAGCGGGCGGTTTTCCGTTCCGAATATAAGGCTATTCTTTCCCTTGTCGACTGAACCGCTCCCCGCCCGGATTTCCTCCCTTGGCCTTTCTTAGCATCTTCCCGATCAGGTGCTTACTATCAGATTCTATCCCGAGTTTTACTTGCCGCGGTCCAGTGCGCAGCCAGCCGGATGCTGCTGGTCCTTGAAGATCGCATGCGAGCGTCGTTCCTCGCTGACATAGGAGCACAGCCTGGCCTGGAGTTCATCAAAATCGACCTGGTGGCCGTCAAACTCCGGGCCGTGCACGCAGGAAAATTTAGTCTGGCCGCTCACAGTTACCCTGCAGCAGCCGCACATCCCCGTGCCGTCCAGCATGACAGGATTGAGGCTCACCAGAGTCTTGACTTTGAATTCATTGGTAATATTGCAGCAGGCCTTCATCATCGGCACGGGGCCGATGCACACAGCCAGGCCGATATCTTTGTGTTGCTCCAGCAGCTCTTTTAAGACGACGCTGACGAACCCGTGCCGGCCGTAGCTCCCGTCATCGGTGCAAACCGTGAGCTCCTGGGAAGCCGCTTTCATCCGTTCCTCCATGATGAGAAGGTCCTTGGTGCGGGCCCCGATAACGGCGAAAACGTGATTTTCGAGGTCCTTGAGCCCCCGGGTGATGGGGTGCATGACCGCCACACCGGTGCCGCCGCCGACACAAACGACCTTGCCCACCTTTTCGAGATGAGTGGGCAGCCCGAGGGGCCCGATGACATCCAGAAAACCCTGACCGACCTGGAGCGTCTTGAAAAGATCGGTGCTTTTCCCGACGACCTGATAGATGATGTTGAGAAGGCCTTTTTCCGCGTCTGTGTCCGCGATAGTCAGGGGAATGCGCTCGCCCGTATCGTTGGCGCGGATGATAACAAACTGCCCGGGTTTAGCTTTCGCCACAATCCTCGGAGCTTTGATCCAATTGCTCACTACAGTCCCCTGGGCCAATTCCTCTCTGGCCACTATCTCGAACATCTGTTGTCTCCTCGGTACCTGAGTACGGAACACTCCATAATAATGGTTTTTTGATAAATTTCAAGCGCAATCACGATGATAGGGATGAATCCTTTATTGAGTTTGACTTCAGCCGGGTTTGGTGCTATTTCTTGACTTGAGACAAGGAGGGCAAAGTGAAAAAAATCCTGCTTTTCTTAGCCGTCGCAACTTGTCTGGTTATTTTGCTGGGCGCGATGTGTAGCTGCCAGAAAAAAGCCGCAATAGGGATTACCGAAGATCAGGCGAAGGCCACATGGGATTGGTACCTTAAAGCCAGGAATGAGGCAAACCTTGATTTACTGGATAATATATATTCTCCCGACGTGGTCGTGCACGATCCCAGCCAGCCCCAAGCCATTGTCGGCCTTGAAGCTTTAAAAAATCAGTACAGGGGAACTCATACAGCTGTCCCTGACGTCAAGTTTTCGCGAGAGGGAGATCTGTATGTCAAAGGGGACAAAGTGGTCGGGATATTTACGATGTCGGGGACGATCACAGGGCCGTTTCATACGCCTCTCGGTGACCTCCCGCCTTCTGGAAAGGCGTTCAGTCTCTCTGGGATTGCGATTGACCGGATCGTCGAGGGAAAGATCGCCGAAGAATGGCTCTATTTTAATGTGCTGGACATCCTCCAGCCGATGGGATTTACTCTGGCTCCGCCGCAGCTTGCGCCGCCGGCCGAAGTAAAGTAGAGTGGAGCGAAGACCTCAGGCTTTTTGCTGATATTCAGGGCACTTCCTGAAATATTCGCCTCTGATCTTTCATTTACATTGAGGCGTTGGCCAGGACTGGGGGGAGCGGCGGAAACTTAGAGCGAAGTGTTTCTAGAATTGATCCTCAGGGTGACCATATGCCAAGCGGAACAGAACTGGCGATAGCTTCAACCATTGGAAGGGAAGATTTGGGCGGCTGCTTCGTCTAAGTTAAAGGATTAATTATGCAGCTGTGTACTCAAGGGAGAAGAGTGGAATGACCTCAAGATTTTGGGCTGCTTTGGGACTTACTATTATTTTTTTCATCACAATTTTCTGGGCTGCACCGTTTCCGGCTCAGAGCCAAGACGCTCTGGACCAGAAGGTGAGGAGTTTTCTTGACCGCCACAGAGGACAGTGGTATGACATGAATATTTCAGCCAGCGACGGAAAATACCTCTACGATTTGATTATTCAGAACAAATACACTCGGGCCTTGGAAATCGGGACGTCGACCGGTCATTCGGGCATTTGGATCGCCTGGGCCCTCAGCAAGACCGGCGGAAAGCTCATCACCATCGAAATAGACGATGGCAGGTATAAGGAAGCCCTGGAAAATTTCAAAGAAGCCGGCCTCTCTCCCTTTATCGACGCGCGGCTGGCCGATGCCCACGAGCTAGTCCCCGCGCTCCCAGGTCCTTTTGATTTTGTTTTTTGCGACGCGGACAAGGACTGGTACAAGAACTACCTGATCGCAGTCCTGCCCAAGCTTGAGCTTAGCGGGTGTTTCGCCGCCCATAATGTTTCGGAGAGGCAGCGGCGGCATGGCTGGGGAACCGGTGAATTTCTCGATTATATCGAAAGCCTGCCCTTTATGAAGACGACCTTTGGCCCGCCGGGCTGGGCATCGATGTCCATAAGCTATAAAAGAGTTTCTCAGTAACAGCTCCCTAAAAAACTTTTTAAAAAAGACTTGACAAGCAACTCGAGTTTTTCTATTATAACTTTGCAATATAAAGTACTTTGAATTAATCGAGTATATAAAAGGAGGAAACGTGAATGAGCTAGAAGCGAAGCAGGAAATCAGGCTGATCCGGGAGATGATCCAAAAAACCCGAAAAACCACGGCTGAATCAGGGGCGCTCTATTTCTTCTGGGGAATCTGGATTATCCTGGCTATCCTCGGCAACTATGTCCTGGTTTGGCTCGAAAAATATGACTGGATTTGGGTGAACTGGATCACATTTGTACTCGCAGGGATGGCCTATTCTGCTTTCTACGGGATGAGGCAGGAGAAAAGGCAGGCGTCAGCCACGTACGCCCAGATGGCAACCCGCTATTTGGCCATTGCTTGCGCGATGGGCTTTGTGCTTTTTGGATTAATCTTCCCCATTTTCAAGCTTTATTCTTGGGAAGTCATACCGCCTCTCATAGCTGTCCTGGCTGGGATCCAGCTTTTTGGAGTTGGCGGCATTTATGAATGGAATCTTTTGAAATGGTGCGGCGCGCTCTGGTGGCTGGCTTCTTTGGCCATGCTCTTGGTGCCTTCGCATTACCGGACGCTGGCTTTTGTCCCCGTGATCATCTTGGCTTACCTTCTTCCAGGCTGGGTTCTCCGTTCAAATTACAAAAAGACCGTGAGCAGACATGAACCCTGAAAAGTTCCCCCCTCTCGATTCGGTCATTCATTCGCAGATCAGGTTGGCGGTGCTTTCTATACTTATTTCAGTCGACAAAGCCGAATTCACCTATCTCAAAGAGGCCATCGGGACAACAGACGGCAATTTGAGTGTCCATCTTTCAAAGCTCGAACAGGCCGGCTATATCTCGGTCAAGAAATCCTTCAAAGGGAAGAAGCCTCTGACCACCTGTTCTCTCACGGAGAAGGGGAGAGGGGCATTCTCCAGATACCTGAAAGCCCTGGAAGATTATATCCATTTTTAAATTCGCAGTTATGTGCCCAAGTTTCGAAAATTTTATCGGCCTGGTCATCGTAGCGATGGCAATTCCGTTGGTGGCAGCCACATTCTATTCCTATGCCCAGGTGGGGCATGGTTAGAAATCAGCACTGTCCGTCAAATTATTGACGCGTCCTCATCCCAGGATACAGATTCGTTTTATGAGGGCAGCGCTGATCAGGCCGTCGAACTAGCGCGGTTTGATTTGCGGCTTGAGAGCAGCCAGGCGTTTTTTGGCGTCGGCCAATTCCGGATGCGTCGCGTCCGCGTCCTTCCAGTATTCGAGGAACTTCTTGTATTCGGTTGCCGCCTTCGCTTTTTCCCCCTTGTCCTCATACACCTGGCCCAGCCGGTAATGATAGAGCGGATGGATGAGGTAGCGGACCTGGGTTTTTAGGTCGATCGTCATCAAGCGCTGGTATTCCGCGATCGCCCTGTCAAGGTCTCCCTTTTTCCAGTAGGCCCTGGCCAGGACATCCTTGAGGAAGGGAATATTGTATACGCTCATTCTTGGCGTCATCATATTCGGAAAATTCATCAGGACGATTTTTTCGCCGGCTTCTATCGCTTTCTCCGGCAAATTCTCAGCAAGGAAGACTCCTGCTTCCAAGAGCCGGCATAGAAAGGTTGTGGCTTTAATGGCAGCTGGTTCCAGCTTGGGAAGGACGAGCTCGATCTCTTTAATCCTGGCTCGGGCAGCATCCATCTGTCCCTGCTTCAGATCGACCCAGCCAAGAAAGAAGTTAAGGTACGCCGAGCTTATAATTTGCTGCGCGGGATTTCCTTTCAAGGTCCAATCAATGTACCCCTGGAAGGCCTTACGGGCCAGGTCAAATTCCCCCAGGTCAGTGTAGAGAAATCCCGTGATCCACTCTGTCGCCGCCATGAGCAAAGAGGCGCCGAGTTTTTTGGCCTCTTCTTTTATGGCCGAATATTCGGCTAGGCTTTCATCCCACCGGCCGAGAAAATAATTATAGTAGCCATGCAGCCAATATCCTTCCATTTTTTCTATGGGCGTCGCCGCCCTCGAGATGTGCTCTCCCAACCAGCGTTTGGTCTCGGCGTAGTTTTCCTGAAGGGCAGAAATGTAGGCCAGGCCGTCGCAGGAACCCGAAAAATCAGGCCTGATCTCCAAGGCCTCCTGATATTTTGCCTTGGCTTCATCGAACTTTCCCATACGAAAATAGACCTCTGCAATGGAGTCTATAGGATTCGCTTGGCCCGGGTTTACCGCGGCGTACCGCTCTAAATATTGGATGGCTTTTTCAAATTCCCCGACGGCGGCATAACTATAGCCAGCCGCATTGATGGCGTATCCAAAATTCGGGTCGAGAGCCAGCGCTTTCTCGTATTCTTCGATGGCTTCGGGATATTTTCCTCTGCTGTAGTAATAAGCCCCAAGTTCGGCATGGAACTGCTTTTCGCGAGGAAATTTTCTGATCAGTTCCATTAAGATGTGGAGTCTTTTCTCTGGGTTCCTTTCAACGGCGCCGGCGTATCCGGCTTCGATATAGAGCCGTTCTTTTTCAGTCGCCTTTTTTGAATATTTCTGGGCCATCTCATAGGCTTCGGTTTGGGCTTTGGTATCGTAGAGTCCGCTGGCAACCTTGCCTAAGTACAGGTAAGCGACGGCAAACGTCGGGTCGAGTGAAACAGCCTTCTCTAAGAACTTGCGAGCATCGGCAAGGTAGAACTTCTCGTAGTCATCGCGGCCACGCAGGAAATAGTTATACGCCTCCATTGAGCTCGTGGTCAGTTCGGAGATTTTCGGCGGCGCGATGTCGATTTTAGCGGCAAGAGGGCCGATTCCACGGGAGATGCTACGGCTGATCTCGTCGATCTGCGTTTTCAAGACGCTCGAGACGCCGTCTCCCTTGGCTGACGCTGTTCGAAGAAGCTGCTTTGTGCCCGCATCCAAAACTTTGACGTCTGTGGCAAACGTCTCGCCTGCCTTAATATAGCTTCCGAGGACGAGAGCATCAATCCCCGACTTGCGGCAGACATCGAACCCGGCTTCTTCGTCGCTGGTAGCTTCGGCGTCCTTGCCGGATTGCCGAAGCAGATCTTTCAGCCGCTCCCAGGAGGTCACTTGAAAGTGCCCCGATTGCTCCAAGCTGGTGATGAGGAGGTTGGGGATCGCTTCCTGAAGGTAATCCAGGTTCTGGTCGCCGGTCTGGTTCTTGAACCCGATGACGGCAATGGACCGTTTAGGGCCGGCCTTGTGGGGAAGGAACTTCCAGGCCGCAATCGCGCCGGCGATCACCGCAAGGACAATCACCGCGGGCCAGATCGCTTTCTTCAGGCTGAACTGGACCGTGATCTGTTTCGAAGTCAGGGGTTTCCGGATTGGCAGCGGCTGAACCGTGGTCGGGAGTTCTTTCTCAATTTTGGCAATATCTTTTAGGACTTCGTCCGCGGTCTGGTATCTTTTTTCTTTC
>CAZLFV010000029.1:0-26977 GCA_964558915.1 uncultured Eubacteriales bacterium | reverse complement strand
CCCAAGGGTCAAGTCTTTAATTTTTCAGCCGCAAGTAAGGACCCGAGTCAAAAAAAATCGCGATTATTGTAGGGGCAAGTGGAGAATGAAGGCCTGACCCTGGTCATAATTTCTTGACACGGGAGAGAGAGTATATTAATGATGGTTGTTCCAAGGAGCGTCTATGGAGTTCATCTCACGGTTAGTTGACGTTGTTTTGCATCTCGACAAATACCTGAGTACGTTGATCCAGAACTATGGCCCCTGGACTTATGCTATCCTTTTTGTGGTCATATTTGTGGAGACTGGGTTTGTGGTCATGCCGTTTCTTCCCGGCGATTCGCTTCTTTTTGCCGCGGGCACGTTCGCCGCTCTTAAGGCTTTGAATGTCTGGTGGCTTTTCTTCCTCCTCAGCGCGGCGGCCATTCTTGGCGATACGGTCAATTATTGGGTTGGTCATTTTATCGGACCCCGGGTTTTCACCAAGGAAAAATCCCGGTTTTTCAAGAAAGAATACCTTGAGCGGACTCACCGTTTTTATGAAAAATACGGGGCCGAGACGATCATTATCGCCCGGTTCGTCCCCATCATCCGGAGTTTTGCTCCGTTTGTGGCTGGAATCGGCAGCATGAGCTACTGGAAGTTCATCAGCTATAACGTGATCGGCGGAGTCGGCTGGGTGACAGTTTTTGTTTTCGGCGGCTATTTTTTTGGAAACATCCCCCTTGTCAAGAAGAATTTCGGCATGGTGATTATCGCGATCATTATCATTTCTGCGATTCCGGCCGCCTTAGAATTCTTGCGGCACCGGCGGGAAGCCCGTCAAGCCAAGTCATGAAAGAGCTTTTTTAAGGCGGGGAGCGCCAGAGCCCGGTAGTCCGTCAAATCAGTGTGCAGCGGAGTAATGGAGATATAGCCAAGCTCAACGGCTCTGACATCCGTTGCCTCGTCCCCCAACGCCTTTGGTTTTCCCGGCCCGATCCAATAGTAGGAGTCTTCGCGAGGGTCCTTTTTTTCGATGATTTCGGGGGCGTAGCGTTTTTCTCCCAGCTTGGTGAGCCGGACGCCCTGAATGGGCGAGGGAGGGATGTTTATGTTTAGCGTCAGACCGGGAGCGAGCTTTCTTTGGAGCAGGCGCTTGGCCAGTCTGGAGACAAACCTGGCCGCGAGATCGAATTCAAACTCTCCTCTTTTTCCGGGCAAAACCGAGGCGGCTATTGAAGGGATGCGAAGAAACGTGCCTTGGAGAGCCGCGGCCACGGTTCCTGAATAAGAGATGTCTTGCTGGCCGAGGTTGGGGCCGTGGTTCAACCCGGAGACGATCAGGCTGGGGTGGCGCGGCAGCAATTTCTTAAGAGCCAGATAGATGCAATCGGCCGGCGTTCCGTCAACGGCAAAAATGTTTCTTTTTATTCTTTGAACACGAAGGGGTCGTCGCAGAGTCAATGATAGAGAGGTGGCGCTTTTTTCTCGGTCCGGCGCGACGATATATATGTCAGCCAGCTTCTTAAGAAAATTCGCGAGCGCCCGGAGGCCTTCGGAGAAATAACCGTCATCATTGGTCAAAAGGATCAAAGGCTTCATCAATATCGTCAAGAGCGGATCATCACCAGGATCATCTTGAATTTTTCTTGGGCCTTGAGGGCATGGGGCTGGCCGGCCGGCATGATGACCATTTCCCCCTTTCGGACCCGATGGGGCTGTCCTGAGATGATGACATCGGCCTCGCCGTCTACGCACAAAACCATGGCATCAAACGGAGCTGTGTGTTCGCTGAGCTGCTGGCCCTTATCGAAGGCAAATAAAGTGACAGTGCCCGTCTTCTGGCTGATGATCTCACGGCTGACGATAGAGCCGGCCTGATATGCCACGAGGTCGAGGACGTTCCGAGGCTTACCTTTTATGTTTTCTGCAGCTCTTTGCTTTTTTATCGGGCTCATGATTTAGTCCTCCTTGGCTGAGACATATTTGCAATAGCCGAATCCAGTTTTTATCTCTTGTTTCCAAGATTCAGATATATCCGCGCTCGAGATCGAGTGTTCGAAGTAAAAAATGGTCGGGACGGGCGGATTTGAACCGCCGACCCCACGCACCCCAAGCGTGTGCGCTACCAAGCTGCGCCACGTCCCGAATCAAGAACGCAACATTATAGCAGATCTGAAGGTTACTCTTATAATTTTCTCGACTTTTTTTCTAGGGAACTGGCGATCGCCTGGAGCTGCTCCCGGACCTCATAAAGGACTTTCTTCAGATGGTCTGGGTGCACTGGTTCAGCGCGCCTCCCTCCAAATTCCTCTTCGATCTTTCTTTTCGCCCCTGCCAGAGTCAGACCGTCCTTAAGCAGGAGCTCTTTGAGACGGACGATGACGTCCACGTCCTTCTGACGAAAAATTTTCTGCCCGCCCCCGGCCTGTCCGGCGTGGAGGAACGCAAACTCCTTCTCCCATCTTTCAATAACCTTGGGTTCGATCTGCGCTATCCGACTGACCTCATCGAGCCGGTAGAAGAGTTTCTCCTGGGATTTTTCCGTCTTCATCACGGCCGCCCGCGCGATTCGCTTTTCCATGCCTCAAAAATCTGCCCTCACCATACCACGTCTTGAGGACCTCGTCAAGGCGGCCTGAGCTTTCATTGGCTCCGGCGGCTGAATATCACTATAGTGAGCCGGTTCGCCCGAAATCCGTGAGAAAAGCCGAGATCGCCTGTCTGCTCTTTCTTTTTGCAGTTACAGGAGGCCTCTCCTGATCGAGTTGCTCTTTGTGGCCCTGGTTAGTGGGGCAGAACCCTTTTTGGTAAATTTGTTCAGGGTCGGAAGTTGGCTCGCTAACCGATTGCGCAACGGAAGTATAGTCAGCTTAAACTCAAGGGGAGAATCTGGTATAATTTAACAAAAGCGCTCATGCCAAAAAACCAGACCCTCACTCCGCTTGCCGAGAGAATGCGGCCGCAAACTTTTGGCCAGTTTTACGGCCAGGAACACCTGCTCGGACCGGGGAAGATTCTTACGGAGCTGATTGAGTCCGGCCACCTGGTCTCACTCATTTTCTGGGGCCCTCCCGGCTCCGGAAAGACCACGCTGGCCATGATGCTGGCCAGGTATTTTGATTTTCCCTGCCTTTTTTTCTCGGCGGTATTATCTGGAATCAAAGAAGTTAAAGATGTCATGGCCAAAGCCGAGAGCCATAAAAAAATGTACGGAAAGCCGAGCATCATCTTCATCGATGAAATCCATCGTTTCAACAAAGCCCAGCAGGGAGCGTTCCTGCCGTATGTGGAGCGGGGAGATATCATTCTTTTTGGGTCGACCACGGAGAATCCTTCTTTTGAGGTCATCGCCGCTCTGCTCTCCCGGACCAAAGTCCTTGTCCTCAATCCTCTGACAGAAGAGGCGCTCTTCCGCGTCATCCAGGATGCCCTCCAAGATGAGCAGAACGGGTTGGGGAAATCGAAACTCCGGCTTGACGGCCAGGCCCGCAAACTCATTGTTGACTACGCCAACGGCGATGCCCGGCGGGCCCTCAATACCCTGGAGATCGCAGCCAGTCTTGCCCATGAAGGGAGGATCGGCCCGCAAGAAGTGCAGGAAGCTCTTCAAAAGAGGACCCTCCTCTATGACAAAGGCGGCGAAGAGCATTTTAACTTGATCTCGGCCCTTCATAAGAGCCTGCGGAACAGCGACGTTGACGCTTCCCTGTACTGGCTGGCGAGGATGATATCCTCAGGAGAAGATCCCCTCTATATTGCCCGGCGCTTGGTCAGGTTTGCCTCTGAGGATATCGGTCTGGCCGATCCTCAAGCTCTTTCCATAGCTCTCGACGCCAAAGAAGCTTATGATTTCCTCGGCTCACCTGAAGGAGAGTTAGCCCTGGCCGAGGCCGTTATTTATCTTGCTTCCGCGCCTAAGAGCAACCGGGCCTATGCGGCCTTCTCCGAGGCGATCAAAGATGTCGAAGCCAGCCCCCATGAGCCAGTCCCTCTTCAACTCCGGAACCCTGTCACCCGGCTGATGAAAGAGTTTGGTTATGGGCAGGATTATGCCTATGCCCATGATTTTCCATTTTCCACGACCACCATGGAAACCCTTCCCGAGAAACTCAAAGGCCGCAAGTATTATTCGCCGGGAAATATGGGCTTAGAGAAAGAAATCAAAAAGAGAATCGACTGGTGGCAAAAAGTCAAGGACAAAATAAAGGCAGAGGAAACCCGTTAGGGTTTCATTCTCCTTCTTCCTTTTCTTTCAACAGATAATAAACCGCCCAGCTGATGTCGTCGGCGAGGCAACCCAGGCAGGAGGTCTTGGTTGTGGCCAGCTCTCCGTCGGATATCTTCTCCTTGAGAATTCTTTTGACTTTTTTTCTGATCCTATAGAGCAGGATGTAATTGACCATAGGGCTTCTCTTCCGCATAATATCAACTTCCCCAGCCCGTGTAAAGATTGAGAGAAGCGAAGAAAAAGTGGTATGATTAGGCCCTCGGATGAGGCGGAATGAAAAAATATTTCCTGTTGCTGTTTGTTTCTTTTAGCTCCTCATGCTCTCTGTTCAGCGGGAAGATGGCGCCTTATCCGGGCGGAGTGGTATTTCCTTTAGTTGAAGCGCATAAGATTTCCTACGAGGGGAAGATCCTCCCGTCCATAGTGAAGTCCGCTCAAGAAATCTATTTCGCGACAGATAAGGGGCTGCTCTACTGCCTGGATTCTTCCTCGCCCAAGATCAAGTGGACCTTCACTGGAGATTCTCCGTTCGGCTGTCCGCCTGCAGTGGGTCCGGACGCCGTCTTTGTCTGGGATCAGGCAAACACCGTCTATTGCCTGGACAAGAATGGCGTGCTCCGCTGGAAAAAGACAATTCAGGAACAGATCTCGTCGCCGCTTTCCTGTGACCAGGAAAATGTCTATGTCGGGACTCAAGAAAAGACATTTCTGGCTATTCGCCAGTCTTCAGGAGAAAGCCTCTGGCAGCTCAAGGCGGGAGGAGCGTTCCGGGGAGGTGCCGTCTTCTGGAAAAACAAGATTATCGTTGGGTGCACCGACGGGAGGCTCTATTATCTCAACCGCAGGCAGGATCTTGAGAGAACGGTTAATATTGGCAGTCCCATTCGAGTCACGCCGCTCTTAGACGGAGACCGGCTGTACTTTGGGGCGGAGGATTTCACTTTTCAATGCTTCGACCTGGTCAAGAAGAAAAGGAAATGGAGAATCAAGGCGGGAGGGACTGTCCTTATGCCCCCGCATGCCGACGAGACCAGAGTTTTTTTCTTTGCCTCGAACAGCGTCCTGTACTGCCTCAACAAACACGGGGGAGATATTCTCTGGTGGTGGATCGTCCCCTCACGGAATGTCTATGATCTTGAATTGGCCGCCGACAAGGTCCTGGTCACGCCCTTTTCATCACTCCTTATCGGCCTGGATCGGAAAACTGGGAAAGAAATGGGAAGGTATGAGACGAAACTTGGGATAAAATCAAATCCTGTTTGGGATGATCCCTATGTCGTTGTCAGTCTTTATGAGGACATCGCCAAAAAAGGCAGCGTGCTCTATCTCGGCAAAGAGGTCAGCGTTAGGCTGACTCCGTCCTTGGGGTCTCCCCAGCCGATCCAGACAGAAATAAGTTTTACGGCCTCTTCAGTCGGTTTCTATTTTCCCCGGTTCGAGTTCTTTCTCCGAGATGGAGAGGCAAGAATCATCGTCCAGCCAGAATCCGAAAATAACTCCTGGGTCTGGTACCCTGAAAAGGAAGGGGATTACGTGATTGGAGTCAAAGCGATTGATGAAAAACAGGCCAAGGAAGTTTATCTGTCTTATAAGATCGTTGCCAAACAAGAAAAATAGGTCGTCCCGACTCGATCGCAAGAAAGGAGCAGAACAATGAAGAGAGAGGATGCTTTGGAGCTTGTACGGGCCCATCTGAAAAACAAGAACCTGGTTAAGCATTGTCTCGCCGTTGAGGCCTGCATGAAAGGCGTAGCCCGGCGGCTCGGCCAGGATGAAGAACAGTGGGGATTGGCGGGAATTCTCCACGACCTGGATTACGAATTGACCGAAAAAAGTCCCGAGCTGCATACGACCGAAACAGTCAAGATTCTTCGGGAATCTGGCATCGACCCAGCCGTCATCCACGCCATTCAGGCCCATGCGGCGAAAGTCCCCTGCGAGGCCGAGATGGACTGGGCCATTTTTTCTATTGACCCGCTGACTGGTTTGATCATCGCCGCCACGCTGATGCATCCGACGCGAAAGCTTGCGGACGTCGACCTGGAATTTGTCAAGAGACGCTATAAGGAAAAGAGCTTTGCCAAGGGTGCCAGAAGAGAAGAAATCGAGGAGAGCCGGAATATCGGCTTGGACCTGGATGAGTTTATCTCTATCTGCTTGAAAGCCATGCAGGGGATTGCCGGAGAGTTGGGCCTCTAACTGCCTAGACTCAATGCTTTCCGAAGAAATCGGCTTTCAATCCAACCTCCAGGAATCTTCCCCGCCACGGATAGATGGGTTCCGTGTAGAAATACTCATTGAAGACGTTGGTGATCCGGATAAAAGGCTCGAAGTGCGGAAGCGAGTAGGACAGGACGATGTCAGAGCTAAAATAGTGGGGGATCGTCAAGAGAGTTGCTGTGTTGGTATCGTACCACCATGAATCGGAGGCTAGAAGCCCGAACAGGCTGAGCCGGAGGCCTCTCAGCGGCATTAAGGTCAGGTCGAAATTCAGATAGTGTTTCGAGAGGGCGTCCAGCGGCCGGTCGGCGCTCTCGTTCTTGTGGTCAAGGAACGTATAGTTGATCGTTGCGTCGAACCTTACCCCCAGCCACTTCCAGGCTCCCTGAGTTTGGAATTCAACGCCATTGATGCGGGCTTTGCCGATATTGAAGTACCGTCGTGTGCCGTCGGGCAGCCTGACGCTGTCGATATAGTTTCTCAGGGCGTTGAGAAAAATTGAACCAGTTATAAATATCCCCTTTTTATATGTTGCTGCGAGCTCGAGGCTTCGGCCAAACTCGCTCTTGAGTTCAGGGTTTCCGCTGGAAAGCGAGTACATGGACCTCATGGAAGGGAACTTGGATTTCCCGGCGAAAGAGAGGTGGATATCCAGCTCCTCTCGCGGAGAATATTTTATTCCGAAAAGAGGGTTCGCTTTGGTCGTCGTGTCGCCGACGTCCTTGTCCAGGGTATCGACGCTGACTCCGGCGATGAAGGTCCATTTGCCGACGAGGAAAATGTGGTCCTCAATGCCAACCGAGAATGTATTCTGATTGTATTCGAGCCAGGGCAGCCCGACATCATCCTGCTGGCGGGCCCGATCATCCTGATAATAAAGGCTGGCTTTGATTGAGTTCCATGCGGCCAGCGGAAAGTCACCGAGCCCAAAGAACCCGAAGACCGAGTTGTCAAACGTACTTTGGAATTGGCGGGTTGTCATCGAGCTGTCTCTGAACTGGTCCAGGATATTAAAGTAGTTCGCATAAAAACCGCGGAAGCGCAGCAAGGATTTTTCGCCAACTGCAGTGTATCCTCCCGCGTTGACGTAGGTGCGGTCCCATTTTGGGAACCGCCAATAGCGGGGCCGGCCATAAAGGTCGGGCGGCGTGCCGTAAGCCGAGTGGTAATACCCGGCATCGACCATGACCTCGCTGCGGCTCGAGGGATTGTAGATGATTTTGCTTGTTACGTTGAGCCGTTCATAGTCGCTGTTGAATCGCTCCTGCTCGACGCCACTGGGATCAGTATAGCCGTATCCGTCGGAGTCTTGGTAAAGAACCGAGGCGGCGAGCCCGACTTTGCCCCATTGGAACATACTGTCGGCGCCGGCGCTCCGAGTCCGCATGTTGCCTCCGGAAAGATTGAGAGAGAAAACCGGGTTGGGGGACGGCCGCAGGGTGAGGACATTGACGATTCCGCCGAGCGTGTTTGGGCCGTAGAGAACGGAAGACGGTCCCTTGGTTACTTGCATCGACTGGATGCCACCCGCAGATATGGTCTTCAGGTCAAAAGACCCATAGTATGGCTCAACAACTGGGACGCCGTCCACGAGTAAAGCGATCCGCTTCGAATCAATCCCGCGGAGTTTTAAGGCATATTCATCTTTGCTGCCGATTGTGATCATTGTGCCCGGCGCAAATTTGATAACCTCGGAAAGATCCCGAGGTTTGATCAGTTCGATCGTTTGGGATCCAATGCCGGTTACGGTAGCCAAAGGAATATCTCGCGGCGCTTTCCCGACGACCAGGATCTCTTCTGTGATCCGGACGGGTTTTTCTTGTTCTTTCTTCGTTTTTTCGACGGGCTGGCCCTGGCTCAGTCCGGGAAGGGAGCTCAGGCAAAGCCCGAGGGCAAGAAGGATCAGGGATACTGTTTTAAGCGGCGTGGGGGTGCAAAGAGTCATTGAGTTCTCCTTTTCAAACACGGAAGGAAAAGCCGTTTCCCGCTTTTCCCTATCGGTCGGAGGGCCTGGCCAAATTCGGCTTTAGCGCCTCAGACTCGGAGAACCGCTATATTACCAATTGCGTACGCCAAATTCAACCCTATCTCTGCTGACTCTGTTCATAATAAAAGTGACCAGCGCGCTCGATTTGTGTATAATATTAGCCTCTTTGACTCCGGAGTTTGGCTTTGCCGAAAGCACGGAGAAATCATATGTCTTCTTCGATATGGAGGAATACATGATCAACGCCCTCGTCCAAATGCCAACGCCCGTGAACGAGCCCGTTCTCAGTTATGCTCCGGGAACACAGGAAAGAAAAGCGTTGAAAGATCAGCTAGAAAAAATGCTCGGCGAGGAGTTAGAAATCCCTCTCATCATCGGAGGGAAAGAGGTGAAGACGGGGAATCTGGCCGCTTGCCGTTGTCCTCATGACCACCGCCACGTTTTGGCGCATTACCACAAGGCCGGAGCCAAGGAAGTGGAAATGGCAGTTGCCGCTGCCAAAAAGGCATGGCCTGATTGGTCGGAGATGGATTGGATGAACCGCGGCGCTATTTTTCTCAGGGCGGCCGAGCTTCTTGCGACGAAGTATCGTTATCTCCTCAACGCCGCCACCATGCTCGGCCAATCGAAGACGGCCCATCAAGCTGAAATTGATTCCGCCTGTGAGCTGATCGATTTTTATCGATTCAACCCGTATTATATGAGTCAAATCTATGCTCAGCAGCCGAATTCTTCGGCCGCGACCTGGAATTATATGGAATACCGGGCCCTGGAAGGATTTGTCTTTGCTGTTACCCCGTTCAATTTTACTGCTATTGCCGGCAACCTTCCCACGTCTCCGGCCATGATGGGGAACACGGTCCTGTGGAAGCCGGCTTCCTCAGCAGTCTATTCCGCTTATTTTCTGACCCAGCTCTGGAAAGAGGCCGGCCTGCCCGATGGAGTGATCAATTTCATACCCGGCCCGGGACGTTATGTCGGCGACCCGGTCCTGGAAAAGCCCGACCTGGCGGGTGTTCATTTTACCGGCAGCACAAGCGTATTTCAGAGCATGTGGAAGACCATCGGCTCAAACATCATTAACTACAAGACCTATCCCCGAATTGTTGGCGAGACTGGCGGGAAAGACTTTGTCTTCGTCCACGCTTCGGCTGATGTCGATGTCGTTGCCACCGCCCTGATTCGCGGCGCATTTGAGTACCAGGGACAAAAATGTTCTGCGGCAAGCCGGGCCTATATCCCCGACACCATCTGGCCGGCTCTCAGAGCGAGACTGGTTGATGAGCTCCAAACGGTCAAGATAGGCGACATCACCGATTTTTCGAATTTCCTTGGCGCAGTGATCGATGAAGCGGCTTTTTCGAGCATCGTCGAATACATCCAGTTGGCCAGGAAATCCAACGACGCCGAGATCATTTGTGGCGGCAAATGCGACAAGTCGAGAGGGTATTTTATAGAGCCGACCGTCGTCGTGACCAGCAATCCCAAGCATCGGCTCATGCAGGAAGAGATTTTTGGGCCGGTGCTGACAGTCTATATTTATCCCGAAGCTGATTTTACCCGGACTCTGAATCTCTGCGATACATCTTCACCGTATGCTCTCACCGGAGCTATTATCGCCACAGACCGCAAGGCGATCGCTGAAGCCTTCACTCATCTTCGGCACGCCGCGGGCAATTTTTATATCAATGACAAGCCCACGGGTGCGGTGGTCAGTCAGCAGCCTTTTGGCGGGGCCAGAGGTTCCGGGACAAATGACAAGGCCGGCTCCTTCCTGAATCTCCTCCGCTGGACCAGCGCTCGTGCCATTAAAGAAAACTTAAGTCCGCCGAAAAACTTCCGCTATCCGTTTTTAGCTGAAAAATAGGAGATTGATTTCAAGGACAAAACGATGAAGATATTTTCGTTCGTGGGTAGCTCAGGCAGCGGCAAAACGCGGCTGCTGGCCCGACTCATTCCGGAACTCAAAAAGCGCGGCCACGCGGTGGCTGTCCTCAAGCACTGTCCGCATGGATTTTCACTTGACCCTGAAGGCAAGGACTCCCGCCAGCTCTGTGAGGTCGGAGCGGACACCGTGGCGCTTGCGTCGCCTGATATGACTGTCATTTTCCAACGGGATGGGAAAGCGGCCGATTTTAAGGCGTTGGCCCGTCTCTATTTCAGCAACGCCGACATTATCTTGGTTGAGGGCGGCCGGGCTATCAGGGGTTTGCGGAAAATCGAGGTCCGCAGGAAAGGGGAGCGGCAGCGGCAAAAAACTCACGCCGGGGAGCTGATAGCGGTTGTGGCCGACAGTCGGGCGAAAAAAGATTGCCCAGTTTTTCGCCATTCCCAGGTCAAGGAAATTTGCAGGTTTCTGGAAGACCAGCCAGAAGAGGCGGAACCGAGCGTTTCTCTGAATGTGGATGGAATCCCCATCCCGCTTAATCCATTTGTCCAGAAAGTGAGCGCAAATATCATGCTGAGTTTGATAAGATCCCTGCGTGGGATCAAAGACAATCCGAAAAGGATCACCTTCACGGTTTTTGAAGGAGGCAAAGAAGATGAGGGAAACTAGAACCTTGGCCTGGATTCTGCTCTTCGGGTCTCTCTGGGGAATGAACGAGGTTATGACTGGAGAGGTGCTATTCCGCAACCAAGTGTTCTTGTCCTCTGTCTGGCTGGCGGCCTGGGCCTTTTTTGTCTTGTCCGTGGCCAGGGGGATCGCCAATATGCCCGGAACCTCTGCCATAATTGGGGCGATTGCCGCGGGTTTTAGGCTGGTCAACGGCCCGCCGTTCTACTGCCATCTGCTGGCCATATTCCTACTGGGGGTCGGGTTTGATGTGGCCGCGAGCCTATTGTTGAAAAAAGGAACGAGGTCCGCCTTTAGGCAGGGACTGGTGGGTGTCCTGGGAGCCTATGGAGGGTATGCGCTTTTTGCTTTGATCATAACCTACATAGTCCGATATAAATACTGGGTCGCTGGGGGATCGGCCAAGGTTTTGGAGTACATCTTTGTTGACGGCAGCGTTGCCGCCGTTGTGTTGGCTTTCCTCGTCCCACTGGGCTACAGGGCTGCTTCTATTGGCTGGCCGGCTCTGGAAAAGCATCCGCGTTGGTCATCTGTCGCCGCCGCGGCTGGCGTGATCGTGCTTTGGATTCTGGGACAGATGATGAGTTGAGGAGCGATGCATGAGGATTAAAGTCAACAGGGACAAATGCACGGGCTGCCGCCTTTGTCTCCAAATCTGTGCGATCGAGCATTTTAATGAAATCAACCCGAAAAAAGCGGCCCTCCGCATTGAGGCCAAATTTCCCGACCCCGGAAAGTACCGCCCGTTTGTCTGCACGCTGTGTGGAAAATGTGCCGAGGTCTGTCCTGAGGAGGCTATTAGCCGTGCGGATTCGGGTGCCTATATTGTTGACAGGGACAAGTGCACCAATTGCGGCGTCTGCGTTCCCCCCTGTCCGGTGGGAGTCGTTTTCCAGCATCCGGACCATGATTATGTCATCATCTGCGATTTCTGCATGCTGTGCACCGAGCTCTGCAATACCGGGGCTATCGTGAAGTGGGAAAAGGCCGCCTCTCTCGAGGCCAAGGGGGTTTGATATGGCCAACGGTCTCGCCGGAAAAACTCTGAGGATCGACCTCGCCAGAGGCGACATCCGGAGCTTTCCCACTGACGAGGGGCTTTACCGGCACTGGCATGGCGGACGGGGAATCACGGCCAAAATATTATATGATGAGGTTCCCAGGGATGCGGACCCTCTGGGCCCCGAGAATATCCTGATTGTCAACGCGGGCATCATGAGCGGCTGTTTTATCCCCGCTGGGTCCAAGGTGGAGTTCGGCTCTGTCTCTCCCTTGACGAACGGCCCGGGAGACTCCAACATGGGCGGGCATCTCGGCCCCGCCCTCAAATTTGCCGGCTATGACATGATCATTTTTGAGGACTTATCTCGCCGGCCCGTTTTCCTCTTCGTGGACAACCAGACTGTGGAGCTGAGGGACGCAACAAAATATTGGGGGATGAAATCGCTCGATTGTGAAAAGAAGCTCAAGGAGGACCTGGGCGAGGATTTTGAGATCGCCACGATCGGACCTGCCGGCGAAAACGGAATCCTGTTTTCTTGCATCACGCACGATTTTGGCCGTCAAGCCGGCCGGACAGGTCAAGGTGCGGTTATGGGTTCCAAAAAGCTGAAGGCGATTGCCGTGCGCGGCAACAAGTCCATTCACGTCCGTAACCTCGATTCCCTGACGAAGCAGGTGACGGAAATCATCCTGCGGACCAAGAAGCATCCCAACATGGTGCCCTGGCAGAAGTATGGCACAGCGTTCTTCATCCAGTGGTCGAACACGAATGCGTGCATTCCGGCCTATAATTTCCAGACGACTTTTTACGAAGATATTGACAGGATTGACGGAGACCAGCTTGTCGAGAAATGCCTGATCACCCACAAGGCCTGCTTCGGCTGCTGGATGAATTGCGGCAAATACACTAAGGCCGTTATTCCCGGCAAGCCTGAGGTCCACTTAGAGGGGCCCGAGTATGAGACCGGCTCGCTGTGCGGCTCCAACCTCGGGATGAAGGACATCAATCATGTGGCCTACATCAACTGGCTTCTCGACAATCTGGGCATGGATTCGATGTCGGGTGGGGGCGTCATCGCTTTTGCCATGGAGTGTTTCGAGCGGGGGTTGATCAGCGAAGCCGACCTCGAAGGGCACAGTCTGAAGTGGGGCTCGGTTGATGACGTCGAACATTTTCTTGATATGGTTGCGCACAAGCGGGGGATAGGGGAGTGGTTTGCGGGGGGCTCAAAGCGGGCTGCGGCAAAGATCGGCCGGGGCTCTGAGAAGTTCGCCATGCAGGTTAAGGGGCAGGAAATGTCCGGCTATGACGGCCGCTGGGCACCGGGGATGCTGCTTTCCTATATGACGGCCGACATCGGAGCCCATCACAACCGCTCCTGGACGATTACAGTGGACATGGCCGAGGGAAGGGACACGGTCGAAGGACGTGCAAAAATCGTCGTCTACCTCCAGCACATCCGGCCGCTGTTTGATACTTGGTGCATCTGCCGTCTTTTCTGGGGGGAGCTGGATATCACTCCCGAAGAAATCGTCGAATCGCTCAACCACATTACCGGCTGGGGGGTCAGCGTCGCCGAGGTGTTGCGGACGTCAGAGATGATCTGGAATCTCAACCGATGCCATTATATCGAGCGCAACCGCGACAATGGCCGTTCCTTTGATTACCCGCCCGCCCGCGCCTGGGAGGATAAAATACCCAGTGGTCCGGGCACGGGCAAGGGCCTCAGCTTGGCGCAGATTGACCGGATGCTGGATGAATATTATGCTGCCCGGGGCTGGGACGAAAAGGGGAACCCCACTCGGGAGCTCTTGGAGGATCTCGGACTCGGTTATGCCGCTGACAGGCTGGCAAAGGCAGGTTTTTTAGGAAGGTCAATCCCCGGAGGAATTCCGCCTGTGCGGGGAGAAAAGTACAAACCCAAAGCTTTTTAGTTGCGAGGTGGAAAAGGAGCTCAGGAGATGATCATTTTCCTCAAAGCCGGCGGCGAGTTGAGAACAAAGCTTAATCCGGACGTCGATTACTATACCCGTCGCGTGGAGACAGAAAGGGGCCAGACACTGAGGGACATCTTAACGGGAATTGGTATTAATCCGGCGTTTGTCGCCTTCGCTTATAAAGACGATAAGGTCGTGCGCCTTGACCATGTCCCCGTAGATGGGGATGTCATAACGCTTCAGCCTCCTGTATCTGGGGGATGACAGGCCAAACATGCTTTCCGACGAGGAAAAACAACGCTACAGCCGGCAGATGCTTATCCCCGGCTGGGATCAAGAAAGGCTTAAGCAGGCGACGGTGCTTATCGTTGGTCTGGGAGGGCTCGGGTGTGCCTCGACCCTCTATCTTGCCGCAGCTGGCATAGGGAGGCTTCGCCTCTGTGACGGAGACACAGTCGGCCGGTCCGACCTCAACCGCCAGACCCTCTATTCCGAGTCTTCTATCGGGCTATTTAAAGTTGATGAAGCCGGCCGGCGGATTGCTCGTCTGAATCCTTCAATCGTTGTGGAAAAATTCAAAGTATTCGTGGATTCACAAAATGCGGGAAAGCTCGCCGAGGGCTGTCAGGTCATCGTGGACGGCCTGGATAACCTGGAATCCCGGTTTGTTCTTAACAAGGAGTCTTTCAGACAAAGAATTCCTTTTGTCTATGGGGCTGTTCATGGCTGGCTGGGGTATGCTGGAGTCTTCTATGCTCCTCAAACCGCGTGTCTCGCTTGCCTGATGCACCCTGACATCGTCAGCCGTGATCGGGTTCCTGTGGCAGGTATAACGCCTGGATTGATCGGTCTCATCCAGGCCAGCGAGGTGATCAAGTGGATCCTCGGCAGGGACACAAGTCTCCTGGGGCGGCTCCTGATATACGATGGGACGGACCTTTCTTTCGAGATTATCAGTGTGGGGAAAAACCCTGCCTGCCCTGTTTGTGCCCGGGCCTGAATCTCTCCGTGAGTTGCCTGTGCTTGCACTTGGATTTCATTCTATGCTATATAAACCTGACAGGAGGGTTTGCATGACCAAGAAACTCCATCGGTCTTTAAGCCGGAAGATGCTCGGGGGAGTTTGCGGCGGCCTCGGGGAGTATTTTGATCTCGATGTCTCCCTGGTCAGGCTGGTCTTTGTCGGTCTTGCTCTTGTGACCGCTCTCATCCCGATGGTGATTTTTTATCTGATTGCCTGGATTATTATTCCGGCCGAGACTGCCGCCGAAACAAAAGAATGATGCATTGACTCAACGGCGGTTATTGGATATTGAATAGGCAGATGGGCGGAGCGGGCGCAAGCAGATGAAGACAGGCGATATTCCCTTCCGCCACATCGCTATCGAGGGAGTGCCAAAGTCCCAAAAAACAAAATTGGCCCAAATTCTGGCTCATTTGATCGGGGGCAAAGTTGTCTTGGACAGGCCGGAAAATCCTTATCTCAAGGATTTCTACGACGAGAAGGAAGGCGCCTCTTTTCTCGCCCAGCTTGTTTTTTTAGTCAACCGGTATCATCAGCAGTTGCGGCTTTCACAAAGAGACTTGTTCGAGGAACGCGTTATTTGCGATTATCTTTTCGAAAAGGACAAAATCTACGCCTATCAAACCCTGAGCGATGAGGAATTAATCGTCTATGAACGCATTTATGGAATCCTGGCGGAGAAATTCCCGCGGCCAGACGCCGTTGTCTATCTCCAGATTTCTCTCCCCACCCTGCTCAAGCGGATGGCCAAGGAGGGGAGCGCCATGGAAAAGAATATTTCAGAGAAATATCTGGGGGACCTGGTCGAGGCCTTCGATTATTTTTTTTTCAACTACCAGGCTGCGCCCCTGCTTGTCGTCAAGGCGGATGATCTCGACCTCACCCAAGAGGAAGAGATTTCGGACATCGTCCGCCAGGTCAGCGAGATGAAGAAAGGTCCCCTTTACTATGTTCCCCAGAGTTTTGACCCAAAGGAATTGCGCAAGAAATAAGTGTCTTTAAAAATACAGACTTTACCCCAATCTCGCGATTCCAGGCGAGATGGGGAGAAAGGATCAAACATGTCAGAAAAGCAAATTTTACCGGTAACCATTCCTTCTCTGCAGGCTAAAAAGGCCAGGCAAGAGAAGATCGTGGCCCTGACCGCCTACGACTTTCCTACGGCCAGGATTGTCGATGAGGCCGGCGTCGACCTTATCCTCGTCGGAGATTCTTTGGGGATGGTCGTGCTTGGCTATGCCAACACCATTCCAGTGACAATGGACGAGATGATCCATCATACAAAGGCGGTCACGCGGGCAGTCCGGCGGGCTCTGGTCGTCGGCGACATGCCTTATTTCTCTTTTCACCGCTCGCCGGACGACACCATCGCCAATGCCTCCCGATTTCTCAAAGAGGCAGGCGCCAAGGCCGTCAAGATCGAAGGAGCCTCTAAAAAAAGGCTGAAACTCATCGAGGCCATGGTGGAGGCCGAGATCCCGGTGATGGGACATGTCGGGCTCACGCCGCAGTCGATTCATCTTTTGGGACAATACAAGGTCAGAGGAGCGGTATCCGCAGAAGCTAAAAGAATTCTCGACGAGGCCCAGAGCGTGGAACGGGCGGGCGCCTTTGCCGTGATTCTGGAATGCATCCCCGAGGATCTTGCCAGGGCCGCCACAAAGAAACTGAACATTCCGACCATCGGGATCGGGGCCGGGCGGCATTGCGACGGACAAGTTCTCGTTTTCCATGATATGATTGGGCTGTCCAACGGTTCCAACCCGAAGTTTGTTAAAAAATACGCCAACCTCGAGAAGAGCATCATGCAGGCGGTCAAAAAATACAGTGAAGAAGTCCGGCAAGGCCTCTTCCCCGATGAGATGCATTCTTACCATACAGTCCGAAAGGGGAAAGCCGTAAAATGATCACGCTGAAAAATATCGGCGAGATGAAGGCTGCGACACGCGAAGCCAGGACAAAGGGATTGACCATCGGTTTTGTCCCGACCATGGGATTCCTCCACGAGGGCCACCTGAGCCTCGTCAGGGGGTCCCGGAAGAGCGCGGATATGACTGTGGTGAGCATCTTTGTCAACCCGCTGCAGTTCGGCCCGAAAGAGGACTTCAGGCAGTATCCCAGGGACCTGGATAGGGATTCGGAGCTCCTGGAACGGGAGGGCGTCGATTATCTTTTCTGCCCAGATGAGTCGGAGATGTACCCGGACGGATACAATACGACCGTAGAGGTCGCCGGCCTCCAGGATAAGCTCTGCGGCCGCTCGAGGCCCGGCCATTTCAAAGGCGTCACGACCGTGGTTCTCAAGCTATTCAATATTGTCCAGCCAGACCTGGCTTTTTTTGGACAGAAAGACGCCCAGCAGGGCATCATCTTGCAGAAGATGGTCAAAGACCTCAACGTGGATGTCAATATCAGAATCCTGCCCATCGTCCGTGACCGGGACGGGCTGGCCCTGAGCTCGCGGAATAGCTATCTGAATGCACAAGAGCGTCAAGCGGCCGTCATCCTCAGCAAGGGCCTGAGGGAAGCGGAAGCGTTGTTCAATGTGGGTGAGCAAAAAGCTGCGGCCCTCATCAGCCGGACGACGGAGACCATCAAGATGGAGCCGCTGGCCAAGGTTGACTATGTCGAAATCGTTGACCTCGTCGAGCTCAAACCCATTGCCGTCCTTGACCGCGATGTGCTTGTTGCCGTCGCAGTATACATTGGCGAGACCAGGCTCATCGATAATATAATCCTAAAAGCAAAGGTGAACTGAAATGAAACGCATCATGCTTAAGGCCAAGATCCATCACGCCCGAGTCACCGAAACAAACAAAGATTACGAGGGCAGCCTTTCTCTGGATGAGAGCTTGATGAAGGCAGCGGACATGCTTCCCCATGAGAAAGTTCACGTCTTCAATGTCTCCAACGGGGAACGGTTTTCGACGTACCTCATCAAGGAGGAGCAGGGGTCGGGAAAGGTTGGGGTCTATGGCGCCGCCGCTCACAGGGCTAGGGTGGGGGATAAACTCATTGTTGTTTCCTACGTGATTCTTGACGAGGATGAAATCGAATTTTTTATGCCCAAGATATTGCTCCTTGGCGACGGTAATAGAATCGTTGAGGTCAAGTAGGGGCGGGCCCTCGGCCCTGCTGAATTCTTATCCTTCTACAAGAATTCTTAAGAAACCCGGGTTCTCGATCAATCCAATGAGGTCATTCATGAATCTCGCCGCCTCTGCGCCGTCTATGACGCGGTGGTCAAAGGAAAGACAGAGAGGAAGCGTCTTCTTGATTTGGATTTCGCGTTTTTCGACCTTCGCACGGTCCTTAATTTTCATTGTGGCCAGGATAGCGACTTCCGGATAATTGATGATGGGTGTGGCCGCTTCGCCGCCGATCATGCCGACATTGGTGATTGAAAATGTCCCGCCTTTAAGGTCGGCGAGGTCAACGGTCCTGTTCTTGGCCGCCTCGGCCAAGTTCTGGATCTCTGCGGCGAGGTCGAGGAGGGATTTCTGGTCAGCCGCTTTAACCACGGGAACGATCAGTCCGTCGGGCACATCGACGGCGATGCCGATGTTATAATATTTCTTGATGATGATTTCTTCTTCCTGATCGCTGAGGGACGCGTTGAGAAGGGGATGAAGTCTGAGCGATTCCAAGACTGCCTTGACGATAAAGGGAAGGTAGGTGAGCTTTATCCCTTTCTCCCAGGCCCGCGCTTTCATTCCTTCCCTTGCTTCCACAAGATGGGTAGCATCGGCTTCGTCAACGTGGGTGACATGGGCCGCCTTTAAGACGGACTTGGTCATTCTTTTGGCGGTGGCTCTTCTGACTCCCCGAAGAGGAACCCGTTCGATCTCGCCATAGAAGTCGAATTTCTCCTTGATGCGAACGGCCGGTTTTTTCTCCTCTTGGGGCGGAGCAGCGACTTTGGCGTTTCTGACGTCCTCCTCGGTGATTCGTCCCTGCGGGCCGGTTCCCTCAACCGTTCCCAGGTTGATTCCAAGGTCAAGCGCCAGCTTGCGGACTTTGGGAGTCGCCAGGACTCTTTTTATCTCCTCCCTGCTCACTGGAACGACACCCACAACTGAAGGAGCCGGGGCTGCTTTCTCCTCGATTTTTTCTTCGACTGCTTTTTCTGGAACCGCCTCGCCTTTTTCGCCGATGGTCACGAGGACCTGGCCCACCTTAACAATCTCTTTCTCCTGGAAATGGAGCTTGAGAACCGTCCCGCTGTAAGGGGAGGGCATTTCCACAATGGCTTTGTCCGTTTCAATCTCAGCCAGCGACTGGTCTTCTTTGACCGAATCTCCCTCCTTGACCAGCCAGCGGACGATTTCTCCCTCGGTGATGCCTTCACCGACATCAGGAAACTTGAATTCTTTGGGCATGCTTACGACTCCATTATTTTTTTGATTGACCAGGCCACGCGTTCCGGGCTGGGATAATAGAAGTCTTCACTTTGAGCCAGGGGCACCGTTGTGTCCGGCGAAGTCACGCGCATGATCGGAGCTTCGAGCTGAAGCATTGCTTTTTCGGCGGCCATGGCTGCAATCTCCGCTCCCAGTCCGCAGTTCTTCGGTGCCTCATGGACGATGAGCAGACGGCCGGTCTTCCTCACAGACTGAAGCACGGTTTCGCGGTCAAAAGGCGCCAAGGTCATGAGGTCAACGATCTCGGGAAAAACCCCATCTTTTTCCACAATCTCTGCGGCTTTGAGCACGACGGGGATCATTGCTCCCCAGGCTACGATAGTCAGGCCCTCGCCTTCGCGCAAAACCTCTGCCTTTCCTAGTGGAATCTCATAGAGCTCTTCTGGGACTTCTTGCCGTCCGCTGCGATAAAGCCGCGTGGGCTCGAGGAAAATAACAGGATCATCATCGCGAATAGCGGAAATGAGCAGCCCCTTGGCGTCATAAGGAGTGGAAGGGGCAACGACTTTCAGGCCAGGGATCTGGCAGAACAAGGCTTCTGTGCTCTCGGAATGGTGTTCAAGGGCTTTGACTCCCGCCCCATAGGGAGTCCGGATGACGAGAGGAACAGAGTATCTCCCCCGGGAGCGATTCCTCAGCCGTGCCGCGTGAGAGATAATCTGGTTGAAAGCCAGGTAGATGAACCCCATAAACTGGATTTCGGCGACCGGCCTTAGCCCGGCAATAGCCAGGCCAATAGAAGTGCCCACGATCGCAGACTCGGCTAAGGGCGTATCCATGACCCGCTGGCTGCCGAATTTTTTGAGCAGACCGTCCGTCACCCTGAACACCCCTCCGTCCACGCCGACGTCCTCGCCCAGGAGAACGACCCTCTCATCCCTCTCCATTTCCAGAACCAGAGCTTGATTGAGCGCTTGAACGATATTGAGCATCATTTCTGGGCCTCCTTGACAAACGCCTTGAGGTTTTCGAGCTCTTCCGTCAAGTCAGCTGGCATCTCCTTGAAAGTATAAATAAACACGTCGTCGAGACTCGGAGGGGGCGTGTTTTCGACCTTTTCAATAGCGTCATTGATCACGTCCTCAGCCTCCTTTTGCACCTGATTCTCAAACGATTCGTCCCACAATCCCTTGTTCTTGAGATACAGCTTGTACCTTTCCAGGGGGTCTTTTTTCGCCCACTCGCGGACCTCGTCTTCTGTGCGATAGCGGGAGGCGTCATCTGATGTCGTATGGTTTCCCATCCGGTAGGTAAAGGCCTCGATGAGCGTCGGCTCTCCCCCGGCGCGCGCTTGGTCAAGGGCTTCTTTTGTGGCCGCGTACATGGCCAGGACATCATTTCCGTCGACAATGATTCCAGCGAACCCAAAGGCTAGGGCTTTTTGGGCAAGGGACTTGGCGGCCGTCTGCCGGCTAACGGGGGTTGAAATGGCGTATTGGTTATTGACACAAATGAAAACGTTGGGAGTTTTAAAAACGCCGGCGAAGTTCAGGGCCTCGTTAAAATCACCCTCGGAAGTGGCTCCGTCTCCGAAATAAACCAGCACCGAGGCCTTCTCCTTCTTGATCTTCGCAGCCAGAGCGCATCCGACGGCATGAGGGAGCTGAGATCCAACCGGAACCGCCATCGTGAAGATATTCAGGTCGGCCGGAATGCGCATTCCCTCCTCGTTCCCCATCCAGTAAAGAAAGTAGTTTTTCAGGGGCAAACCCAGAGTCAGGTACATACCAAGGTCGCGGAAATAGGGAAAGACCCAGTCCTTTTTCTCTAGGGCAAAAGCGGAACCGACCTGGCAGGCCTCATGCCCGACGCTGGGAGCGAAAGTGCCCATCCGGCCTTGGCGCTGGAGTTTGAGGGCTTTGAGGTCAGCGGCCCGGGTTGTGACCATTAGGCTGTAGATTCGCCTCAGGTCAGACGCCTCGAGTTTTGGCTCCAGGTCGGGCCTAGCCCGCCCATCTTCATTCAGGATTTGAAGCTTCTCGCCCCTGAGAGGGCCAAATTTTTCGATCACCCTGTGACCTCCTTTTGCGCCGGGGACATTTTTTTCCCGCAAAAAGCGCATTCCTGATGTTTCCGGAGAATGGCCTTCACCCGGGGCTAGAAACTGAATTCCACCCCGGCAATAGCCGTGAGGCCAGACAGGTTGACCTCGGCTTTTCTGGCTCCGGAAATGGACTCTCCCGCCGGAGCGTCCTTGCTAAAAAAACCAATCATTTGATATGCTCCGGTTTCGGCGGCGAAGTTATAGTCCCACATATAATAGTCGGAGCTGGTCTTTGCGATCGGGCCGGAATCGGAAATCCCCAGGTCCGACCAGTTGCCTTTGATATTCCTGACCTTCCCATACCGATAGCATGCCTCAACGGTCAGGGCGACGCCCGAGGCGATCTTGTAATATATGCCAAGGCCTCCCTGGAGACCGAGCGAGATCTGGCTGGCAGTGAAGGTTATTGTTCTTCGTATCGACAAGAGAGACGTCGTCGACGGGTTTTCGAAATTGAACTGGACAATCTGAAAAAGAGGGCCGGCGTAAAAATCGAGTTTTGTTTTCGTCGACACCCCGACAAGGCAATGAAAATTCAAGAAGAACGGGATGACCGATACCTTGGCCTTGTAGGTGGACTGATAATCGACCGGGACGTCGGAAAACATGCTTTGGGTCATGACCTGGCTTTCGTTTTCCATCTGATACCACCCGCCCCCGAACCCGATTCCCATCCACCGATTCAAAGAGTTTATGATTTCGAATTGGACAGTAGGGCCGCTTTTCAGTAATCCATACTCCCCCGACATCGCAAAGCTGGTGTCTTCAAGGTATTCGTTTTCTCCGGCAATGCCGCTGTTGTAATCGTTCCCGTCGATCCAGGCCGGTCCTCCTGTTAGTTTCAACGACACTTCCTGAGGGATTACCAGGGCCGCAAAGAACAAAAGGAAAAACCCGACCAGCATAAATTTTTTCATGGTTTTCCTGACCTCAAGGGCTTCATTTTTATTTACTCCTGCAGAGAATGTCAATGACTTCCTCACCTATGATAGCAGTTTTCGGAATCCCCAAAACTGGATGAGGCCAAAGGACTTAGCGCTGCTTCAGGGCCCAGACCTTGAGCTTTTCGTAGGAAACCTCACCGCACATGGCGTCCTTGGTTTCCGGATTGAAAAACGTGGGAGTGCGAAGCTGGCCCCCGCACTTGGGCGCGATATCGGGACGATAAGAACGCATCAGGTCGGCGTTCTTTTCATCGTGCCAGACTTCGAGCCTTTCAAACTTGATTTCCTCTTCCTTCTCCAGCTTGTCCACAAGAGGGATCATGGCCTTGCAGTGGGGACATTCCCGGGCATGAAACATGATCAGTTTGCTCATTATTTTTTCCTCCTGACAAAGAGCCCACACCAGCACTCTCCATCTTCTCGGCCTTTGTAGGTTTCATGAATTATAAAATTGCAGGGGCAAACGAGTTTCAGGTCTTCAATAAAGTCCTTGCTCGTGAGCCGGCAGGGGCAATACTTGAGTCCTTGGTTTTGCTCATTGGCGACCAGTCCGTCTAAGAGCATTTCCACTTTGGCTTGGTCGGGGCAGACCTGGAATTCATTTTTCTCGGCGAATTTTTGGATCGCCCTGCGGAATTCATCCCTGGTCATTGTGGTTTTTGTGATTCTACCGATTTTTTCGGCTTCAGCGGAAGAAACCTCAACATAGCCATTTTTAACAAGGCAAGTCGGACAAACCTCGGGGGGTTTGACGCCGTAATGAACATCGTTGCAGACAAAACACCGCCAGAATTTTTTCATGCGCCTTACACCTCTGTTCTTAAATTCTGTTCACGTCAGCCCAAAAGGCTGGTGTTTTATTGGCCGAGATGAACAGGCAACGCGAAGTTTAGTCAAGATGATAGTTCGGAGCTTCCTTTGTGATCACAACATCGTGGACGTGGCTTTCCGTGAGTCCTGCGGCAGTGATTTTGATGAACTTTGCTTTCTCCTGCAGCTCCTTGATGTTCTTGCAACCGGCGTAGCCCATTCCTGCTTTGAGTCCACCGACCATCATTTGGACGATATGGGATGTGCTGCCCTTGTAGGGGACGCGTCCTTCAATCCCCTCGGGCACAAGCTTGCTTTCGCTGAGCGGCGAATCCTGAAAATAGCGGTCTCGGCTGCCTTCCTTCATTGCTTCGATCGACCCCATCCCGCGATAAGTTTTATAAGAGCGTCCCTGGTAGATCACAATTTCTCCGGGAGACTCGTCTGTTGCTGCCAGTAGGTTTCCGAGCATCACCGTGCTCGCTCCTGCAGCAATGGCCTTGGTAATATCTCCCGAAAATTTGATGCCGCCGTCAGCAATGATGGGAATGCCTTTGCCCTTGACCACGGCCCAGACGTCGGCGATGGCCGTGATCTGGGGAACGCCCGCTCCGGTAACGACCCTGGTGGTGCAAATGGACCCCGGACCGACGCCGACCTTGACGGCGTTCACGCCCAGATCAACCATTTCTTCAGCCGCCTCGGCCGTCCCAATATTTCCGGCGATGATCTCCCGTTTGGGGTATTTGGCTCTCAATTTCTTAATCGTGTTGAGGACTCTTTCCGAATGACCGTGGGCGGTGTCAACGACAAGGACATCCGCCTTGGCCTGGACCAGCGCCTCGGCCCTGTCCATCGTATCCTGCCCGATTCCAACCGCTGCTCCCACCCGAAGCCGGCCGAAACTATCTTTGGCGGCGTGAGGATACTGGATGCGCTTGAGAATATCCTTATAAGTAATCAGCCCTTTTAGGTGATTGCGCTCATCGACCATCAGGATTTTTTCGATCTTGTGCTTATGGAAGAGCTTTTCTGCGTCCTCAAGCGTTGTCCCGAGCGGGACTGTGACCAGCTTCTTGGTCATCACGTTTTTCACCGGCAGGTTCAAGCGCGTCTCAAACCGGATGTCCCGGTTGGTCAGGATTCCCATGAGCCGGTTGTTTTCATCCGTGATCGGCAGACCCGAAATTTTGTATTTTTGCATCAGCTCGATCGCTTTGAATATTTTTTCCTGAGGTCTGATGGTGATCGGGTCGACAACCATGCCGCTTTCATGACGTTTGACCTTGTCCACTTCTTCGGCTTGAACCGCGATCGGGAGGTTCCGATGAATGATCCCGATCCCTCCCTGCTGGGCGAGTGCGATGGCCATCTTGGATTCCGTCACAGTATCCATGGCCGCGCTGACAATCGGAATCCCGAGTTCAATATGCTGACTCAGCCGCGTCGTTACATCAACTTCCGCGGGAACGACGGTTGACTTTGCTGGAAGAATCAGGACATCGTCAAAAGTCAGACCTTCCCTTATTCTGGCTTCCAACATCATTCCTCCTTAATGGCCCCTGTGTTTTTTCCTCCCTCTGGGGATCATTGACCTGGCCTGTTTCACTCGCGGGCCGGAAGAACCCTGGGGCTGTTGATAATAGAGAGGTTGCTCTCTTCTCTGGGGAAGCTCTTCTTCGACCATCGGCTGAATTAGGAAGAGATACCGGATAGTATCTTCCTCGATGCGGTCCATCATCGCCTGAAACATGTCGTAACTTTCTTTTTTGTACTCCACCAGAGGATCCCTCTGCCCGTACCCGCGGAGCCCTATTCCTTCCCTGAGGTAATCCATCCCCAAGAGATGGTCTTTCCATTGCGTGTCGATAATCTGGAGCATGATGATCCGCTCGAACTCCCTCATCCGCGACTGAGTCAGAAGCCTTTCCTTTTCTTCGTAAAGACTCTTGGGCGTCCCAACGACTTTTTCCCGCAAGGCGTCATAAGAGATCGTTTGCCAGTCGATTCTGAGCCCCTCGACGTCCAGGCCGAATTGCGATCCCAAGGCTTTTTTCAGGGCCTCGACGTCCCATTCTTCTGGGTCCTTGTCCTTATTCGCATAGCTATCCAGGTGCCAGTCAATGAGCGTTTCGATCAGTTCAAGCACATACGCTTTCATGTCCTTGCCTTCGAGGATTTCTTTCCGCATCTCGTAGATTGTCTGACGCTGCTTGTTCATCACATCGTCGTATTCCAGAAGATGCTTGCGCACGGTGAAATTTTGACCTTCCACTTGTTTCTGGGCCCTTTCGATCGCTTTGGTCACCATGCGGTGTTCAATCGGCACGCCGTCACCCATGCCGATCCGCGCCATCATCCCGGAAATCCGATCGCTCCCGAAGATCCGCATCAGGTCGTCTTCGAGCGAAAGGTAGAAGCGCGAAGAACCCGGGTCTCCTTGACGGCCGGCCCTTCCCCGGAGCTGGTTGTCGATGCGGCGCGCCTCGTGCCGTTCCGTGCCGCAGATGTGCAGCCCGCCCAAACTCACAACTTTTTCATGCTCTTGCTGGGTTGTCTTGGCCGCCTCGCTGAAGGCCTTCTCCCGTTGTTCAGGTGTCGCTTTTTCGGGGTCGGTTCCCGCTTTGCGCAGGTTTTCCTTGACCAGGGATTCCGGGTTTCCACCGAGCAGGATGTCCACCCCGCGCCCGGCCATGTTGGTGGCGATGGTCACGGCCTCGATTCGTCCGGCCTGAGCAACGATCGCGGCCTCCATTTCGTGGTACTTGGCGTTCAGGACGACGTGCTTGATGTTTCTTTTCCAGAGGAGCGCGCTGAGGTTTTCCGATTTTTCGATGGACGTTGTCCCGACAAGGACTGGACGGCCTTGCTTGTTCAGCTCAATGATCTCGTTGAGCGCGGCCTCCCATTTCTCCTTAGCCGTCCGATAAATGACGTCGGGATACTCATACCGGATCAAGGTCTTGTTCGTGGGGATCTCGACCACGTCCAGGTTGTAAATAGCATGGAATTCGGTCGCCTCAGTGGCGGCTGTTCCTGTCATCCCGGCCAATTTTTTATACATCCGGAAATAGTTTTGGAAGGTGATGGAAGCCAGAGTCTGGTATTCTTGCTCGATGCGCACGTTCTCCTTGGCTTCAAGAGCCTGGTGCAGGCCGTCGCTGTAGCGACGGCCAGGCATCAACCGGCCGGTGAATTCGTCGACGATGATGACTTTGCCGTCTTTCACCATATAATCCACATCCCGCTTGAAGAGATGGTGGGCTCTGAGCGCCTGGTTGATATGATGGACGAGCTCCATATGGGCTAAGTCATAAAGGTTAGAAACATTCAGGAATTTTTCCGCGTCAGCGACGCCGCCTTCAAGAATGGAGACAGTCCGTGTCTTTTCGTCCACTTGAAAATGTGCGTCCTTACGAAAGCGCCGGACGAGCTTGTCCAATTTGAAGTAGAGCGAAGTGGATTCATCCGTTGGGCCGGAAATGATTAGCGGGGTGCGGGCCTCGTCGATGAGGATGCTGTCCACTTCATCAACGATGGCGTAATGATGTTCCCTCTGGACGAGGTCGGAGAGCCGGAATTTCATGTTGTCCCGGAGATAGTCGAACCCGAACTCGTTGTTTGTTCCGTACGTGATGTCGCAGCTGTAGGCGGCTTTCCGGTCGGCATCGTTCATTTCATGCTGGATCGTTCCAACCGTAAGCCCGAGGGACGTGTAGATGGGGCCCATCCATTCGGTGTCTCTTTTGGCCAGGTAGTCGTTGACAGTAACGATGTGGACACCCTTTCCTTCTAAGGCTGTCTCTTATACACATCTCCG
>CAZLFV010000028.1:0-27089 GCA_964558915.1 uncultured Eubacteriales bacterium | reverse complement strand
TCAAGGAGGGATAAATGAAAAACCCAATTTTGGTCGTTTCTTTGGTCTTGCTGCTTTGCTTTGCGTTTGGCTGCCAGAACAAGGCCGAAAAGGCAGAGCTGGAGAAGTTCAGAGCGCAGGTAGCGGTTGAGGAGCAAAATAAGGCGTTAGTTGTGCGCTATATTGACGCATGGATAAAGGGCGATATTGAGGCTCTTAAGGAAATCTTTTCACCAGACCATGTTTGGCATTCCGATACAGGGCAGACTGTGCCTTTCGACCCATCTTTTAAAGTACTTAAACAGCAAATAGCGATGTTTTCTGATAGGACTATCAGCAGTGAAGACCTAATCGCAAAGGGAGACAAGGTAGTGCATAGATATATTGCCAGAGGTGTTCATACAGGGGCTACTGAAGGTCTCCCGGCCACAGGAAACAAGTTCGAAGTAGGTGGCATCGAAATATTGCGAGTTGAAAATGGAAAAATAGTTGAAACTTGGGAGGTCATGAATTGGCAAAGCTTTTATGAGGCACTCGGTTTTGAACTTAGGCCGAAGGAAGTTAAGAAATAGGGCATCAGCGAGCGGACATAATTTGACATTCGCTGTCTGATTAAGTTTTGGTCAGATCGAATAGGGTTTGACAACTTCCCTTTCATTTCTGCCGTTTATATCACTGAATTGTCCAATAAAAAATGCAGTGTCGAATTTTTTGCTAAAAATGGCATAAATCAAGTTTGAGTCGGCCCTTGGCGTAAAGCGCTGATAATAAAGGCTAATATGGGGAGAGAAGATGGTGGAGCTGACCGGGATCGAACCGGCGACCTCTTGACTGCCAGTCAAGCACTCTCCCAACTGAGCTACAGCCCCACGAGGTGGAAATATTATTACAGGAAGACAGTTCCTACGTCAAGGCTCAGCGTTGAATCACAAAAGGTAAAAGGAATACCCAACTAAATTAAAAAATCTTTTTCCCATCCAAGCTTGATCACCTTGATCTTGGCCGGGTCGCTCGTGCCGAGTTTATATGTCTTATCAGCAGCAAAAATATTATCAGGCGGCGGCGTGATCGGCCAATCCTCTCCTTTAAACAGCTTTCGCTTGACTTGGCAGATCTGCAGGCAGACGCTGTCGATGGCCACAGGGTCGGTGCCAACCATGATGCCGTGGTAATTCCAGCGATGGAGCGGGTTGATCTGCGGGCCGGGGCCAAAATAAGGCCGCAGCATGTCGACGATGATCAGCCTTGTCTTTCCCTTGACCTCAGGAAAGAGATAAATTTCGCCCAAGTTGGTGCTCGGAGCGTGATACTTGGAGGGCTGCGGGCTGAAATTAATGTAGTTCTTAAGTGAGACGGCGATCCCGGTGAGCGTGTGGACTTTGACTGTGGGAACGTTGATCAGGACCGTGCATTTGGCTACAGGCAGTCCGCCGTCCTGGGCGATGATCCGGTTTTGAGCCACTCCGGCCTCGCCGACCCTCTTGACGATGGCATCGATGACCGGCTGCTCAGTATGAACGCGCATATAACCGCAACGGGTAAATTTCACCCCGACGGTATCATCAGGCCGCACAAACTTCGCCCAGGCCTTGGCCGCGTCCTGTTCTCCCGAGAACTCCTTGAGCGCCGTGTCGATCATTTCCTGGACGACAGCCGGATTAATGGCATCGCCCGTGCCGATCGCTTTCTCGTTTCGGATCAGGACGATCGTGCTTTGCGGGTTCTCAGCGGCAAAGAGAGCAACACCTGGGCCCGATTTGGCGAACAGACGTCTGCCGTTCCCATAAAGGGCGATGCCGAGTGATCCCAGGGCCGCACCCTTGATGAAGTCCCGGCGCGTTACGACTTTTCTTGGCTTGGTTGTCTTTTTCATCAGTTCTCCTCCTCCAGTTTTTGAGATGTTTCCTCGAACAGCCATTCGGCGAGAGGCAGAGCCTCAGCGTCGAGGACAATGATCAGAAATCTGTTTCTGCGCAGGATTCCAGCAAACTGTCCATCTTCGAGTTTATTCGACTGGACTTTGCCCTCCGGCAGAGCTTTATCTTTGAGGTAGATTTTGACAAACTGCTTGTTTGCGGCTTCCGCTTGATTCGGTGAACGATAGGCGACAAGCAGCAGCCGCGCCCGGCTTTTCTCCTTCTCATATTGGGTCAGCACGACCTGGGTGTCAGACGAAAGGTTTAAGACATTTTCGCCGGCCAGAAAATAATGCGAGTTCAGGGAGATAAGAGTATGAAAATAGCGCAGGGTCTTGGGCCGGAGCCCTGCGGACGGGACGGCGGAAATGAGGCTTGGCCTTATCCCTTCCTGCGGCGAGGCGGCGACGATTATCTCGCCGAGCTTCATGATGACCGGCTTGATCTCAGCCGTTTCTTTATCGGCCATGATCCGGACGAAAATTTTATCCTTCCAGAATCGAAGCAGGCCGGCCGCATACAGGGCATCCTGCCCCAGGTTAACCTCATTCCCGTCCAGGTCCTGAGTGAAGACACCGAAAGCGTCCTCGGACGAAGACATCTGGTAGATTTCCACCATGAGGGAGGGCGAATTGGCCCGGACATACTCACGCACAAAAACGAACTGGAAATCATAGGCAAGGTAGATTTCGCCCGCCCCATCCATATAATCGAAAATATTTTCCCGGCCGTAGACCTCGTCTGGACGGCTCTCTTTCCAGCCGGAGATTTCCTCGGGCAGGAGCAAGGCGAAGGCTGCGGCGGCTGAAGTAGTTTTATTTTCTTGGTGGCGATGAATACTCATGATGGGCACAGGTCCCAGGACCAAGAAAATAAAAGCAAAAAGGAGGATCTCACGCTTGATGTCAGCTCCTAGATACACGGGGAATGGATTTTATCCTTTAGTGCTCTCTTGGGCGGCCTTTTTCAATTTATCATTGGCCATGATGCCGACATCAACGCGGCGGTTCTGGGCACGTCCCTCGTCCGTATCATTTGTGGCAATGGGTTGAGTAGCGCCATACCCTTTGACCAAGAATCTCCGGGCGTCGACGTTGTTCATCCCCAGATAGAAAGTCACAGCATCCGCCCGCTTTTTCGAAAGATCCATATTGTAATCAGCAGATCCTGAAGAATCCGTATGCCCTTCAATGATGATGTTTGTATCGGGATACTTGTTCAGGATCTTGGCCAGGTCGCCGAGATTGGCCTTACTCGTTTCTTTGAGCTCATATTTATTGACGTCAAAAAGCAGCCCGGAACTGAAGGTGATTTTGATTCCTTCGCCAACCCGTTCAACCTTTGCCCCCTCGAGGTCACGACGCATTTCTTCGGCTTGCTTGTCCATGTAACGCCCGATATAAGCTCCCGCTGCGCCGCCGACCGCCGCCCCGAGGAGTGCGCCAACGATAGTGCCTGCTGTACCTTTTCCGATCAGGCCGCCGACAACGGCTCCAGCTCCGGCGCCAATGGCCGCACCCTTTTTGCTTTTGCTCCAGGAAGCACAGCTCCAGCTAAAAAATAAAAACGCTGCCACCAAAAGAAGAGCTATCGATTTTTTCATGATTCACCTCTTTCCGTGGTGTTCTATTGCCAACAAGAATGTAGCACTGGTCAATGACGATGTCCAGACGTTATTTTTTATTCAAAAAGGGACCGGTAGGTTTTGGCCGCTTCAATCATGGCGACAATATTTTGGGGCGGAACATTGGGCAGGATGTTGTGGATCTGGGTGAAAACATACCCTCCGCCCCGGCCGAATATTTCAATCCTGCGCCGGACCTGTTCATCGATCTCCTGTTCCGTTCCAGCGGGAAGCAGATGCTGGGTGTCGCAGCCTCCTCCCCAGAAAGTCAAGTCCTTTCCGAATTCTCGCTTGAGCCATTCCGGGTCCATTCCCCGGGCGCTGGTCTGGACGGGATTGATGATCTCAACGCCAGCTTCAATCAAGTCCGGGAGCAGGTCCGCAATCGACCCGCAGGAGTGGAGAAACACATGGATGCCCTCCCGCCTCCTGACTCTCTCGTAGATCTGTTTGTGCCGCGGCTTGAAGAATCTCTGATACATCTGCGGCGAAATCTGGGGCGCAAGCTGCGTTCCCAGGTCATCGCCCATCTGAATAATCTGAGCATACCCTTCGATGGCGTCCAGGAACTTTTCGAGGTTTTCCAGGTGAATTTCTGTGAGCCTGTCGAGGATTGCTTCGACTTTTTTTGGGGCGTCGATAAGGTCAGCGAGAAAACGGTCAATCCGACAGAGGAACTGCCCCCACTCGAGCAGGTTCCCTCCGAACCCGGCCATGATTGCGAAATCTGTAGTCTCATAGAGAGACTTGGCCCGCTGCCTGATATCGGCGAGATGCTCTCTTGTCAACGGCTTATGCGCGGGAGCTGTGGCAAAAGCCGCCCAGGTCACCTTGTTCATCAGCTCGGGCAGCCGCTCGAGCAAAGCCAAGTCGCGGCCGTCCCAATCCAGGAGGGGAAAATAACTCTGGCTGAGGTAGAACGCCCCCTGAGGCATGGCCCCGATGACCGTTCCGTCTTCGCTCTTGGCCAGCCACCCACCCTGTCCGTCAGGATCGAGTCTGGCAGAGGCGGGAATTTTCGCCGGCGAACCATCGGGCAGGACAAAATCTTTCCAGTCAGTTTCCTGAGTCAGGAACGCCCGGCCGAGGTCGATGACGTCCGCATCGACATAATCCAGGATTGGCAATTCGGGCTGAGCGAGCTGCTGGACGACATCATAAACATAGGTATGACCGGCGGCGATGCCGAGATATTTCTTGAGTTGACCATAAGCCACGGCCGTGATGCCCGTAGAACGCATGGCCCCCAGGTCGATCGGCACTTTGTCCGGCTCGCGATGACTGATCGCACAGAGAACTCGTTCCCGCTTTGTCATGATCTCCTCTCCGGCCAGTTTCTTGCCTTTTCATATTTTAAGGGCTTATACCAAGTGAAGTAAAGGACAACAGAGAGGGCGCCGGCTGCCAAAAAAAACAGGCCGGCTTCCTGGTATCTTCGCGCCACAAGATACATCGGCGCAACCCACAGCGAGAACAGCCAGGGTATGCCCACGGCGACATTGAGGAGGTCATGACGGAAAGGAATGTCTCTTTTGAACCCGGCATGCAAGGATTCGACCTTATTCCTCACCGGCCGCCACAGCCCCGCCGGCTGGATAGTCATAAAAAAATCTAGGAGCACTTTTTCCTCGGTCGCCGGGGTGAGGTATGAGACTAAGATAGAGGCGGCGAGTCCGATCCCCGCAATCACGGGGAAGTAAACATATAAAGGCGTGGAGGCGAAAAACACGGCCTGGATGAGCGAAGCGAAAATCCCCACAAGCACGCCGGCTGTAAACCCCCAGCCGTTGAGCCTCCACCAGTACCAGCGCAAGAAATTTGGAAGAAGGACTCCGGCTCCAAGCGCAGCCATGATCCACTGAAAAATTCTATGAATGGACGTGGCTGTTGCGCCGATCAGGATTCCGATGATGATCAACACGGACGAAGAAACATAGCCGGCGCGGACAAGCTGCTTCTGAGAGGCTTCCCTGTTGATATATTTCTTATAGAAATCGATCACAAGATAAGAAGCGCCCGCATTGACTGTGGAGTTGAAGGTTGACATAAACGCCGCCAAAAGAGCGGCCAGCACCAGACCGCGGATGCCGATCGGGAGAAAATTTTTGATCACGGCAGGCATCACCTGCTCGGTATCGCTGACGCCCATAAAGCCGCTGAGAAAGAGCACGGCGATTCCCATGGCCATCGGCCAGCGCAAGGTATGCAGGACTCCCCAGAGCAGGCCGAGCTTCGAGGCGTCCCGCTCATTCCGGGCGGATAAGAAGCGCTGGAAATCATAGAGCTGCTCGGGCCCGCCAAAACAGAGGAGAAGGCCTTTGCTCACCCAAGCTATGCTCAGGGCTCCAAAAAGGAAGAACTCCGTTTCCGCAAAGGCCGGGTCTTTCCAGGGGATCGACAGGCTGAACCAGGAGCCCGAGACCTTCGTCGCCAGGTCGCCGAGTTTGACCTGGCGAAACCCGAGATAAGCGATAACGACAGCACCGAAGCTCATGATGACCGTCTGCACGAGCTCAGTGATGATGAGAGAACGAAACCCTCCAAAGACAACATAAATCCCGGTCAGGCCCAGAATCAGGGCAGCGCAGACGTTCCGGGAAAAAGGAAGATACTGCTGGCCGAATTTCCCCATGCCGACAGCATCATAAGCGAGGAAGGCCACGACCGTGATGACCGCCAGGGCCGCGTATGCAGAGCGCGCTGACTGTCCGGCAGTGTCCTCGCCGAACCGGGTTTTCATCCATTCGGCGGCGGTCATCACTTTAGAGCGGTTGATCCACCGGCCCATGAAGGCGGCAAAGAATACCGGAAGCGGAAATCCCCAGACCCACTGGTGCCACATGGTCTTCATGCCCAGGACGCAGAGGAGCGAGACGATCCACATCGTCCCTGTGATGTCCCAGTATGATGAAGAGCCGGAGGCGGCGAGCATCCACCAAGGCATGCGGCGTTCGCCCAGAAAATAAGAGTCAGCGCCGCGCGAGGCGAGTTTCTGGCTGAGAAGCCCGATGCCGATCATGGCGGCGAGGTAGAGGGCGACGATGCCGAGGTCGATGGACTCGAGTCCACTCATCTCAAACTCCCGATTTGGCCAATTCGAGGATCAGGGGGAAATAGCGGTCTCCCGTGCCCATGTCCCAGGAGGAAGCGCCGGGCCCGGATTTCAGCCTCGCCAGGATTTGGGAAGCGAGGCTTTTATCGTTTTTATATTTGGCCAGGGCCCACTCACAGACCGCATTTTTCTCACCACACTTGTCGCGCCAGGCCAGGAGTAGCTCGAGGCCTCGGGCTTCCTTTCCCAGTTTTTTCAAGGCGATGGCAGCGAGGTAATTCACTGAGCTTAAATCCCCCGCAAATTTCTCCACCTCCTCTACAATAGCTGCATAGAATGTCTCGGCCTTTTTGCGGTCCCCCATTCTTTCATAAGCTACAGCGAGTAGAAAATTTTCCGGGCGCTCGTCAGGATCATGAGGCTTCCCGGCGCCGAGATGCTCCGGCCACTGCCTAGCCTTTTCAGCAAGAAGGACGGCCTTTTTCAGATTCCCTACATTGATGTTCCCGCTGGCCCAGAAGAGATTGGCTTGCTTATAAAGGTCTCGGCCTTCCCATGCTCCTTCGTAAGGGAGGACGGTGGTGCGGCCGAGGACTTCGAGGCATTGCGCGAATTTGCGGTTATGAAGAAGGGCTTTGGCGTAATCCATGGCCAGAGCTGATTTGTCGGGATACCTCTTATAAATGTTCAGAGCGCTTTGAAGGGCCAGGCCAAACTTCCCCTGCTTCTCGTAAGAATCAGTAAGAGCCCGCCATGCCCGCCAGTTCGCTTGATCAATCTCGATGGCTTTTTGAATGTCTTTAAGTCTCGAGGAACCATCCTTTCGGACCCCGAACATTTTGGCCCGCGCTAAATAGAAAGGCGACCAGTTAGGCCGGTCTGCTAGCCTCTCGAAAAGCTCTTCTGCTTCGCTCTTTCTTCCGGTATTCCACAGAACTAAACCGAGATAGTAGGCGGTCTTCCAGTTTTCATTTCTCGACAAGGCCCAGCGAAGCACGGGAAGAGTCTCAATCCTGTAAGGGAAGACAAGGTTCGGTGAAGCAGCTAAAGCACTATCCAGGCGCCTATCGCTCTCGGCGGGGCTCCTGTCCTTGTAAAGAAAAGCCAGCCAGTAATCGATGATAGGGTTAGCGGGACTCATCTCCAGCACCTGAATCGCCTCAGACTCCAGGCCTTGATGAGAATAGCTCAGCCCGAGCTCAAGGCACGTCTGGTCAGGAAACTCATTACGGATGAGCGAACTAAAGGCCGCTCGATTTTCAGCGGTCGGCGCTAAAAGATAATTCTCGAACCGGGCAAAATGACTGAGCGCGTCAATCTGGAGGATGGATTGAATAGCTTCGGCCGCCTTCTCTTTATCATTCTTCAGCCGCGCCAGGATGGCGATAAGCTGTTTCGCTTCCAGGTTGTATTTATTATAATCAAGCGAGCGATTGGCGTATTCTTCAGCCCGGCCCGGTCTATTTTCGAGCAGATTGATTTCTGCAAGTTGTTCATAAGCAGCCGAACGGAATTCTAGTGAGCGGGCGGCCCAGCCGAATCCATCCTTGGCATCGGCATATTTGCCGAGCTCACGGCTAATAACGCCGTAGATGAAATTCGCGCCGGCGTCATAAGCATCGATGGCCAGCGCGGTGAGGGCATAATTCCTGGCTTTCTCATATTCAGCTCGCTTGAAGTAAAGCTCGGCAACTTGGGCCAATGCCCTGATATGTCCGGGTTCCTTCTCGAGGCAGGACAATAGCCGGTCCAGCGCCTCGGGATAATTCCGCTGCTTGGCCAGCTCCTGGCCAGCCACGAAGAGTCCTTCGGCTGATGTCCAATCGAAATCCTTAAAAGCAACGACGGGACGGCTGAGCGTGTTGCGTTCTTTATCCACCGACGTCCACCTCAGCTTTTCTTTTCCCAGTTCCACGGCGACCTCGCCTTTTTTCCCGGAGAGGTCCACGTGCTGGATGAGGGTTTCGAGCGGTCTCAATCCCAAGTGCCGACGATAAACCTGCTCAGTGCCGACACGGACAACAAGGTCGTCATCCAGGCTTTGCAGAGGACAGATTCCGAGCCGCAGGTTATCCTCTTCTCTGGAAACATTCAGCGCAGCATATGGCGAGGCAGCGACCAAGCCGCCGATGTCTTTAATGGGGAACCAGATCTCCTTCCATCTCATGACTGACATCGGAGCAAAAAAAGCGTGCTTGAAAGGTGTCAGTCCGCTATCACCAGCCGCCTGGTTATAGAGCAACCCGGTCTGAGGCTCAGTGTATTGTTGATTTCCCGGGTCGGTCAGCAAGTCTTTCCAGATGCCTCCGTCGCGGGCCAATGACCAGATCCAGAGCTTCAGGCCCGGTTTGTCGTCGTAAAGCGCCCAGTGGCCGTAGCCGAAACCAGCGTTTTCCCAGTAGCCGCCAAAATATTCGCCGTACTCTCCGAGAACATGATAAGACTTGCTGCCTCCGAAATTGTTATTCCGGTAATACGAGACATCCTGGCCGTTCTCAGCGATCGGCCAGGGAGAGGCCTGTCCGCCGTGGCCAATATAATGATTTCCGGGATAACAGTATCGCAGGTCGTCCCCGACGTCCTCGGCCGCTGTCATCCAATGATACAGAGAATCGTGAAGCGGCGTCGGGTTGAACCAGAAGCACTCGGTCTCAAGAAAAGCCGCATCTTTGGGCAGGCGGATATTGACTCGCCAGTAAGTTCGTGAAGGAAGGTCCATAGCGCCCACGACGCAGCCTACGCTCCCGTCATCATTCTTCCTATAAAGATAATCAACCGGAGTTGCTGTCATGGGAGTGTGGCCGAGGATCCCGAAATTGAACTCAATCCCGCCCGACGTCCAGGGTCCACGCAGGGCAATCTCCCGGAACTTGACGACCCGATTCCAGTAGGCGAAAGCGCGGTGTGTCGATTTTTCAAGTGCGCCCCAAATTTTTCCTCCGATCTCGGGCGCGACCACAGCTTTGAGAAAAGGATTTTCCAGGGTGACCATCTTCCAAGCCTGATCCTTGCCGGTCAAACTATAGCCGTTAAGCTTGAAGTAAGGATAAAGGGGGCCGATGAGAGGAACGGGGTCAGGATCAGAAAACGGATAAGTCTTAAGAACAAGGTCCTCTTCCTTGATCGAGGCATCCTGGCCAAAAGCGGCCGCGGCAAAATACAGGAGCAAGGCCCAAAAAAATACTTTTCTCATGGCCACCTCCAAGGGATAATGCCCATCAAGTATATAACGTGAAAACACTTTTTGTTAACAATCGGCCAAAAAAGTGCTAAAATGGTGTTGCTAAGAGGAAGGCAAAAATGCCACGAAAAAGAAATAAATCGCTTAAAAATATGCTCTTCTGGATTTCTGCCGGGGTGATTATCATCCTTTTGTGGAGCCTTCTCCAATCCCCGACGCTCATCAAGAAAGAGGTGAATTTTAGCCAGTTCATGGCCGATGTCGAGTCCAACAGGGTCGAGGAAGTCACCATTTCAGGCAACCAGATTAGGGGAAAATACAAAGACGGAGAGACTTTCAAAACAATCTCCCCAACGCAGTATGATGACCTAGTTAAAATCCTGCGGGAACACCAGGTCGGCATCAGTGTCAAAGATATTAGCCGCGGCTCATGGTACTCATACCTCTTCACCTGGTTTCCCATCATCCTTCTGATCCTCTTTTGGGTTTTCTTTATGAGACAGATGCAGGCGGGCGGGAACAAGGCTCTGTCGTTCGGAAAGAGCCGGGCCAAGCTGTTCTCGGGAACGCAAAAGAAATACACCTTCAAAGACGTCGCCGGAGTCGACGAAGCCAAGGAAGAGCTCAAGGAGATCATTGATTTTCTTAAAGACCCGCAGCGGTTCCAGAGACTGGGCGGTAGGATTCCCAAGGGAGTTCTGCTCGTCGGCGCGCCGGGAACGGGAAAGACGCTGCTCGCGCGCGCCGTCGCCGGAGAGGCCGATGTCCCCTTCTTCTCCATCAGCGGCTCGGATTTTGTCGAGATGTTCGTCGGGGTTGGCGCCTCCCGCGTCCGGGACCTCTTCGACCAGGGCAAGAAGCATGCGCCGTGCTTGATCTTCATCGATGAGATCGATGCCGTCGGCAGGCAGAGAGGCGCGGGCCTGGGCGGAGGGCATGACGAACGGGAACAGACCCTCAATCAGCTTCTCGTCGAGATGGACGGGTTCGACTCCAATGAAGGGATTATTCTCATCGCCGCCACCAACCGGCCGGACATTCTCGACAGCGCCCTGCTCCGGCCGGGACGGTTCGACCGCCGGATCGTCGTCAACATGCCCGATGTCAAGGGCCGTGAGGAAATCCTCAGGGTGCATGTCAGAAAAATCCCGCTCGACAAAGACGTCGACCTCAAAGTGCTGGCCCGGTCCACCCCGGGCTTTTGCGGCGCCGACTTAGCGAACCTCGTCAACGAAGCGGCCCTACTGGCGGCCCGCAACGGACAGGCCGCGGTCAAAATGACGGATATGGAATCGGCCAAAGACAAGGTCCTGATGGGAGTTGAACGGAAGAGCATGATTATCTCCGAAGAGGAGAAAAAGAGCACGGCCTATCACGAAGCCGGACATGCGCTTGTTGCTGCCCTAATTCCCGAGGCCGACCCGATCCATAAGGTCACAATCATTCCTAGGGGATTAGCCCTTGGCCTAACCCAGCAGCTTCCTCTCGATGACCGGTATACCTACAGCAAGGAATATCTCGAAGCCCAGCTTTCGGTGCTGCTGGCCGGCCGGGTGGCGGAGCTACTGCTCCTCGGCCAGACCACAACAGGCGCGGCCAACGATTTCGAAAAATCCACCGAGATCGCCCGGAAAATGGTCTGCCAGTGGGGCATGTCGGACCTCGGCCCGCTGACGTTCGGCGAGCGCGATGATCTCATCTTCCTCGGCCGGGACCTGGCCATGAACAAGAATTTCAGCGAGCGGACATCCGAGCTCATCGACGCCGAAGTCAAGAAAATCATCACCAAGAGCTTTAACCGTGCCCAGGAGCTCCTCGAGAAAAACAAACGCAAGCTGCTCAAGATCGCCAAGGCCCTGCTGGAAAAAGAAGTCCTGGATTCCGATGAAATTGACAACTTGGCCGGCGTGAAAAAAGGACTCAAGGCCCAGAAACGCGCTGAAGCAGAAGCCCAGAAAACGCCTGAAGGTCCCGTCGTAGAGAAGAAGGAAGATAAAAAAGAGACCCCTGAGGTCAAACCTCTAGAAAAACCCAATCTGGTGAAAGCTTAGAGGACGTTGGGAGAGAAATACTTATTCCAAGTTCAGAGCAAGAGCTTTGTCCTGGGCCCGCGAACCTGGCTCATGGGCGTTGTCAATGTCACCCCGGATTCCTTTTATGACGGCGGAATCTATTTGGACGCGGCCCAGGCCATCGAACGAGGCCTGGAGATTGCCGCCGAGAACGCGGACATCATCGACATCGGAGGAGAAAGCACCCGGCCCGGAGCCAATCCCGTGCCAGCAGAGGAAGAGCTCAGGAGGATTCTTCCGGTGATCTCAGGGCTCAGGAAAAAAACCAATGTGCTGATCTCGGTCGACACGACCAAGGCCGAGGTCGCTGAGGCCGCCCTTGCCTCGGGCGCCGACATCATCAATGACATCAGCGCGGGCCGCTTCGATTCCAGAATGTTGCCTCTTGCCGCCCGGACCGGAGCCGGAATTATCCTGATGCACATGAAAGGGACGCCGCTGACCATGCAGCTCAGCCCGCATTACGAAGATGTCCTCGCGGAGGTCAAATCGTTTCTCGACGACCGGGTCGAGGCGGCAGAATCGTCGGGCATCAGGAGAGAACGAATCATCATCGACCCGGGAATCGGTTTCGGGAAAAACCTCGAAGACAACCTCACTCTGATCAACAACCTCGACGTGCTGGCCGAGCTCGGCCGGCCGGTGCTCGTGGGCATCTCTCGAAAATCATTTATCGGAAATATCTTGAACCTCGGTCCTCAAGACAGATTGGAAGGCACGATCGCTGCGGCCGTGGTGAGCTTGTTGCGGGGAGCATCTTTGCTCCGTGTCCACGATCTTGAAGCCGTCAAGAGGGCGATCACAGTGGCCGAGACAATTCTCAGCCGGGGAGCAAAAAAGCCGCCCGGGGAAGGTCAGCGCAAAACCTATGTTCACTAGTATTGTCAACGCCTTGTCTCGCATCACGGTGGCTGATGTCCTGGACGTTCTTCTCATCGCGTTTATTATTTACTCCCTCCTCCGGCTCATCCGGGAGACTCGGGCATATCAGATGGCCATTGGCATTGGCATCATCGGCCTCCTTTATTTGATCACCCGGTGGGCCAAGCTCGTTGTGTCTTATCGCCTCATCCAGAGCCTCACAACATACCTCATTATTGGCATCATCGTCCTCTTTCAAGGCGAGATCAGACGGTTTCTCACGGGCCTGGGGTCGCATTCTTTCTACAGGCCTTTCTCCTTGAAATCCCTGGAGGAAAAGCTGGAAGACCTTTTCCTTGCTGTGGAATATCTTTCTCTGAAAAAAATCGGTGCCCTCATCGCCTTGGAGAGAGAGATCTCCCTGAAAGTCTATGCCGACCGCGGGACCAAGCTGGATGCTCTGCTCTCCAAAGACCTTCTCGTCAATATCTTCTTTCCCCACTCTCCTCTTCATGACGGAGCCGTCATCATAAAGGGAAACGAAATCCTGGCAGCCGGCTGTGTTTTGCCCCTGCCCACTTCTCATAATCAGGACGAAAAATTCTTGGCCCGGACCCGCCATCTCGCCGCGATCGGGTTGTCCCAGGAAACGGACGCGGCTGTCGTCGTCGTCTCCGAAGAAACGGGCACTATCTCGGTCGCGACCAAAGGCCACCTGATCCGAGTTCAGGACAAAGACCAGCTGAAAGAGCTCCTGCTCGGCTATTTGGAAAGACCATGAAAAAGCTGATCCGCAACATCGTTATAAAAAACTGGGGGCTGAAGCTCTTGTCGCTCATCCTGGCATTCTTTATCTGGCTATCCCTCATTCCCGAGGAGAAAACGTTCTCAGAGAAAACGCTGACAGTTCCCCTGGAGATAGTGAATGTGCCTCCAGATATGGAGCTCTTGGAAAAACCCGAAGCCGCAGTGGAGGTCATTATCCGAGCTCCCAACAGGTTGATCAACGAGATTACCGCTGCCAATGTCATCGCTAAGCTCAACCTCCAGCAGGCCTCTGTCTTTCAGCGGGAATTCCCTCTTAAGGAGGCAATGATCAGCGTTCCACCTGGCGCTGCGGTGGTCAGGATTTCACCCAATCAGGTCCGGCTCAAGCTCGAACGGACAAAAGAAGTCATGCTCGAGATCGTCCCCAACATTATCGGCCAGGTCAAAGAGGAGCATGGAATCAGCAAGGTTGAGGTCATGCCCACGCGGGTCGCGGTCAAGGGGCCGGAGAGCAAAGTCAAGGAAAAAGACAGAGTCACGACCGTTCCGATCAACGTTTCTGACCTGACCAAGTCCACGGAATTTGACGCCGACCTGATCCTCCCCAATCCTTACTTGAGGCTGACATACCCGCGGAGCAAAGTGAGGGTCAGGATTCTTATAGAGGGGCCCGGCTCGGCGGAGAAACCCGCGCCGAAAAAGAAACAATGAAAAAACTTTTCGGAACGGACGGCATGAGGGCCGTGGCCGGCGAGTACCCTCTGGACCCATCCACTGTGGCCAGCCTTGGCTGGGCGCTGGTCAAATTGCTCGGGGAAGAGGGCCTGGAGCCACGCATTCTTGTAGGACGCGACACAAGAGAATCAGGGCCCTGGATTGAAAAAGCTCTTTTCCAGGGGATCGACTCGGGCGGTGGGGACGTTATTTCGGCGGGGATCGTCCCAACATCGGCTGTATCATATCTGACAAAAAAGCACCGCTATGCTGCAGGAATCGTTATCTCGGCTTCCCATAATCCCTACAGGGATAACGGCATTAAAATCTTCTCCTCTCAAGGAATCAAGATCCCGGACGGGTGGGAGCTGAGGCTCGAACGGATTCTGTTGAATCGGAAGCACAAAATCAGGGAAAAAAGACTCCGAGTCGTTCCGCAGCCAGCCCTGGCCGAAGAATATGAAGATTTCCTCAGGCGCCAGATCGACCGTCTCCCTCCGGCCAAGGAGATGACCATTGTCCTGGATTGTTCCAATGGCGCCAGCTGTGCTGTCGCTCCGCTCGTATTTTTCCATCTCGGTTTCAAGGTCATCCCCATCTTTAACATCCCCGACGGAAAAAACATCAACCGCAAATGCGGCTCCCTTCATCCGGAAGGCCTTGCTCGAATGGTTATCAACGCCCGTGCCGACCTCGGCGTCGCCTACGACGGGGATGCCGACCGGGCCATTTGGGTCGACGAAAAAGGGAGAGTTCATAACGGCGATCATACCCTTTTTGTCCAATCGCGCTTCATGAAAACAAACAGAACCCTGAAGTCAAACGCGGTCGTGGCGACGACCATGAGCAACATGGGGCTGGAGAAAGCGCTCCGGGAAATGGGGCTCGAGCTCGTGCGGACCAGGGTGGGGGATAAATATGTCCTGGAGAAGATGATAGATCTCGGAGCCAACCTGGGGGGCGAGCGGTCAGGCCATACTATTTTTCTCGACGATTGCCCGACCGGCGACGGCATCCTGACCAGCCTGAAAATGCTCAAAGTGATGCTTTTATCGGGAGCGCCTTTCTCCGAACTGGTCAAGGGCCTCAAGGAATTCCCGCAGATTCTCCAGAACGTTTGGGTCAGAGAAAAAATTGATTTCCGCGAGTTCCCGGAGATCATTCAAGTCATAGAAGAGGTCAAGGCCCAGCTTGCCGGCGTGGGCCGGCTGGATGTCCGCTATTCAGGGACAGAGTCTTTGGCCAGAGTCATGGTCGAAGGCGAGGACAAAACCCAAATCGAGGAGCTCGCGCGAAAAACAACAGATGTCATTGCCAAATATTTGGGAGAATAAAAAGGAGTCAGCCATGAAGCTTGCGGTCAATGTTGACCATTTTGCCACGATTCGGCAGGCCCGAAAGAGCAACGAGCCGGACCCGGTCCTTGCCGCTCTGCTGGCTGAACAGGCGGGCGCAGAAGGGATAGTCATTCATCTGCGGGGTGACAGGCGGCATATTCAGGAGCGAGACCTAAGCCTGCTGCGTGAGGTCGTCAAGACTAAGCTGAATTTAGAGATGGCGGCCACTGAGGAAATGAAAAACATGGCGCTGCGGCTCCAACCCGATGTCGTCTCGCTTGTTCCCGAGCGTCGAGAGGAGCTGACCACAGAGGGCGGGTTGAATGTCGTCGCCGCTCAGGCGCAGCTTCGGCCTTTTATCCAGGAACTTCTCCAAGCCAAGATCAGGGTCAGCATTTTTGTCGACCCGGACCTTGAGCAAATCAAAACCTGCCAGGAACTGGGGGTGCCACTTATCGAAATCAACACCGGAGAATACTCTGAACTCAGTCCGGGCGAGGCTCGGCAAAAGGCCCTCATCAGGGTCAAAGAAGCTGCCGCCTCGGGATACAAACTGGGCCTGGAAGTTCATGCCGGACACGGGCTGGATTACCGGAACGTCCGGGCCATCGTCGCCATCCCCGAGATCTCGGAACTCAGCATCGGGTTTGCTATTGTTGCCAGGGCAGCCATTGTCGGCATCGTCCAGGCCGTTAAGGAGATGAAGGCTCTTCTCCATGGACATCAAGATTAACCTTGAGCGCCTAAGAGGTGACATCGAGGAGCTGGCCCGGTTTGGCCAAGACCCCCGGGGAGGGATCACCCGACCCTCCTTCAGTCAACCCGACCGCGAGGCCCGGAAGTGGCTTCAAAAAAGAATGACTGAGGCGGGTCTCGCCTTCAGGCAGGACGGCGCGGGCAACCTTTTTGGCCGTTTGGGAGAGGAAGGCCGGCCGGTGCTCGTTGGCTCTCATATCGATACGGTCATCAACGGCGGGAAGTATGACGGCTCCATCGGAGTGCTTGCCGGGCTCGAGTGTCTCAGACGACTCTGTGAAGAGTGCTGGCGGCCGGCCAGGCCCTTGGAGGTTGTCTCGTTCACTGACGAAGAAGGAAACCTTGTCGGCGATTTCCTCGGCAGCCGGGCGTTTGCGGGCCTGCTCAACCCAAAGGAAATAGAAAAAGGGATAACCTCATTCGGCCGGCCCCTCAAGGATGTCCTGGCCGGGACCGAATTCAACCTGGAAAGCATATTAAAGGCAAACGAAGGAAAGCCGGACGTGGAGGCGTTCCTCGAACTCCACATAGAACAGGGAGCCACACTCGATACCGAAGATGTCCCCATCGGGATCGTCGAGCGGATCGCCGGAAAGAATTACCGCTGGTGTTCATTCTTGGGCCGGGCCGAACACGGCGGCACAACTCCCCTTGAACTCCGCCATGATGCCTTCCTGGCCACGGCCGATTTTGCACTCAAGGGAACACAGCTTGTCGCCACCAAGCACTACGGCAGCATGATTACCTTCGGCAAAGTCAACGTTCATCCGGGATCGTTCAGCGTCGTTCCCGGCGAGGTTGATTTTTCTCTGGATTTTCGAAGCTCTTCTCCAGAGACGCTCGAAGCCCTGGAAAAAGAGCTTATGGAGCTGGCTGAAGATATCGCCGCGACGCGGGGGGTAAAATTCTTTTCGCGCCTCGTGGACAAGACAGATCCAGTCACGATTCCGTCTCGGATTGTCGATATTCTTAAAGAGGAGTGCCAGAAGCTCGGCTATCCTTTTCTCTCCCTGACAAGCGGCGCCGGGCACGATGCTCAGATCGTTTCAAACGTCACCGACGCGGGCATGATCTTCATCCCCTGTCTCGACGGAATCAGCCATTCGCCCGGAGAGACGATCCGGTTTGAGGATTTGGAAAAAGGCGCTAACTTACTTTTGCAGGCGCTCATCCGCCTGGCCGGCTGAGATGCTCCTGGGCCAGCCTTGACGCGGCGAATTAGGCTAAATCATCCGTAGGCGATTGAAAATATCTGGCAAATATCATACAAATAAGATATGATCAAATGTCCGTCGTGCCATTCTGATAACCAAGACGACTCTCGCTATTGCCACAAGTGCGGCTCCCAGCTTGAGATCGTGCCGGACTTTTACGGGGCCCCCACCCTGACGATGCCGCCTCCAGCCACCAGTGAGTTCGTGCCCGGGACTCTTTTTGCCGATCGGTACAGGATCATCGAAGACCTTGGTCAAGGAGGAATGGGCCGCGTCTACAAGGCTCTGGATACGGAAATCAACGAAAAAGTGGCCCTGAAGCTCATCCTTCCCGAGATTGCCGCAGACGAAAAAACGATCAACCGGTTCCAGAATGAACTCAAGCTCGCCCGCAAGGTCTCCCACGCGAACATCTGCCGCATGTTCCACCTGAGCAAAGAAAAAGACACGTACTATCTCATCATGGAATATGTTCAGGGGCAAAGCCTGAAAAGCATGATCCAGATGACCAAGCATCTGAGTCTGCAGACGGCCGTGCATATCGCCAAGCAGGTCTGCGGAGGACTGGCAGAGGCCCATCGCCAAGGGGTTATCCATCGCGACCTGAAGCCGCAGAACATCATGGTCGATGAACAGGGCAATGCCCATATCATGGATTTCGGGTTAGCCCGCTCGCTCGAAGGCAAGAAAGGGACGCGTCTCGGAGCGATCCTGGGGACCGCCGACTACATGAGCCCCGAACAGGCCGAGGGTCAGGACGTCGACCATCGAACCGACGTCTATTCACTGGGGATAGTGTTATATGAAATGGCCACCGGAAAAGTACCTTTTGAAAGCGATACGCTCCTTGGGCTCCTGGCCAAGCAAAAAAACGAAATTCCGCCGGAGCCGCGGGCGATCAACCCTGAAATTCCCGAGGTCTTGAACCGGCTCATCCTTAAGTGCCTGGAGAAGAATAAAGAGAGCCGCTATCAAAGCGCCGAAGAGCTTTCCGCCGAGCTGGATAAGATTGAAAAAAACCTGGGGACCAGGGAAATTCCCAAGGTCGGGGAAAAAAGCACTTTCGTTTTGCCGGTCCTTGTTTTCCTGGCTGTCCTGGCGGCCGGATTTTTCGCCTGGAGATATTTTTCCGGAAAATCGCGGGCTGCCCCGGAAAGCAGGCTGAGCGTGGCCGTAATCAATTTCATCAACCAGACCGGCGACCCGAATTATGATTATCTCCAGGACGCCATTCCCAACCTGCTGATTACGGCTCTCGAGGAATCGAAAACACTGCAGGTCACCACCTGGGAGAGACTCTTCGACCTCCTCAAGAGGCTGGGAAAAGAAGACCTGAACTTTATTGACAGGGACCTGGGCTTCGAGCTCTGCCGGTTGGACGGGATCCAGGCGATTATCCTGGGAAGCTTCACTAAAGCGGGCAACGTCTTTGCTACCTCGGTAAACATTCTGGATGCCCAATCTAAAAAGTTGATTAAAAGCGCGGGGGCGCGAGGAGTTGGGGTGGATAGCATCCTCAAAACCCAGATCGATACCCTCAGCCGAGAGATTTCCAGCGGGATTGGAGTGGAAGAGCAGGTCACCGCCGCTCAGATATCGCCAATCAGAGAAGTTACCACTAATTCTATGGAAGCGTATAATGCTTTTCTCAAGGGAAGGGATGCCTTTGAGAATTGGCATTTCGGCGACGCCCAAAGGCTTTTTAGGCGAGCCGTGGAGATTGACCCTGAATTTGCTATGGCTTATATATACCTGGCGCAATCGAACCAAGGACTCAATGATTTGGCCGGAAGGGACAGCGCCTTCGAAAAGTCAAAGCAATTCAGCAAGAGACTGGGGGGGAAAGAGGGGCTCTACGCCGAAGCGCTCGGCGCACAAATTGAGCAGAACCAGGAGAAGCGTTTTAGCATCCTCAAGCAAATTGCCGCCGAATATCCCAAAGAAAAAAGAGTCCATCTCAACCTGGGCGATTACTACTTTGGCAGAGGGAGGCTCGACGAAGCCGAGATTGAGTTGAACGAGGCTCTTGAGCTCGACCCTGATTTCGGCCCGGCCTTGAACTGGCTGGCTTATATATATATCTATAAAAAAGACTTTGGCCAAGCTCTCGGCTACTTTCAGAAATACGCCTCCGTCTCCCCGGACGATTCCAACCCCTATGATTCCATGGGAGAACTGTACTTCAACATGGGAGATCTGGAAAAGGCTATCGAGAAGTACGAGGAGGCCATTAAGATCAGGCCCGATTCCGGCGCCCAAATCAAGGCCGCATACTGCTATGCCTTAAAAGAGGACTATTCCTCGGCCGTTCGCTGGATCAACCATTACATCCCCGTGGCCCCTTCTGAAGGAGTGCAGGCCATGGCCTATGAGTTCAGGGGATTATACTCCAGCCTTCAAGGAAATCTCCAGCAAGCCCTAAGCGACTTCAGCAAGGCGGCCGAACTCTTTGGCAGCATTCAGAATTTTACCTATATGGGCATAATGTTGTCGCGAAAAAAGTGGGTCTCGTATGATTGGGGGAAGAACGATCTCTGCCGCGCATACATCCAGGCCCTATACGATCACCAGGCTCACTACAAGACTCGGTCAGATTCATTAAACCGAGCCCTGTATCAATGTTATCTCGGCCTGCTGGACCTCAGAGAAAACCGCCTGGACGAAGCCCAGGCCAGACTGGCCGAGGTCAGATCTCTTCTTGAGACACCCATGAAACCCCAGGAAACCCGAGACGCGGAAAGAGCCTACTATCTCCTCTCCGCAGAAACCCACCTTGCCCGAGGCCTGGAGGATGAGGCGATCTCGGAATTCCGAAGATTGCCGAGCTTTGCAGTCAGCCTGTCGGAGGAAATCACTATCATCATGAGGAATCTCCCGTGGACGAATGATTTTCTGGGCAGGGCTCTTGAGAAAAAGGGTGAAATAGACAAAGCCATAGCTGAGTATGAGCGGCTTCTCGACCCTAAAAAAACCGGAAACATCCTGGTCCACCCGTTCAGCCGGTTCAGGCTGGCCAGGCTGTACGAGAAGACGGGACAGAGGGCGAAGGCAATTGAGCAGTATGAAAAGCTGGTGGCAATCTGGGCAACAGCGGATCAAGGACTTCTGCAAGTCGATGAGGCTAGGGCAAGGTTAAGAGCGCTTCGGGCTCAATAGCTGATCCAAGAGTGGAACCTAGTCATCAAAACCCGGCCGGAAAGCACGAGACCTCTTTATCTCACCACGCTTTCTCTTGGCTTCGAGCATCTTCAGCTTCGCCTTTTTTGACCGCTTCCTTTTCTGCCGCCTAATTTTCTCGATTCTTTGCTCTTCCTCGGTGATTTTTCCAAGGATCATCTTCTCGATTTTATCCGCCAGGATTCTTCGCGCCAGGAATCTGTTCAGAGACTGGGAACGTTCTTGCTGGCATTTGACTTCGATGCCAGTGGGGATGTGCCTCAGGTAGACGCAGGACGCAGCCTTGTTGACCTTCTGCCCGCCTTTTCCAGATGAGCGGATGAACTTCTCGACAAGATCCTTCTCCCAGATTCCCAGCCGTTCCATCCTGAGGCGGACGGCATCCTCCTTTTCCGGGCTCACAGCAAAGGCGGCCATCTCTCTACTTATAATATTTTATCAATTTTTCGCTCTGGGAAACATCTCCAAATATGTGATCTTCATGATGTGGCGCAGGGGGCCGCCCTGAGGCCCCCGTAGCGGAAGGGGGACCCGTCGGCTTTTTTCTGACGGGGGGAACCGACGGGACTGGTTCCCGGGGTGCGGGGGCTGAGGGCGGCCCCCTGCGCCATGCCGAATCACAAAAAAAGAGATGCTTGCTTCGTGCTGTTGACTCAAGCCTAAAGTTTATATAGATTTCGTTTCATGAGAACTCTGAAATACTTGTCGCTTTTCCTTGGTTTGATCTCGAGCGCCATCCTGCCTGTCACCGGTCAGGGCGCCGCAGCCAGAGAGCCTTTGACGGTGGCCGAAGCCAGCCAGTACAAGGCCACATCGCGTTACTCCGATATCATGGCCTTCATTAAGAAGCTCGAGCAGCAGAGCCGTTATATCCGCGTTGAAACGCTATGCACAAGCGCTGAAGGAAAGGCTGTCCCCCTCATCGTTTTGGGGAATCCATTGCCTGCTGCTCCCGAGGCTCTGCGGCGCGAAAAAAGAGGTGTTATCTACATCCAGGCCAACATCCATGCCGGAGAAGTCGAGGGCAAAGAAGCCAGCCTGATGCTGGCAAGGGATATCCTACTCGCGGAAAAGCCGCTCTATCTCGACCGGCTCATCATCCTGATCGCACCAATTTTTAACGCCGACGGCAACGATAAGATCAGGCCGGAGAACCGGCCGCATCAGCCCGGTCCCGAGCAGGGTGTCGGCGTCCGGCACAACGGCCAAAACCTGGACCTCAACCGGGACAGCATAAAACTGGAGAGCCCCGAGCTTCGGGGGTTAGTCAAGAACGTCCTTCTTCGCTGGGACCCTCTTCTGCTGGTCGACTGCCACACAACCAATGGCGCCTACCATCAAGAAGTTGTCACCTATTCTTGGGGGCTCAACCCGAATGGCGACAGTGCCATCATCGAGTATCAAAGAGACAAAATGATGCCCGAGATTGAGGCCAGCCTGGAAAATAAATACGGCACTCCGGCCCTGGGTTATGGCGGTTTCAGGGACTACAGAACTCCGGAAAACGGATGGGCCACGTTTGAACCTCAGCCCCGCTATGTCACCAACTATATTGGCCTGCGGAACCGCCTGTCCATCCTTGACGAGAATTATGTCTATGCCGATTTCAAGACCCGGATTATGGGCAACTATAACTTTCTGCGCGCGGTCCTGGACTATTGTCATGCGCACCTGGATGAGATCGCCGCGCTCGTATCAATGGCGGACAAAAAGACCATCCTCAAGGGCTCGAAGCCGTCAGCGCAGGACGTATTCTCCGTTGAATTCGAGGCCAGGCCTCTGAAGAACCCAATCACTATTCATGCCTGTGAAGTTGAAATCATCGAACAAGCTCCGGGCCAGCGGCCCCGGGTCCGGCCGACAGACAGGGTGAAAATCTATACTCTCCCCTACTTTTCCGATTACGTCGGGACACGAAGCGTCCGGTTTCCCCACGCTTATATCATTGACACTCCCGACCCGGATATCATCGCCAAGCTGCTTCAGCACGGACTCGTCGTTGAAAAACTCAAGGCGGCGGCGACGCTTGAAGTGGAAACCTTCAAGCTCAGGGAATTCAAATCCATGGAGAGGCCTTTTCAAGGCCACCACCTGAACCAGGTGAAAGGTGTTTACGTCAAGGAAATAAAGGAATTTGCCGCCGGAACATACATGGTGCCAGCCGGCCAGCCGCTGGGAAACCTGGCCGCCTCCCTTCTCGAGCCGGAGAGCGACGACGGGCTCATCGTCTGGAATTTTTTCGACCGTTACCTCGTCCCCCAATGGAGCCGCGAGCTCGGGATTTATCCCGTCTATAGACTTCTCGAACCGGCTAGCCTGGTGAGAGAGGCGGTGAAGTAGCTATTTCTTTTTCTTGGGAGAAGAGACAAGAAACTTGCCGCAGTTTTCGCAGATGAAGATGTCGTTGCTCCCCTCGATGGCCGAGCTCATCTGCGTGGCCACCTTCATGTTGCACCCCTGGCAAACGCCACCCTCGATCTCGGCGACCGCAAAACCGTATCTCTCCATCAGCCTGTCAAAGCGGGTGAGCACGGCTTCGTCGAGGTCCTCGCGAATTAAGTCGGCTTGCTTCTGGAGCTCTTTGACTTGCACCTTGCTCGCCTTTTTTTTGCGCAGCTCAATCTCCTGGAGCTTGTAAAGGAGACTGGCCAGGCTGATGATTCGTTCCTCAAAAGGCGGCAAAGTCAGTTCGATCTCCGAAAGAATATTGTAGAGATCGCTCTTGGTCTTGGCTTCAAACAGCCTTCTGCGGAAGTCGGGCTTTCTCAGGAACCGGGCTAGGCCGGCAAAGAGGTGATTGAAAAGACCCGGGAGGGAGGGATTCCAGATTACAAGAATGATGAGATGGACCTTTTTTTTATCCACCGCGTCGAAGTCAATCCCCTTCTCCGACCGGCCGATGGCCACGGCCATATTTCCGCCTGTGTTCACGCGGGCATGAGGAAGGGCGACGTGATCTCCGATGGCCGTGGAGTCTAGCCTCTCCCGGTCGACGAGCCTCGTGAGGATGAGCTTCTTGTTCGCGATAAGCTTCTGCTTGAGCAAGATATCAAGGAGCTCTTCGATGGCCTGGACTTTTTCCTTGGCCTGAAGGTCGAAGACAATTTGCTTGGGCTTGAGAAAATCTGAAAAAAACCGATTTTGAAAGGGTTTGGCCATCCGTTTTTTTTTATTTTATCACAAAAAACGGGGAAGTAAAATATTCCAGCTATTTCAAGCTGGGCTCTTGACTTTGAAGCCCCGGACCAGAGCATATGTTTCTCTGACTCCCGAAACCCGCGAAGCTTGTGCGGCGAGTTTAATGCCGAAGGCCGCCGCCTCCAGCGGATTGGCCCCAGAAGCTAATTTCATCGCGGTGCCCGCGCAAAAGACATCCCCGCAGCCCGTCGTATCTACCACTCGGCAAACATCAGCCGCTTTCATTTTTTTTGTGCTCTTGGGCGTCAGCACCAGAACTCCTTGTTTTCCCAGAGTTATGAGGACACTTTTAACACCAATTTCAAAAGCCGCACCGCCGAAATAACCGAGCCTCTCCTGGGTCGGCCGGGTGTTCGGGTTCCCGAGCATCGCAGCCACTTCTTCCAAGTTGGCCTGGAGATAATCAACTCCCTCGGCCCAATCCTTCCATTCATTGAGAGGCCGATAGTGCCGCGGCTTATGCAGGTCTGCAGAAAGAGCCAGGGAATGGACATCAAACCAGATCGGGCATTTGGCCTTACCGACAATTCTGCGCCAGTTCTTGAGCTTTATGTCGAACCCTGAATTGATGATCAGAATGAGCATTCCAAAGCAGGAGAGGTCATTGATGACTGGCCCGGGCTCGAGAGGAGGAACAAGAGATTCCAGGATTTCAACGCGCTCTCCCTTCTCCGGATAATGGAGAAAAACTCGGTTTCCCGGCCCGGCCACCGTTTGAATTCCCCGGTCATGGAAGGTCGGCCAATTGTCCGTGACCTTTTTGACTTGGGGCCATAGGTTGCTTCCTACGCGAGTATGGAGAAAAACATCACATCCCAAACCGCACAGCGCCGCCGCTTGATAAAGAACCCCTCCCAATCCCCGGAAAACCCGGCCGGCCGCCGTGCTTATAACATCATATGTGATGGTGCCGATGAGACCGAACCCGACGCTTTTTTCACTCAACTCAATCATCTAAGAAATGTGCGCTACCTTTTCAAGTCATTAAGGCATTGGCCGTGAGTTCCAGGATTTGGACCACCCTCATGTTAAGCTTGTAGTGCTTGATCAAGTCTGCAAGTCCGTCCACGCAATTATGACACATTGTACAAACAAGCCTGGCCCCGGTCGCCTTGAGCTGCTCAACCTTAATTTTCCCGACTTCGAGGCGAAGAGGCCGATACTCCGCCATGGACAAGAGGCCTCCGCCTCCCGTGCAGCAATAGTTTTCTGTCCGATTGGGATGCATTTCCCTAAAATCCGCAGAGACGCGCTTGAGAAGCCACCGCGGCTCCTCGATCAGCCCACCTGAGCGGGCGATGTTGCAGGAATCATGAAAAGTCACCGGCTCCGGATTGCTCGACGGGTCGACCTTGATTCGTCCATCTTTAATATAGCGGATAAGCGTCTGAACCACCGATTCCGTAGGGATTTTCTGATGATAGTTCGCCCAGTTGTAGCCCTCCCAGCGGGTGGAACGGTAGCCATGGCCGCACTCTGAAATCACAATGCGCTTGGAGTGGAGCCTGACCGCTGCTTCGTAGACTCTCTTGGCCATGTATGCGCCCAGGTGATCGTCCCCGGAGAAGAGCCCAAAATTGGTTTGATCCCAGCCCCATTTCGGCAGGGTCCAGGTTTCTCCGGCAAAATGAAAAATCGTGGCCGCGTGGGCAATAGAGCGAGGGTCAAACTTGATCTCCCGAGGATTAATCACATACAGGACTTCGCAATCCGGCCGTTCAACTGGAATTTGAATATCTGAAGCCTTAACCTCCTCTTCCAGTTCCTTTCTCATCCATTGAAGAGTTTCCAGGTAATCGTCTTCCGTGACGGCCATCTGATTGCCCGTCTCCCATTGGTCGCGGCTGACATTGAAAATCCCTTCAGGAACAATGCCCAGCTCCGTGAGCAGCCCGCGTGCAAATCTGATCAAGGACGCCGTGTCAACTCCCATCGGACAGTTCAAGGTACAGCGGCGGCAAGCGCTGCACGTCCCGAAAACGATGTTCTTCAGACGGTTGAGTTCGGCATCGTCGGCCGGGGCGCCGGCATTTACCCACCAAGGAAAGATCCGGCCCGCCCAGTCCAGATGTTTCTTGAAGATCCGGCGAACTTGGTCTGCTTTCCAGACCGGCGTCATCGTGGGATCATCCGGCCTGGCCAGCGCGTAATAGCAGGACTCGGCACAGAGTCCGCAGTGAACGCAGCTGGCCATGGAGGTGGCGAGCTGACGATTGATTCGCTCGCCGAATAACTCGAGAAACTTCTTAACGTTATCGGCGGCGGGATCATAGACCTTGAGCCGGCCCTGCGCTACGCTCTCCAGTTTTTCTTCTTGCGCTTTTTCTTGCGACTCTGTTCTCAAGAGAAAGTTCGGAACTTCCGAAATATCTGCTTTTCTACGGCGCAAGGGAATTCTCCTTCCCGGCCATCGCCTGGGGCGGGCACGGGGAAGTTCTTTTAACCGGAAAACCTCCGCGATGCCCCATTGACCTTCCCAGAAAAAACCGGGTGAAGGGATAATACAGATAGTGACAGATCTTGGAAAAAGGCACGTACACGAGTAAAAAGGCCGTGAGACCAAAGAAAACAATCAAGGGCCATTCCGCTGTCCGGTAAGCATTCGGTACGGCCAAGAAACCCGCAGCGAAAAAGAGGATCATCAAAATCAAAGAAAGATAATCGTCCGGCGTGCTGACCAGGCGCACGGTGGGATTGGCGATTCTGCGGAAAAGCCTCATCAGTCCGACAACACAGGCTGCGCCGATGACCAGTCGAAAGAGCCACATCACAGGCCTGAGAGCAAACACACCCGGAGCGTAAGGGATGATAAACGTCGCGCTGATGGCGGCGGCGACGCCCAGATGAAAGATGACAAACTGGACATAGAAGACACGGTTTTTTCGGGTGGATTCCATGGCCCAGGGCATCGCAATATTCATCATAGAAAAAGCAATCCCAGCCCGTTCATTTCCTTCCGGAAAGGTTTTGTCCTTACTTGAGCTGAACTTGAATAACCAAACCAGCCTGAAAACATAGACGATCCCCATAAAAATGAGAGCAGCGATCTGGACCTCATTCTCGAGAATTCGCAATAAATTGCTCATCGACTTTCGATTCCAGGGTAATAAATCTTGCTTGACGCTTCCTCACCACAGCGCGGCCAGAAAATCCATTATACAAGGGCATCAAGGGCTGTCAATAGAAGCTTGCCCAACGTGCAGTTGATTTTGAAAAAAGGTTTGTTTAGTATATGGCTTC
>CAZLFV010000027.1:0-27475 GCA_964558915.1 uncultured Eubacteriales bacterium | reverse complement strand
TGGTCTAAAAACGCGAAAATGAGTGCTCTAAAAATCTCTAATGGCAAATTTGGGAACAGATATGTTCGTTTTTGTATTCGCTAATGTCCAATTCTAATAACCTTCTCTTGTCCTGACCCTATATTTTTTCTTGGGCGTCGTCACCGTTATTTTTCGGTATTCGTTTTTTAAGGGTTTATAAGACGTGTATCCAAGGATATACTGATGGCTCAGTTCTCTTTTGATCTCCCTGAGAGCGGCCGCAAATTCGCCGGGCTGGTTGACAAAAAACGCCTTCCCTCCGGTGGCCCGGGAAAATCTGTCCAGAGTGGCGATGATCCCTGCGGGAGTCAATGAAGCGGTGCGCTTGTGCTTGCTGAGGTACTGCTCGCTCTCGGGAATCCGGTATCCAATGGTGTAAATCGGGACATCGACCCTTCTGGCAATTTCCACGGCCTGGTCTGGAGTGGTTTGGCTGTCGTTTTCCACTCCGTCCGTGATCAAGAGGAGAGCCCTCTTTTCGTTCTTGCCCCTGTTGGCGAATTCCGGGGAAACTGCAACGGCATCGTTGAGGGCGGTCTGACCGTAAGCCTCGATCCCGTCCAGCTCGGCCAAAAAAGCGCTCCTGTCGGTGGAGAATTTCAACGCCACTTCGACCTCGCCGTCCGCAAATATCAGTAAGGAGATTTCGTCCTGGGGCCGGAGGAGCGAGGTGACAAGATAGCGGAGCAAATCCTTGCTATCCTTGATTTTGTCCTGGAGGGCCATGCTGCCGCTGACATCAAGGAGGACCGTCAAACTCAAGGGCGCTTCAAAGTCGTGCTTAAAATAGGTGATCGTCTGCTTGACCTTGTTTTCGTGGACTGTGAAGTCCTCCTGGGTCAAGTCATTAATATACTTCCCTCCCTTGTCCTGGACCGTCACGGCTATAGCGATGGCGCTGACCGAGATCTGATATTCCAGATCCTTCTTTTTTGTGTCCTGGGAGAATGATGGCTGCGCAGTAAGGCTAATGAGGGACACAAACAGGGGGAGGAGAACGAGTTTGGGTTGTTTTCGCATGACTGTCTTTTAGAGCTCAAGTCGCAGGAGGATGGGACATTGGCCTAAGGGAAGATATCTGAGCCACACCAGTAATCTAACAAAAATGGCACACCTTGAGCAAGGCCGATGAACGAGATGCGGTCAGCTCATCTTGTCCTGGGCCCAAACTCAGATGATTTCCAGATAGTCTTTATCCGGCAGCTTCGGGAACGGAGCATGAGGCTCTTTCTGGTACCAGAATCCAACTGAGGAGATGTCGTCCTGCAGGGGAAGGTATCTTCCGCCCGAGCGCCAGCCGATGGCCTGGATGGTGATCTTGAGGTCTTTTTCGAAACGCACGGGGTCCATGATATGCCAGCGGTAGAGGCCGAAACGCTGCTGCGAATCGTAGAGGCCGTCCGGCCGGATGACCTGGGCCAGTCCGCTATAAGGCGTTGTGAACTCCGTGTAACGCCCCTTTCCGTCAGGGCCCTTGGTATCGAAATTGTAGGAGCCGCAGAAATAGTCCTCTGTCCCGGTCCCGCAGATCGTCGGGAAATCCTTATCGCCGTCGATAAAAAATTTAATCTCGCCCTCTCCCCACCAGCCATTATTGTTCACGCCCCATGCCAAGTAGGTGCCGACGTAATGTCCCCATCCTTTAATACCGTCGAGAATCGTGTAGACGTTTTTATAAGGGAGGGGATTGACCCGGCGGAACTGGGCGTGGAAATAGGCCGCATCCTCAGGAACATCAATCAACGTGTAGTTGATCTGGTAATACAATGTAAACGTATTGTCGGCAATATTTTCGAGCGTTATCCTGAACCCCTTGCGGAACGGCATCTGCCAGTAGCAATTGAGGGCGCTCCCTGGGTTGACACAGACCGCCAGCGACGAGATCTGGGCGTACCGGCCCCAGCCGCAAGCGAAGAAGTCGCCCACCGGGCATTCCACCGATGGTTCTGTCTCGCCGTCCCAGTAAAACCGGATGATGGCAAAGCGCCAGTTGCCGGCCGGTGTCAGCCAGATCTGCTGGATAGCTCCCGACCCCTGGACCTCGGCCATGACAAACGTTTCCTTCGGCTTGATGACCACGTATGGCGAGACCTTCCACCCCTGACCGAGGTCCCGGGCCGCTTTCATCGCCGGCCCATTTGTTGACATGCCCGCTTTCCCTTTCTCTCCGCTAAAATTTTCAGGGCTGATCGCGCGGGTTTGGGCATGAGACAACCGGCACAGGTTTCCCAGGTTGAGATAGAGCCCGTCAAACGGCTTCTCTTCCCCAGCCGGAGCAGCGACCACACTCAAAAACAGGACCAAACAGACCATAACCCATGGTTTTTTCATTGGACCTCCTTGAATCCTCGAAGATGATTCTGCCCCAGAATCGTTTCTCGTAGGCTTATGAATCACCCAGGGGATTTATATTTTTTTGGCGCCCTTGTGTCAAGCCGGCACCACTTCAGCGAGGAGACCAACTTTTATGCTGGGTGCAAGAAGCTGCCCTGAAGCCCCCAGGGGGAAGAGGCGAGGGTGTAGGGCGAGGAAGCCCGTCGAAGACTGAGCGGGCACGGTTTCTCGACTGACGGGAGAGAAGAGCGAAGGATGAGTCGGAGCGAGTTTCCTCGCTGGGGAAACGAGCGGGCTGACGAACCCAAACCCGAGCCTCGAAGGGGGGAACCGACGGGACTGGTTCCCCGGGGTGCGGGGACCAAAGGGCAGCTTCTTGCACCCATTCGAATCAGGCAGACGGAGATCTCCACTTCCGCTTCTGTGGACTTGATTTATTCCAGGAGAAATTGAAATAATAGCTCCCTTCTGCTTTTGGACGGTTCGTCCGATGAAGAAAGATATCAAAATCGGAATCGATATTGGCTCAGTCACCCTGGGTGTCGCCGTCCTCGAAGACAATAAGCTGATTTTGAAGTTCTACCGCTTCCATCACGGGGATATCAAGAAAACTCTGACAGAGACGCTCAATTCACTGGACGTTTCGAAAGCCCGGATCGCGCTCACTGGAAGGGGCGCCAGAGTTTTTAACCGCGCGCTTAGAGTCAACGATGTTGTGGCCTTGGTCGAGGGAGCAAAATGGGCGGCCCGGAGAATTCCCAAGTATATCCTTCTGGCCGGCGGGGAAAATATCCTGCTGATCAAGCTCAATGAAGATGGCTCTTATAGCAGCCACGATATTAACACCGATTGTGCCTCCGGAACCGGCGTTTTTCTCGACCAGCAGGCTGTCCGGCTGGGGCTCAGCATCGAAGAACTGGCAGAGAAAGCCGGGCGTTTTGAGGGAATTGCCCCCACGATTGCAACTCGTTGCGCTGTCTTTGCAAAGACCGATCTGATTCACAGCCAGCAGCGAGGCTATTCTCCTGCCGCTATCACCGCCGGCCTTTGCGATGGAGTCTCACAGTGCCTGGCGGATACTTTGATAAAAGACCGGACTTTCACTGGCGACATATGCATGGCCGGAGGCGTTGCTTTGAATAGTCGGGTAGTGGCGGGGCTGGAGCGAATTCTCGGACGCAAAATCGAAGTCATCCTCGATGCCGAGGTCATCCCGGCCATCGGCGCCGCTTTGCAGGCTGAAGAGAATGTGACTCTCCGTTCTCTCTGCGAAGCCGGACATTTTGATCGGGACCGGAAGACCCCCCTCAATCCTCCGCTCCGGCTCGAACGTTCCCCGTATCCGGACTTTGATGATGAACGAACCTGGCGGGAAGGAGATGTCGAGGTCACGCTCTATGAGAACCTGGTCCGGGGCGAGACCTATCGAGTTTATCTCGGCCTGGATATCGGTTCGACAAGCACAAAATTGATCATGAATCAAGATGAAAAAGTCCTTCTTGGGCTCTATACGTATACCAAATCGGCGCCCGTGGCCGCTGTCCAGAAATTGTTCCGAATCATCTCTGGCCTGGAAGAGCGATACGGCGTCAACTTTGACTGGCTCGCCGCCGGGACGACGGGCTCGGGCAGGCAGCTCATCGGGAAATTGATCCATGCCGACCTGATTATTAACGAGATCACAGCTCACGCCAGGGCGGCCGTTTCTCTTGACCCTGACGTGGACACAATTATCGAAATCGGAGGCCAGGATTCAAAATTCATCAGAGTGCAGAACGGAGCCGTCGTTCAGGGTCTGATGAATTATATCTGCGCGGCGGGGACGGGGTCGTTCATCGAAGAGCAAGCTGAACGGTTGAACGTCCGTCTTGAAGACTGCGCCGGCCTGGCCATGGGAAAGAGCGGACCGATCATCTCCGACCGCTGCACGGTTTATATGGAGCGCGACCTCAGCCGGCTCCTCTCGGCCGGCTGGCCCAAAGAGGAGCTTCTGGCTTCGGTGCTGCATTCTATCCGCGACAACTACTTGACCCGCGTAGTGGGCCTGGCCAAAGTGGGGAACAATATCTGTTTCCAGGGCGCGACCGCAAAAAATAAGGCTCTTGTGGCTGCATTTGAGGTCGAACTTGAGAAACCCATCCGAGTTTCACGCTATTGCCACCTCGCCGGCGCTCTGGGCGTCTGCCTTTTGCTCAAGGAAAAGACGGCCGGGAAGTCCGGTTTTGTTGGGCTCGAATTTTCGTCCAGGACGCATAAGCAGGACAGCGAGATTTGTTCGTTCTGCCGCAACCGCTGTCAGATAACCATGGTCCAGGCCGGCGAGGAAAAAGCCGCCTGGGGATTTCAGTGCGGCCGGGAGTATGAGGACAAGGCCTATAAGGACAAAAAGCTTCCTTTTGAATCCATTTTTAAGGTGTACAGGCGGGTGCTCCAGTCCAGCCAGGTTTCTCCGCGGCCGGCGCACCGCCGCAAAGAACTCATCGGCATTCCCCGGGCCCTTCCTCTTGTGGAGTTTCTCCCTCTCTGGCAAGAGTTCTTTTCCCGACTGGGTTTCAAGACGCTTGTCTCACCGCAAGACAAGGACATGCTCAAGAGAGGAAAAGCCCAGGCCCAGGCCGAGTTTTGTTCGCCCATTTTCCTGGCTCATGGCCACGTCCATTGGCTCAAGGAGAAAAAGGCCGATTTTGTCTTTTTCCCGATCATGGTCAAAGGGCCGCAACTTCGGGAAACGAAGGATTATACGTTCTTTTGTTATTATACTTCCCATGTGCCCGTGATTCTCCGGAATTCCCCCCTGTTCAAAAAAGATGGGAACCTGCTGTTCCCGCTCATCGATTTTCAGCTTGAACCGGACAAAGTTGCCGACTCTCTATACAGGACAATCGGGGGTCCTCTTTCACTGTCGAAGAATGAGGTGCGGCGGGCGTTTCAAGAAAGCTGGGATCGCTTCTGCCTCTTCAGGGAGAACCTAAAACGGCACGGAGAGGAAGTCTTGGCCAAGCTTGAAGGCCAGGACACGTTTGCTGTCGTCCTTCTCGGCAGGCCATACAATCTTCTGGACGGTTTCTTAAGCCAGAACATCCCGGACCTAATTCAGCAATACGGCTATCGCGTTCTGACGCCGGACATGCTCAACATTGATTCGGTCTCTGCTGAGTCCACTGAAGACTATTTGAAGAGGGTTCATTGGCATTACGGCAAGACAATCCTCCGGACAGCTGAACTCGTCTTGCGCAACCCAAAACTCTTTCCGGTCTTTCTCACGAATTTCCGGTGCAGTCCGGATTCGTTCATCATCAGCTATTTTAAGGAGGTTATGGAAAGGCAGGGGAAGCCCTACTTGATTCTTCAGCTCGACGAGCTCAGCTCTGAGGTGGGTTATCAAACGCGTATTGAGGCTGCCCTGGAGTCTTTTCGCAACTGGGCACGGGGAGAGCCGAAAGCAGGCCGGCCGTTTTCTTTTGTGCCGATGACGCAGGACAAGGTCTGGATCCTTCCGCACGTGGACGACGTGGCCACGGCCCTGGCTAAAGCCGTTTTTGTTCAACTCGGGTATGAATGCATCTTAGCCGAGGAGACACCCGAGTCCATTTTCAGGGGACTCAAGCTGGTCGGAGGAGGGGAGTGCGTTCCCACAGCAGCCGTTCTCGGAGGAATCGTTGAGACTGTCGAAAAACATCAACTCGACCCCCGGAAGACAGCGGCTGTGATTCCGACGAGCATGCTCAGTTGCAATTTCCCCCAGATTCCCCTGGCCGTCCATTCCGGTCTTCAAAAGATAGGGCTTGGGGACGTTGAAATTTTTTCGACAGCGGTGGCCGGCCGGGATTTTTCTTTGTCTTTAAATGTGGCTCTGCTCAAGGCCTATGTCATGGCCAGTCTTATTCATCAGATGACGGCCAAGGTGCGGGCTTACGAAGTCAACAAAGGAGACGCTGAAAACGCAAGAAAGGCGGCCCTGGAAAAGCTCAGCCGGGCAATCATCGAGAAACGAAGCCTTCAGGACGCTTTTCTTGAAGTAGTCAAAGACTATTCTGCGGTCAAAGTGGAGCGACCCTGCGGCGAGCGGCCTTTGCTTGTCATCCTCGGCGACCTTTATGTCGTCTGCAACCCGGCTTTTAACCAGGACGTCGAGAAGACGATCGAAGAGGCCGGAGGAGAAGCCCTGGCGGCTTCCTACGTGGACCTCAGCCATTTCAACTATCTCAACAGGATTGATAAGTCCATCCGGGACAGGTCCTTTCGAACTCTGGCCCAGGCGGCAGGGTTGAACGCCTTTGTCAGGCATTACGACTTCAAGTTCCGGAAGATGGCCAGCCCGGTCCTGGGGCCGGCCCATCCGCTCATGGACACGAAGCTCCTGAAGGATCTCCGGAATCTCGGGATTCCGCCAGAACTTGAGGGCGAGACCGCCCAGAATGTCATGAAGATTCTGTATTATCTGAAACATTTTAAGCCGGATGCATTCGTTCATATCAACCCGCTTTATTGTTGCCCGGGTGTCGTCAGCAACGCCCTGCTCAACTGGGTGGAAGCCGACCACGGCGTGCCGGTGATTCATTTGTTCTATGACGGCATCCAGAATCCCAACGAAAACCTGGAGCCGTACATTCATTACCTCAAAAGAAAAAAAGCCGCCAGACGGGCCGGGATAGTCTCCGTATCCCGCTAAATATTACTAGATCTATGGGTCAAGTAGGAATTCGTTAAGTTTGAGGAGAGTTGATGAAATCGTCGGAGCAGATTCAACCGGATGGAGCGAAAGATGAGTCGCGGACTGGTCATCATCAGCGGCGCTACTGGGTTCATAGGAAGGGCTCTCTTTCGAGAACTCGCTGAGAACGGCTACGACATCGCTGTTCTCACTCGGGACCGAGAGAAGGCCAGAGCGCAGTTCGGCGACCGGGCCATCATCGCTGAGTGGGATGGGAAAACATCCCGGGGCTGGCTGGAACTCGCCTCGCGCTCCAGCGCCATCATTAACCTGGCTGGCGAAAATATTGGTGCTGGCCGCTGGACCGAGCAGCGAAAACAACGCATTGTCCAAAGTAGAGTCGATGCCGGCAAAGCTGTTACCGAAGCTGTTGAGAAAGCAACGGCAAAGCCAAAGGCGATCATTCAGGCTTCAGCCGTTGGCTACTATGGTCCAAAGGACGATGAACCCCTGGATGAGTCGGCGCCGCCCGGGGAAGGTTTCTTGGCCGAGACCGTCCGCCGCTGGGAGCTCTCCACCCAGGAAACCGAGGCAATCGGTGTTCGGCGCGTCGTCATCCGCTCTGGGCTTGTTTTGGGGAAAGACGGGGGGACTCTCCCCCGGTTTCTGAAGGCGTTCCGTTTCTCTGTTGGCGGTCAACTCGGCAGTGGAAAGCAGTGGTTCCCCTGGATCCACTGGAAAGACGAAATTGCGGCCATCCGTTTTCTTCTGGAACGGGAAGACGCAAGCGGTGTTTTTAACCTGGTTTCGCCCGAGTCCCTGACTATGAAAGAGTTCGCCGTAGCCCTCGGAAGAGTGCTCAAACGTCCTTCCGGGTTTCCTGTGCCGGCATTCTTGCTCCGCCTGCTATTTGGCGAGATGGCCGAAGAAACGATTCTCTCCAGTCAAAGAGTTTTGCCCGCCGCTCTTATCAAGGCCGGCTTCAAGTTCCAGTATCCCGAGATTGAATCGGCCCTGAGAGACATCCTGGCCGCTTAGACAAAAACTTCCCGGGGAATGTCTCTTAAATTGAAGTGGGACGCCATGCTCCGGCCATAAGCTCCGGCGTGCAGAACAGCCAGGATGTCGCCCCTTTTCGGAACGGGCATCGGGATTTCTTTTCCAAAAACATCCCCTGTTTCGCAGAGGTTTCCAGCCACAGTGACGGGGCTGATTTTCCCCCTGTTCACCCGGCCGCAATTAACGATCTCATGGTAGGCCTGGGCATAGATGGCAGGCCTGGGAACCGAGTTGTAAGTTCCGCCGTTCACGCAGGCGAAAAGCTGGCCATAGCTTTCCTTAATGTATTCGACTTTGAGGAGGAGGACTCCCGCGTCTGCAGTTAGATATTTTCCCGGCTCAACGGCGAGAGCTTTGAGCTTGAGCCCGGCCTCCGCGACTTGCCGGCAGATGCGACGGGTATACTTTTCGAGAGGGAAAAGCCTTTGCTTTTTGGCGTATCTTGGCCCGAACCCGCCCCCAAAATCCAGGAATTCCAGATGGATGCCTTTCTTTTCCAGACGGGCGGCCGTTTGAATCATCCGTCCCGCAGCGGCTGCAACGGAGTCATAGTCCTCCATGACCCATCCCGAGCCGAGATGCTGGTGAAGCGCCACGGGGATGAAACCATAAGACCGGGCCTTCTCGAAAGCCGGGAGGACCTTTTTTTCTTCGATCCCGAATTTGACGGGCGTCCTGTCGGGAGACCTTTTCCCGGCTGTGACCACGCGGGGATTGAACCCCCGGCCGACCCCGGGATTCCATCTTACTGAAATCCTTATTTTTTTTGACCTGAAATTGCTGTTCCGAACTTCTCGCATCAGCTCCAGCTGCTCTAGCGCGTCAACGTTAACGATGACTCCGTCACAGTTGAAAACTCTGGAGATGTCCTCTTTGCTCAGGGATGTCCCTGTGAATAGAATCCTCTGACCGGGAAATCCGGCCCGGACGGCCTCATCAACCTCTCCTGGGGAGACTGCATCGATCCAGGCACCCTGGCTGCGGAGAAGCTTGAGGATATCCCTGTGAAAATTGGCCTTCATCGCGTAACAGATTCTTATCTCTAAAGCGGTGTGCCGGGAGAATGCCTCCTCCAGTCTGGCGTAATTGGCCACGATCTGCGCCGGGCTGTAGACGAAAAGCGGCGTGCCGAATTCCTCAGCCACTCGAGTTGCCAGCTTCCCGTTCAGATAAAGCTTCCGATTCTTCAGCCGCAAAAATTTGTTTTCCCACCACATTTTTATCTACCCGCTTTGGTATCGGTTTTTTCCTGGAAGAGACCGAGCTGGCCTTGGGCCAGCTTTTTGGCGATCTCCAAGAGCACGGGATATTTTTTCAAAAGCAGGGGAGGGATGTCCAGCTTCTCTCCAGTGACCATATTTTTAATTTGGAGAGCGTTGGCCAGCGCCTGACCGCGGTAATGATTATTGGTGATCACAAAGACTTTGTCGGTCTTGTCGCCGAGCTCCTTGATTCTGTCCACCCACTCCTGCAATTCGTCTTTGGCATAGAGATAATTATAGCGCTCGTCTCGGCCGGCCCCTTCTCTGAACCAGTCCTTGTAGTTTCTTCCGTGGAGCCGAACATATGAAAACTCGGGGACCGTCGCCACCGCGCTGGGCTTTATGGAGTTTCGAATCACCGGCTGATCGATGTTGCAGTAGCAGACCTTGTATTCCGCGAGAAGCCGGTAAAAGCTCTGGTCATCCCAGGAAGAGTGTCTGACCTCGACCGTCATGGGGTAACCCGCGAAGAGCTTGAAGAGCCTGGTCAAATAATCCGAGTGATCGGGCGACTGCACGAACGACCAAGGGAACTGGAACAAGAGCGAGGCCAGCCTGCCTTTGGCCCGGAGAGGTTCGACGCCGAGCTTGAATTCATCCACATCTTTTTGGGACCAGGTTTTCCTTTCGTGGGTAAAGATTTGATAGACCTTGACGGCAAAAAGGAATTCAGGAAAGGTGGCCACTTTTCTTACCCAGAAAAGCGACATTGATAAGGCTGGAGGCCGGTAAAAAGTGCTGTTGACCTCGACGATATTGATGCAGTTGGCAAGAAAGGGCAGGGGGTGGAATCGGGCGTCTTTGTCTTCTGGGTAAACCGCCCCTTCCCAGTCTTTGTAACTCCAGCCCGCCGTCCCGATAAAATACTGGCTCATGCACAATCCTCGCCACTATTCTAAGAAAAACGGCCTCAATTGCCAACTGGAAAAATCCCAAGAACTCCAATTATGTTTCTATAAGAGGGCGGGTCCTGTCGCGGTTCACCCCCCGAACCGCGCCACCCGCCCTTTCTATTAACATATGATTGTCGGTGAATTAGGAATGTTCCGATGCGAAGCCGTGCAAAAGGGACGCAAACAGGATAAAATACCGCCTGCCATGAACGGGATTTCAATAGATTTCGAAGCGGGCGTCAGTCTCGCTCTAGACCGAATCAAACCCGATATCGTGCGGACTGCCCTTGAATTCTCCCCGTTTCTGAGCGAGGTCACCGGAGCCGATGTCTATCTCAAATGGGAGAACGACCAGCGGACTGGGTCATTTAAGTTCAGGGGGGCTTTGAACAAGGTCCGGATTCTTTCCTTTGAGGAGAGGAAAAAAGGAATCGTCTCGGCCTCGACAGGAAATCACGGCCTCGGAATCAGTCTGGCTTCAAAACTGGAGGAAGTGAAGTTAACCCTTGTCCTTCCCGCGAAAATCTCTCCAGAGAAAAGACGCCGCCTTGAAGAATCCGGTGCCGAGATAATCGAATACGGAAAGACCTGTGATCAGGCAGAAATCTGGGCGCGGCGGATGGCTTTTAATAGTGGGAGAGTCTTTATTTCTCCTTATAATGACGAACAAATCATCTGCGGACAAGGCACAATCGGACTTGAAATTCTTGAGGATTGTCCCTCTGCTGACGCTGTTTTGGTCCCGGTTGGCGGAGGAGGGCTCAGCGCTGGGATAGCCGGTTATCTCAGGTCAAAAAGCAAGAAAATAAGAGTTTTCGGCGTAGAGCCGGAAAACTCGGCTTTCATGGCCGCCTCTCTCAAGGCGGGTCGAATTATCAAGATTGATGAAGAAACCACCATTGCTGATGCCGTCGCCGGAGGGATCGAGCCCGGGTCGATCACATTTCCCCTCTGCCAGAAGCTCCTGGAGAGCATAATCAGTGTGGAGGAAGCTCTTCTCAAAAGAGCCATGCGGCTTATCTATGATCACCATCAAAAAATGGTGGAGGGAGCCGGAGCCCTTCCGCTCGCAGGCCTGATGGCCCGGAGCCGCCTTTTCCAGAATAAGAAGATTGTCCTTGTCGTTAGCGGAGGCAATATCTCCCCCGGGGCATTTGCCGACGCTGCTGCCCGAGAATGAAGCGTATAATCAAACCTGTTGCCCTGGTTCATTTTTTCGATTATGATTTTAGCGAAACACATGGCGCCAAGAATGTGCAGGCGGCTAATTCTCTTCATTGCTCTTCTTTCGCCCTTCCTTAGCTGTCAGAAACAGCCGGAAAAACTCTATACCATTGGCCTTTTTCAGATCATCGATGCCCCCACGCTCAACGAGGCGAGAAGGGGTTTTCTGCAAGCCCTGACCGATGGAGGTCTTCATGATGGCATGAATATCAGGCTCGTAATGAGAAATGCCCGGGGCGATGTCACTGAAGCCCAGGGGATCGCCCTGGAATTTGTCGGCCAGAAAACAGACATGATCGTCGCCCTTTCGACGCAGTGCCTTCAGGCAGCGCTGATGGCAGCTCCTCGAGCCCCGGTTATTTTTGCCTCGGTGGCCAATCCCCAGCTCACCGGTGCCGGACGGTCGGCCGAGAACCATCTGGCCAACGTAACGGGCGTTGCCTCTACCGGTCCGGTGAAACAGACCTTGAGTTTTATCAAGGAAGTCCTTCCTGGAGCCATTCGCATAGGCACATTATGGACTCCCTCTGAGCTAAACTCCGAGTACTACTTGGAGCTGGCGAAGGAGGGGGCGGCAGAGTTGGGGCTTGAGATCATTGCTGTTCCTGTGGCCAATGTGAACGAAGTCCTTCTCTCTGGCCAGATGTTGCTCAACAAAAGGATAGATGTCCTATTCCCGATTTCCGATAACACGATCAATGCGTCCTTTGAGTCCTTGGGGAGAATGGCCGAGGACAATTCCATTCCCCTTTTCGGCGGTTTTCTGCTTGCCACGCGCCTGGGGGCTTGCGCGGCCTTAGGCTGGGACTTTTTTGACATGGGCTACAAAGCCGGAGAGATTGCGGTCAGAGTCAAGAGCGGGGAGAACCCGGGCAAAATTCCATTCCAGTCGATGAGTCAAATCCGGCTCTACCTTAATCTTGAGGCGGCGCGCAAGCAAGGAGTCGAGTTTTCTCCACAGGTGCTCCAGAAGGCCGATGACGTCATCGCTTCCGAGGCATCGTCGGTTGAGGGCAACAGCTTCCGGTGAAAAAAATCAGCATCGCTGCAGGGGTTTTTCTTTTTTGCTTTCTCCTTGGCATTTTCCTATTCCTCATTTTATCTTTCTCCAGCTCAAGGCCGAAAGAGAAAGGCGACATTTCCTTCTCTGCCCTCACTACCAATGTCAAAGTGATTTGGGACAAGTGGGGAGTTCCACATATTTTCGCTGATAATGATAGGGACCTCTTTTTTGCCGTCGGCTATATTCATGCCCAGGAAAGAATGTGGCAAATGGATCTTCTGAGGCGCGTGGGCTTCGGTCGGCTCTCGGAGGTATTTGGGTCCCAGACTCTCAATAGTGACAGGTTCCTCAGGAATTATGGATTCAGAGAGGCGGTGCTCAAGGACTATGCCAATTTGAGCGAAGAACTCAAGGACTTCCTTTCTTCGTATTGCTGTGGCGTTAATGCTTGGTTGAACTCAAGGAGGCACAATTGGCCGCCCGAGTTCATGCTCCTGCGCTTCAGGCCTGAGGCTTGGGGAATCCTGGATTCGCTGATCATTAAGGAGATCTTGGCCTTGAGTTTGTGCCCGGATTTTCCGAGCGAGCTCGTCCGGGCCAGGCTCGTTCGAAAGCTCGGGCTTGAAAAGGCCTCCGAGGTCCTGGAACAGGGCGCGGGTGTTTCTTCCTTGGAGGAAATCCCCTTGCTTGAGGTCAATCAGAATTTTTTTGATTTTGTTCTCGCGGGCAGCAACAACTGGGTCTTGGCGGGGGGCCGGACAACCTCGGGCAAGCCTCTGCTCGCCAACGACCCCCATCTTCAGTTCTCCCTCCCGCCCATTTGGTTTGAGATGGACCTCCATTCCCCCGGCTTCAGGGTCGCGGGAGTGACTTTCCCGGGAGTTCCCCTTATTGTGATCGGGCACAATGCTTCCATTGCCTGGGGCCTTACGAATTCAGCCGCGGATGTCCAGGACCTTTATATCGAGCGGCTGAGTGATTCTGGGGATTCTTATCTGGATAAAGACGGCTGGAAGCCTCTTTTGAAAAAAGAGGAGGTCATTCGCGTGAGAGGCCGGGACGAGCCCGAGAAACTGGACATCCTGTGGACGGAGCGGGGTCCGATCCTGTCTCGATTTATTATCGAAAATAATATTCCGGTTTCGCTGAGCTGGACAATTCAAGAAGGAGGCCGGATTTTTGAGTCCCTCTTCCTCATTAACAAAGCAAGGAACTGGGATGAATTCTGCCGGGCCGCCGCGCTTTGGGATGCCCCTTCCATGAACATTGTTTATGCGGACGTTCAAGGCAATATCGGATACTATTTGACTGGGTTAATCCCTCTCAGGAAAAAGTCGGCCGCTCTCTTTCCGGCCCAGGGGTGGGTGCCGGAGAACCGGTGGGAGGGTTTTCTGGAGGAAGCCCAAAAGCCGGTGATCCTGAATCCCAAGGAAGGATACATCATAACTGCGAATAACAAGATCGTGCCAGAGGACTATCCTTATTATGTGAGCAGCGACTTTGATGTCCCTTTCAGATACAATAGAATCAAAGAGCTTCTGCTCCAGAAGGAAAAGCACGCCGTGGATTCCCTCAAGAGAATCCAGAACGATGTCCATTCAAAAAGAGCCGAGCTTTTTCTCCCTTTGATCAAAGGCGTGAACCCGGCTGACGCCGGAGCGAAAAAAGCTCAGGAGATTCTCCAGGGCTGGAACGGGGAAATGGGGGCGACACGGGAAGCGGCGCTTTTCGCTGTTTTCATGAAAACGCTTGAACAAGAACTCTTGGCCGGTGACCTTGGCCCAGAATACAAGAACTACAGCATTATTTTTTATCGCAAACAGGCCGGCCTGCTCCGGGTCCTCTCTCATCCTGTCCTGCCACGGTCAGGGCAGGATCTCGCGGATTCGGCAGGAGCTCAGGAGGAAGTTTTGGCTTCCAGCTTGGCGAAAGCATACTCCTGGTTAGAGGAGAAATACGGGCAGCCGGACAATTGGGACTGGACGAAGATGCATTCCCTGACCTTTCCTCATGCCCTCGGACGCGTTCCTCTGCTTGGGTTTTTTAACCGCGGTCCCTACCCCACAATTGGCGATTCCTTCTCCATCCGGGCGTCTTTTTCCCAGGACACCATCGGAAACTATAGGACAACCTGGGGAGTATCCTACCGTCAGATTATTGACCTCGCTGACCTCAAAAATTCGGTCTGCATCCTCAATTCGGGGCAGAGCGGTCATCCTTTTAGCAAGCATTATGATGACCAAATCCCCCTCTGGCTTAACGGAGACTACCGGCCGATGCTGTTCTATCCTGAGGATATTGAAGCGAATGTGGCCGCGGTCTTTCTCTTTAAGGCTCCTTCAAAGAAAAAATAGGGGAAAATATATAGACCCCTTTCCCGACACGAACAGCCGTCTTTATGGCTTTGTGCGCGAGAGTTGAAGCCCGCTCGCAGGCTTTGGCCAGGGGATTCCCCCTCGCCAGATAGGAAAGGAGGCTTGCCGAGAGGAAGCACCCCGTCCCGTGGACATTTTTTCTTATTTTTTCCTTTTCAAAAAGGTGAATTCTTTTCCCGTCGAAGAGCAAGTCAACAACTCTTTTTTCGAGATGACCGCCCTTAATATAGCAGGGTGATTCGACGAGGTCAGAAATAATCCTGGCTGCTTCTTTCATGTCTTCGAGATTCATAACCCTACGGCCGCAGATCAGGCTGGCTTCCTGAAGATTGGGCGTGAGTACGGAAATCTTTCCCTGGATCTTGGAAATAAAAGAAGGAATGGCTTTTTTCTCCAGGAGCCAGGCGCCCGACGTTGACCGAAAGACGGGATCAACGACGACAGGGATATCATTGTTTTCTTCAAGAATCGCGCTGAGAACAGGGAGGGTCTTTCCGCAGCCGATCATCCCGACCTTGATCCCGGCAAACGATGCCTCCTCGGCCAAGGTTTTGTACTGGCTCCAAATAAAGGGGGCCGGGAGGCAACGAAATTCCTTCACTTGGTGCGTCTTTTGGGCCGTCACAGCGGTCAGGACGGCCATCCCTCGGTACCCAAGAAGGCGGAATAGGGCGAGGTCCAGAATCACCCCCGCTCCTGAGGAAGGGTCGAATCCGGCGATGGAGAGGAGAGGCCTTGATACATCTGGCGACATCGCGAGTATTCCGATCTATTTACTGCCTAGCGAGCCTATGTTAACATATCATTGGCAGCGATGAAAGCGAGAGCTCACATTATCGTTTCGGGCCGCGTCCAGGGTGTATTTTTCCGCGACCACACCAGAAGATGGGCCTATTCGTTGGGGCTTACGGGCTGGGTCAAAAATTTATGGGATGGCCGCGTGGAAGTTCTGGCTGAGGGCGAAAAAGAGAAAATAGAGGACCTCATCTCTCGCCTGAGACAAGGCCCCCCGTTGGCCCAAGTTCATAATGTGGAGATTACATGGGAAGAATACAGGGACGAATTTGAGGACTTCCGCATTACCTGGGGCTAGAGTAAAGGATTATTCTCCGCTTTTTTTCTGCTCTAAAAACTTTTTCCGGCACTCCTGGGAACAAAAAAAATATTCTTTCCCGTCAATTCTTTCTTTGATAGCGTCTTCCTGGGGAACGTAGGTATTGCAGAATTCGTCCTTGACCATAGTTCCTGAAATCTGACGGGGAGGGCGAGGCGAACGCGGCTGTCGTCGAGGCAAAAAGAGAAAGCGGATGACAAGATAGATGAGATAGGCGATAAAGACGTAAAAGACGAGCCGGAAAAAGCCTTGAATCACCCCTTGAATCTATCCGATTTGCCTCTCTGTGTCAAACCTAACTCCTTGCTCCTCAAAGTATCGGTTAACGGGTGGCGCGGCTGGGGGGCCCCCCGACCCCGGAGCGTTTGATGCCTCCGGAATTTCTATTTGTCTAATTAACAGAATGGTCCGCGAGGATGGCGGGGGGATGCCACGACAGGACCCGTTGGCGGGCATTCGAGGCAATTTGTTGTCGCCTCTTGATTCTTGACGGCCTAAAAAGTAAGATGAAATCAACATAGACGAGGGAAAGGAGAGGTCATGGATTTTTTGTTGACTGACGACCAGAAGCTTTTGAGAGATTCGGTCCGGGATTTTGCTCAAAAAGAGATCAAGCCATTGGTCAAGCAGACGGACGAAAAAGGGGAATGGCCCCAGGAGTTCACGAACAAGCTCGCCGAGATGGGGCTCCTGGGCATCATCATCCCGCCCGAATACTCTGGGGCGGGTTATTCCAACCTGGATTACGTCCTCATCCTGGAAGAGCTGTCTAAGGTGGATCCCTCGGTGGGACTTGTAGTCGCTGCCCACAACTCCCTTTGTTCTAATCATGTTAACCTGTTCGGGACAGACGCCCAAAAGAAAAAATATCTCTCTCGGCTGGCATCCGGCCAGACCCTTGGCGCCTGGGGGCTGACTGAAGCCGGCGCTGGCTCAGATGCGGCAGCGATGAGAACGCGGGCTGAAAAAAAAGGGGATCATTGGCTACTCAACGGCTCAAAGCTCTTTATCACCAACGGCTCTTTGGCTGAGATATGCGTAATTATGGCCGTGACCGACCCGCTCAACAAAAGAAACGGGATCTCGGCCTTTATTCTGGAAAAAGGTATGAACGGATTTCGGCCGGGAAAAAAGGAGGACAAACTCGGAATCCGGGCAGCCGACACTTCAGAACTCATTTTTGAAGACGTGAAAGTCCCGGCCGATAACCTGCTCGGCAAAGAAGGGGAAGGATACAGAGCGGCCATGTCCATACTTGACGGGGGCCGGGTCAGCATCGCCGGTTTTTCTTTGGGAATTGCAGCGGGTGCCCTGGAAACAAGCTTGAAATACGCCAAAGAGCGAGTCCAATTCAACCAGCCCATTGCCAATTTCCAGGCCATCCAGTGGATGCTCGCAGACGGATTCACCGAGCTCGAGGCGGCACGGCTTCTGACGTATCGGGCGGCTTGCCTGGAAGACCAGGGGAAAAAAATCCCCAAGGAATCGGCCATGGCCAAGCTCTACGCCTCGGAACTAGCTGTCAGAGTTTCCTCTGTGGCCGTACAGATCCTGGGCGGGTACGGTTTTTCGAAGGATTATCCCGTGGAGAAGTTCTACCGCGATTCCAAATTGGCCACGATTGGCGAAGGCACTTCTGAGATTCAGCGCTGGATCATTGCCCAGAAAGTCCTTTCCGAATACTGATGGACCTGATTAAAGAAATAAGACGGGGCAACCCGCGGGCGATCGCCAAAGCCATTTCTCTTGTCGAAAATGACGGGCCGGCTGCCCAGCCGCTGATGAAGAAGATATTTTCCTGCCGCAAAGAAGCTGTCGTGCTGGGTGTTACTGGGGCTCCGGGGACAGGCAAAAGCACCCTGGTCGATCAGATGATTAGTTATCTCCGGAGAGAGGGGAAGACAATTGGCATTGTCGCCGTGGACCCATCCAGCCCGTTTAGTGGCGGAGCTATCTTGGGTGACAGGATCCGGATGATGCGGCACAGTGTGGACGCGGATGTTTTTATCCGGAGTATGGCCACGCGCGGGCATCTGGGAGGCCTGGCTAAGGCCACCGGCGAGGCCATTGCGATTTTTGAGGCGGCGGGCAAGGACTATGTGCTCGTCGAGACCGTCGGAGTCGGTCAGGACGAAGTCGAAGTCGTGAAGCTGGCCGACATGATTCTCGTTGTCTTGACTCCCGGAGCTGGCGACGAGATTCAGGCTTTTAAGGCAGGGATCATGGAGATTGCGGATATCTTTGTCCTTAACAAGGCCGATACTGCCGGCGCGGAAAAGATGGAAAGGCAGCTTAAGGCCATGATTGAGCTGGGCCTTCAGAAAAAAGACATGCCTCCCATCGCTAAGACTGTGGCGACGAAAGGTCAAGGGGTAGACGCGCTGATGGCTGATGTCTTGAAGTTGACGGGCATGCGGAATCGAAAGGCCCAGGAAGTGAGGCGAAAAAGGCTCCTGTCTTGGATGTTAAGAGACGTGATGAAAGAAAAAATATTTGAGCTCATCAATCGGAATATATCTGACTCGTCCTTTGAAAAGCTTGTGACTGAAATTTACAATCGTCGGACCGACCCTTATACGGTCGCCGATGAATTCATCGCCTCGTTGAAGGAGAAACTCTAGTCATCAGGGAGGCGGCCGCATGAATATAAGAGCGATTGAGCATATCGGAATTGCCGTCCGGGATCTGGAAAAGAACCAATCAAGGTGGATGAATCTATTCGGGGCAAGGAGCGGTCCGGTTGAAGAAATTAAGGAAAGAGGAGTCAGACTCGCTCAGCTGCGTTTTTCCAAGGGGCCGGTTGTGGAGTTAATTTCGCCCTGGGGAGAAAATTCTCCGCTGGCCAAGTTCCTTGAAGAACGAGGGGAGGGGATTCATCATTTCTGCCTCGAAGTCGACGATATCGGGGCAGTGATGGAACATCTCAAAAAGGAAGGCCTCGAATTCACTACCGAAAAACCAATAAAAGGTGGGAACGAAAGCCGGATTGTCTTCGTCCATCCGCGAAGCCTGAACGGTGTTCTTATGGAATTGAGGGAGGCCAAACCCAGTCGCAGGGCATGAGAGACATCGGCAATTTTCTCATCGTCGCCGGGGTTGCACTTGTTCTTCTCGGCCTTCTTTTCAAGCTGGGGCTCCGTCTGAGGTGGCTGGGAAAGCTACCCGGCGATATCGTTGTTCATAAGGCCAATTTCACCTTTTATCTCCCTCTTGAGACAAGCCTCCTTCTGAGTCTTGTCCTCAGCCTGATGCTCTTCCTGGTCCTTAGGATTATCGGGAAAAACTAATCTTGACGGCTCAGGGTAAGAGCCCATCCGGCAAAAGCCCGCGCCTGTTCGAGATCTTGTTCAGTGGGATGGGCCCGTGCCGACGCCGCCATATCTGCCCAAGCCTCGTGCTCAGGCGATCGGCTCAGGTCTTCAGCCGCCTCGGGTGATACTTTCCCACGGCAGGAAAAAGTCGCCACGACCTTGGCTTGAGAAGCGACAACCACGGCGTGCTCTATGGCTTCCCGCGAAAGGCGGCTGCCCGTCAGCGAACCGTGCGTGGAAAAAAGAGCGATCTTCTTACCTTTCGGAAGGCTCTTCAAAAATCTCTCGACTTGGAAGGGGACGCTGTGAGAATGGACCGGAAAGCCGATAAAAACTAGATTGTACTCTTCTGCGGCTTGGACTTCGTCTATGGGTTTGATGGTTTTCAAATCCGGCAAGGCCTCGTAGATGGCCTGGGCGACTTTCTTGGTGTTCCCGGTCCTGCTGTAATAGGTCACCAAAATCCTGAGCATGGTGCTATTTTTCCATAAATCTTAATAAAATTCCAGGTCTAGGTTGAACGGGGCAGGCGGATGATTATTATTGTGCCCTTGCCGATCTCACTGTCCACGCGGATTGACCCGCCGTGGTCTTCGATGATCTTCTTGGCGATGGGCAGGCCGAGGCCCGTGCCGACATCCTTAGTCGAAAAATACGGCTCAAAAATTTTGTCGAGCAGGTCTTTCGTCATCCCTGTCCCTGTATCCTTAATCATAAGAAGCAGATGCTCCTTTTCTGGGGCGAGGTTGATTTCTACAGTCCCCTTGCCGCGGATGGCCTCGATTGCGTTAATAAAGATGTTGCGGAAGGCAATTTTAATTTTAGATTTATCGGCGCTCACCGGGAATGACCCGCCTTCATAGATTTCCCGGAACTTTATTCTCTCGGAAAGCATTTTCTTGTATGGCGAAATGACATCCTCGACTGCTTCCTTGAGGTCGAATTGCTCCTTGGTCAGGCTCGTTTCCTTGGAGAGTTCGAGGAATTCTTGAGCGATTTTCTTGAGATTTTCCACCTCGCGGATGATATAGGAAGTGGACTCTCGGAGCGCCACCTCAAAATCTCCTCTTTTGTCCTCATAAACACGAAGCAGGTGCTCCGCCGAGAGCTGGATCGGAGTGAGGGGGTTTTTAATCTCGTGCGCAACCTTTTGGGCCATCTCCGCCCAGGCTGCCTTTTTGCCCAGCTCGGCGATCTCCTGCTGGTGTTTTTTCAGGTTTTTGATCATGGTGTTGAACCCGTCGATCAACGTTTTCATCTCGTCATGGGAGGCATGTTCGATCGAGATTTCCAGGTTTCCCAAACTCACTTCCTTTGTCCCGGCCAGGAGTTTCTTGACCGGGGAGATGATCATCGCGCCCATAGCCCTGGCGAAAATAAGCACGAGGGCGATGAAGAAGACCGAGATGAAAACAAGGAACTCGACCAGTTCTTGCGTGGCCTTGGTGATTTCCTGTTTTTCGAACGGGAAGGGGAGCGAGACCAGAAAATGAGACTCGGAGATTGTGTAAGGGATGGTCAGGCTCTGGAACGAGAAGCTCCCGATTTTCTGCCTCTGGGTGTAAAAGGGTACGTTTTTGGACCGGATTTCATAGTCTGCTTCCCCGTCTATAAACTCGGGAAGAAGACCCCAATCAAAGAATTCCCGGCGGCTCGATGCCACCAGGCGGCCTTCCTTATAGAGATTGACGTCATTCCCTATGGCCGAGCTGATCCAGAAGACCAAATCATCTGGGGGGATGACCGGAGAGCCTCTTTCCTCCTGTTGCTGGAGCAGGAAGTCTTGATAGTCCTGCATGATATTCCGGGCAAAATTGGCCTGAATCGTTGCCTTCTCGACAAAACTCTGGGTAAAAACTCCATTAAAAAAACGTTGTGAAAACAGACTAAAGAGGAGCAATGCAGTTATGGTTATGGCGATAAAGGCGGCATAGACGCGGCTGGAAAAGGACCAGAGTATGTCCTTCACCTTGATCTTCCCGACAAGAGCGGGCAGAAACAGGAGGAAAAGAAAGGACAGGGCCGTATAGAAAAAAAGAAGCTTCAAGAACTCCACGGCCAGGCCCTGGACATTCTTTTGCGGGATGAAGAGAGAATAAACCCGGTTGTTCAGAAGAAAATAGAAAGCCGCGTATCTTTTTTTCTTGTCGCTAAAGGACGACCAGACGGGGTCCGGAGTCTCCTGGATGCGGCGCAAGAGGTCGGGAGCAAGGCCCGCTGATATCTTTTCGGGATTGAACACAAGTCTGCCGGACGGGTCATAGATGGCAAACCCGAAATCCTGTTGGTTGAGCGAAGGAAGTGAGCTCATTTTCAGCAGTTCGAAGTAGGGATTGGCCGAATAAAGGAAGGGAAGCGTCTCGGGGTCGATTGTCAGGTAGAAGGCGATCCTGCCAAGATACTGACCGGACGAGAACCAATCCTTGTATCCGAGGATAAACTCCCTTTCTTTTCCCAGGGAGGGAACAGTCAACCGGGAAACCGTCCAAGTTTGGCTCAGAGGAAGGGTCATCTCAGGCCCAAAAAGTTGGGGAATATTGAGGGAAAAACGGGACAGGATTTCGCCTTCAGGGTCGAGAATCTCCAGTGTCGAATACCAGTTAAATTTTGCGACCAGCGTATTTTCCCAGAGGGATCGGGCGAATTGCGGCTGACCGGGGCTGAGGAGATAGGACAGAACCGCGTTTTTTCTCTTTTCAATCTGAGGGAGAGATTGCCGGACTAGGAAATCGGCCCAGTTTTCCTGGGCAACAATGGTTTCGTGAAGAACGGTTTGGACAATGGAACGCAGATGGAAGGAGGATTCAAGATGCAAAAGATTATAGCTAAGAGCGGTTATGAGCAGGAGGCCAGAAAAGAGAATTTCCTTCTTTCTGAGTAATGCGGGCCGGCATGCCAGGAAAAATAGGAAGCCCAACGTTGCGGTCTGAAGGATGGACACAAGGGGATTTGTCCATTGGCCGAGGAATATCAATAAGGTGAAAATGGAGAGAAGAAAGACAATGAAAGCCCTCCGGACTTGAGAAAAGTTCAGATAGAGCGTCCGAAAAGCCAAGAAAATGAGGAGGGCGACGCTGAGAAAGAGGAGAAGCAAGCTCAAGTGAAGCATGGCGAAAGGAAGGTCTGCCGCAAAGCGAAGCAGGTTAATATTTGAGTTGAGGACGACACTAGAAACGACTTTCTGGAAGGCCAATAGCAAGACAAAGGCGGCACTGCTGAGAATGATATTGACGGGCCAAGCCACCATCACGGACAATTTCGGCTGGCTTTTTTCGAGAGAATGCAGCGCCAAAATAACCAGGCTCCCAATGATTATAAAAAGAAAAAGAGAGGTCAGGAAGATGTCAGCCGGCGATTGAGTCAAGCCTCCCAGCGACAAAAAGCTGGCCAAGGAAGGCGAGAAAAGGTGAAGTGCCCGCATTCTTTCCAGCCGGCTCAAAGGGAAAAAGAGGAGCCTCAATCCGAAGAGGGCCAGGATCAGAGGAAGGACGACATATCCTTTTTTCCCAGAAAACGTGAAAAAAGAGCGGGCTAAATAGATAACGAGAAGAAGCAGGGAGGCACCGAAGAGGAGGATGAAAACAAAAAACAGGTTTTCTTGAAGACGAGATTGAGAAGAGACGAGCGAAGGAGAGCTCAGGTTAACCGTGGCGACGATCCGTTTTTGCTTGTTCCGAAGGGGGAAAAAGACAGTCTGGATTTCATTCTGGACCCGCGGCTGCCCGATATATTCATCCTTGTGCTGGGAAAAGAGCTTTTCAAACCCAGACACTTCCTCCCGGTAGTCCCAAAAATTGATCACGCAGTTCTTCTGGAGTTTCCGGTCGAGAAAATAATAGTCCGCAAGATAGGGCGCTCGAATTTGCGGCGCAAAAGCTAATAGCCTGAAAAAAACCGCTGCCTCAGACTGGCGAATTCTCTTGGAAGACACAAGATAAACGGAGGCCTTGTTGCGGACAGGATAGGATAAGTCCGGAGAGGCTGGCCTGAAATCAGTGACGTTTCCCAGCCACGCCGCCAGCGCGCCGTTTTCGTCATAATAAGCCACACCCTCGATTTCAGGATTCAATTTCATCGTTTTAAGACGCTCGAAGATCTTGTCTTTGTCCTGGGGAAGGGGAGAGGTGAAGAGCGCCTTTTGCTTGAGTTGGAGGTCGGTTTCGAGAGCAGCAAATTCATTCTTTATGGATTTTGTCTGCTCCCTTAAAGTGTGCAGACTTCGAGCGTAGTAGTTGGACGTGAAGAGGGAAGGCAAAAGAAAGGAAAGCCCCAGAAAGAGGAGTGCGAGGAAAGTCCCCAGAGCGAACCCGTAGAGAAGTATGTTCTTGCGGAATGGGAGAAGTCGCCGCATTACAGTTTCTCGGCTTTAATTTCCGTGATTTTCCAACCCGCGTCTTTGACCAGATAAAAGAAGACTTGGAGGACATACTGATTGTTGCTTTTCCTGTTTTTAAAAGACCACCTGGCCTTGAAAATAAGGCCATTTTTTTTCGCTATGACGGGAAGTTCAATGTCGGCATAAAACTCAAATGTCAGAAAGGTCGAGTAGATCTGCCGAAACAGGAAAAAGGCTTGCTCGGAGGAGACTTGGTCGGAGAAAGAGATCGGTTCTGGCAGAGAAATATTGACCTGATTTCTTGGAGAGACGAGAGCATAGAGGAGCTTGGCGTCGTTCTGAAAGAAGGCTCTTTCGATGCTTTTTTCGGTCGGGGAAAACAGCGATAGGGTCAGAAGGATCGGGAGAACGCCGACAGAAACCACATCAGAATGGTATCACATATTTTTTGCCAGAGGCAAGCCGTCCTATTCTTTGACTTGGGTCTCGCCGTGAACGATTGTTTTAAGCTCCTTTTTGATCTTGTCGATGGTTTCCAGCTTATCCCTTATCTTGGCAAATAGATCCTCCTGGCTTTTTATCCCTTCTTCGATGAGGAACGCCGCGCTTTCGGAGCGACTCTTGAACAGGCCGGCATCAACTAGCATGTTCAGTTTTTTGTTGCTTTCCTCATTGACCCGGATGGTGAGCACCGTATTTCTTGACGAAAGCGCCTTGTCAATGGCTTTCTTGATAGATTCTGCAGTCTTGACAGCGAATTTTTCCACCTGGCCGCCGATTTCGCTAAAGGCCGCCTCAACCTGGTTTTTTTCTTTTTTTCTGGGAGATGTTTCGTTGCTGTTGTCCATAATCACACCTCGCAAATTATTGTAATTTAGTTACAAATTACAAAATAAACAAAAAGACGTGGCTTGTCAAGAGGTTTTTCCAGAAATTAGGGGAATCCTCGAGGGGAAATACGCCGGGGTTTATTCTTTAATTTAATTTTTTCTTATTGCGCTTCTTTTTTCTCTTCTGCCTGAGTTTCTTCCTCGAGCTTCTTTGTCCTTGCGGCATCCCTGATGCTGCTGATTCCGGCGATTAGGGCGATCAGTCCGCCAAAAAAGAGGATAGGGGGGATGCATCCAAAAACGAGCTCATAGAACTGACGCCACCAGACAAAGATAACAAGCCAGAGGCCCAACGCCATGGCGATCAGGCCCGCGATGATGGCCAAGTACTTGCCCATAAAAACACCTCCTCTTTTTTTTTGGTTTGGTCGAGCGGCATTATAACAAAACTCAAAAGGGGAAGCAACAATTATTCTTCAAACGAGCTGTTTTTTCGTGGACCAAATCTTATGAATCAGATAAAATCTGAAACGAGGATAATGATAAGAGGAGGTCTCATGAGAACATCGCTTGGTCAGAGCGCCGTTCTTTTTCTTGTCTTTTTTCTGTGTGGAGGACCGGGGCTCTGCGTTCAGGGACCTGGCGAACGAGAGCCGTTTTCTCTGGGCGACACAAAAGCCGCTCCAGGGGCATCCGCCTCGGGCTACCTCGAAGTGCCCCAAAGGGACGGAATCGGGACGTCCATTCCATTCACTATCATTCATGGCGCCAGGCCCGGAAAGACCTTGGCACTGGTCGCCGGCGTTCATGGCTATGAATATCCCCCTATCCTGGCTCTTTACCGCCTGAAAAAAGCCATCGACCCGAAAGACCTGGCCGGAACGGTCGTCCTCGTGCATATCGCCAACTTGTCTTCTTTCCAAAAGAGGGTGATTTATTACAACCCGTTTGATTGGAAAAACCTCAACCGGGTCTTTCCCGGAAGCCCGGAGGGAACACTCAGCCAACGCATTGCTTTTGTTTTGATGCAGGAAGTGATCAAGAGATGCGATTATCTCATCGACCTGCACTGTGGAGACGGGAACGAGGCCCTGATCCCTTACACGTACTGGATGGTGAGCGGTGATCAAGAAATGGATGCAACCACAAAGAACATGTGTCTCGCCTTCGGCATCAAATATATTATCATTGACGAAACCAAGGCAAAGGACCTGGCCGATTCCAAGTACCTGGGAAATACGGCGGTTTTGCTTGGCAAGCCGGCTATAACAACAGAATCAGGATACCTCGGGAAGACCGATGAGGAATCCATCGGCCGGAATGTCACTGGAGTCTTGAGTGTCATGCGGCTCTTCAAGATGATTGAGGGGACGCCCGACCTCACTCCTGATCCTGTCTGGATTGACTGGTATGAGGTGGTCTATTCGAAGAGCGATGGGCTCTTTTTCCCTCAAATCAAGAAGGGCTATTATGTCCAGAAAGGTCAAAAAGTCGGCCTTGTAACGGACTATCTGGGGAATCCAAAGGAAGAGCTGCTGGCTCCCTTCAGCGGAATCATGCTTTATATCGTCAAGACGCCGCCGACAAACACGGGCGAGCCGCTTTTTGAGGTTGGAAGGGTCAAGTCTACCGAGTGAATATGACCTGGCCTTGGTGTAAAACCGAGATTTTTCATGCGCCTTAAGGGTATAATCTTTGACTTGGACGGGACCGTTGTCGACGTCTCCTATGACTGGAGCCGGATCAAAGCCGAGTTGGGGACTCGAGGAATTCCCATCCTAACGTATTTGAGCGGGCTTAAAGAACCGGAAAAATCGCGAAAGCAGAAGATCCTGCAGAGATATGAATCCGAAGGCACAAAAAAGGCCCGGCTCAAGAGAGGAATGAGAAGATTCCTAAATTTTCTATCTCAAAGGGGGATCAAAAAGGCTCTCGTCACTAACAACAGCCGTGAAAATGTAGAGTTCCTGCTGCGCAAGTTTGACCTGAAATTTGACTGCGTCATCTCCCGGGAAGGAGGGCTCTGGAAGCCCTCGGGGGCCCCGCTTGTTGATGCTTTGAATAAACTCGGACTCAAGAAGCAGGACGTGGCCGTCGTGGGAGATTCTGTTTTCGACGTCAAAGCGGGCCGGGAAGCGGGAATCAAGCGGATTTTTTTGCTTGACCAGGAGCAAAATAAGTCCACCGGCAGCGGAGCAGAGGTTTTCCAAACGGTCAGGGCTCTTCAACATAAAATTCAGGAGTTGTTGACTCGGGGAGGAGACCGGGAATAGCCAAAATCCTGGAACGGACTCAAGGAAGTTGAGTTATACTAATTGGAGCGTCTGAGAGAGGTGAAGGAGGTTGGATATGCGTATAATTCCTCGCTCTTGGTTCTATGGGCTTGGGTTCGTTGCCCTTCTTTTTGGATTAGCCCCGCAGATCTCCGCCGACGGTTTCATCATTCCCGACCACCGGCCGGGAGAGTTTATTCCTTCCCTCACTGTCAAATACCATAGGGTCACAGTTGAGATTCGCGACCATGTGGCCAAAACGTCTATTGACCAGGTCTTTATCAACAATTTTGACAGGGATATTGAGGGGACCTTTATTTTTCCTTTACCAGAAGGAGCTTCTGTTTCGCAATTTGCTATGTATATCGGAGACAAAAAAATTCAGGGAGAGGTTTTGGATAGGGACCAGGCCCGCAAGGTCTATGAAGATATCGTCCGCAGGCTGAAGGATCCGGCGCTCCTCGAATATATTGGCCGAAATACCTTTAGGGCGAGGGTCTTCCCGATCCCGGCCCGCGGGGAGAAAAGAATTCAGCTTTCCTATTCTGAGATCCTGAGAGCAGAAAAAGGCCTTGTCCGCTATGTCTATCCTTTGAATACCGAGAGGTTCTCTTATCGGCCGATCGAGGAAGTAGCGATTGCTGTGAAAATCGATTCCAAGGTTCCCGTGACCAGCATCTATTCTCCCTCGCACAAAGTTTCTGTCAGGAAAGAGAGCCCGACCAGGGCCACTCTCGGTTGGGAAGAGAAAAACGTCAAGCCGGACAAAGACTTTGTCGTCTATTA
>CAZLFV010000026.1:0-28807 GCA_964558915.1 uncultured Eubacteriales bacterium | reverse complement strand
ACCCTGGACCACGGCCAGGTCGGGCCCAGTTTTTGATTGGGCCAGCAAGGATGGAGCAAAACGCACCGCTAAGCTTCCAAGTGCCAGGTCTTTTAAGAAATCTCGTCTGTCCATGTTGGGCTATCCCTTTCCTAACGAGCGCATGTATTCAAGTATGCCTTGATAGATACCCTGGGCGACTTGCTTCCTGTAGGCTGGGCTTTTCAGACGTTCGGCCTCCTGAGCGTTGCTCAGATGAGAGACTTCCACCAGCACCGAGGGCATTTCGCCGCCGATGAGGACCCAAAAAGGTCCGCCTTTGGCACCCAGGTTCTGGACAGGGCCATACCTCTGAAAAAGACATTGTACCAGATTCCGTTGGATTTTTTCGGCCATGTCCCGGGACTCCACGATCTTGCTGTTCCGCACGATTTTCTTGATCGTCTCCTGCATTTCGCTGATATTCTTGGTTGAGGTCGCATTTTCCCTGGCCGCAATCTCGTTAACCTGGGGGTCGGGGCTGAAATTAAGGAAGAATGTTTCGACCCCCTGTCGCTTTCTGTTCCGGTGGGCGTTGGCGTGTATGGAAATGAACAGGTCGGCCTTCTGCTGGTTGGCGATGACGGTCCGGTTTTCAAGGGGGATGAAGATATCAGATTCCCTCGTCATGATCACGTTCAGTCCTTTGCCGGCGACGAGCAGGTTTCTCAGCTCGAGTCCCACGGCGAGGGCGATGTCTTTCTCTTTGTGCCCGCCCCGGCTGATGCAGCCAGGGTCCTGGCCGCCATGGCCGGGGTCGATCACTACGGTCTGGATGCCCAGGCCAAGCTGCCGAACGAGGCTATAACCCGAAGGCGTCGGCTCAGCCGGCTGCGGGGCTTTCTCGGGCGAGGCTCCGGCCGGTTCTTCCTTCGGATAAATATCGATGACGACGCGGAACGGGTCGAAAAGGGGAAAGACCTGGTAGCGTTCAATCCTGGCCGGGTCGAGCTCGGCGACAACCCTGACCGTCGTGGACGTTTTTTGGGCTATACGAATCTCTTTGAGGTAGTCGCACTTGGGCGAAAACACTTTGGCGTGAAGAATCGGGTTCAGGCGGGCCTGATAAATATCCACATAAATCCGGTCGGGGTCTTTGAGCTCTGCGGCGGAATATTCCCGCAGCCGTCCGATGTCGACGACAATCCGGGTGTGCGTCGGGTGGGTGTAGGACCGGAGGTCGTAGACTTCCACTGTCGCTTCCTGGAGAGAGGAAAGAGGGAAAGCGACGAGGATGAGAAGAAAGAACAACAAGACGAGGTTTTTCCGAAACACAATCAGTTCTTGGTGAGATCTTGTTTCAGGCTCCAAATTTCTTCAGCTTTCCTGCGTGAGCCAGCATTAAGGACATGGCGGCCAGAGAGGGAAAGTGGCCGAGGAAGCCATGGCTGCAGGCTCGCTCCGAGAATTCTGTGACGTCGTCCGGGAAGGCTGAGCTCGAGACCAAAAGGAAAGGATTGGGGTGCCAAGAGTGAGATTTGAGCAGGCACGGTGTGGAATGGTCGGACGTGACAACCAAGACGTCGGGCTTGAGCGCTTCGAGCCGGGGGATGAACGGGTCGATCTGCTCGATGGCTTTAACTTTGGCCTCGTAATTTCCGTCCTCGCCGGCAGAGTCTGTTTTCTTATAGTGGACGTAAAAAAAGTCGGCCGCGGTGTAATGATCTTCGAGCGCGTCGAAAAGGTCGCCTGTTTCCGAACCCACGTCCAGGACCTCCATCCCGAGAAGCTTGGCCAATCCTTTATACATCGGATAATTGGCGCAGGCGGCCGGTTTTATTTTGTAAAGCTCGGCCATGCTCGGGAGGGCGGGGAACTTGGAAAACCCCCGGAGCAAAACCGTATTGGCTGCTTTAAGGCCGCTCAGGATTTTAGTCACGTTGTCCAGAAACGAGTTAACGATCTCCGCAGTTTTTTGGGCTTCCGGAACAAGGGGACGGGCATAGGCGCGCGGCGTGTTGTCTTTTTGCGGGTCAGCATCGGAGAGGGAGTCAAGAAGGCCCCCGGCGCTGAACTTGGCCACGAACCGGTGTTCCTTTCCGGGATAGAGAGTGATAGTGAGTCCCGGCCGGCGAGGGAGCGATGCGTTGATCCGCTCACAGAGTTTCTCGTTCTCGCTTGTCGGAATCCTTCCCGCCCTGCGGTCAACGATGAGCCCGTTTTTTAGGGTTGCATAATTGCCCCTGGCCACGAGGTCATTCTTGCCCACTTCCACGCCCGAGCCCAGGGCTTCGAGAATCCCCCGGCCGAGCTCATGGCGCAGCGGGTCGTAGCCAAAAAGAGCCAGATGGGAAGGCCCGCTGCCAGGGGTAATGCCGGGAAAGACGGGGTCGGTCAACCCACAGACTCCTTTTCGGGCGAGGTTATCAAGGTGGGGAGAATGGGCTTTCTCGAGTGCCGTCTTTCCTCCAACCGGCAAACCGCCCAGCCCATCCAGGACTAAGAGAATGATTTTTGACGGCGTTGATACGGCCAACTCCGGGGCAAGCTTTTCCCAGTCCATGGCCCTTCCACTATAAATAAATTCGCTCCCGGCGTCAATTTTTATCGCCGGGCTAACAGCATTTCCGTGATCATCTGGTTTTGGAATAGGGTCCTGCCGCGGCCTCCCCCCGACATCCTCGCGGCCCATTTTGTTGGTCACGCAAACAGAAACCCGGAGGCGTCAAACGCTCCGGTGGTCGGGGGGCCCCCCAGCCACGTCACCCTTCCTGGAGCATCGTTTCAATCACGGAAACGAATATGCTTCCCGCCAGGCTTGAGCACGACCTCGGTGGCGCCCCAGCTTCCGCCGCTCGGCTCCGCCACCCGATAGCTCAGCACATGCGGATTTCTCTTGAGCAAGCCGAGGACTATCTGCCGCAGGATTCCAGTCCCCTTGCCGTGGATAATGCGGACGTGATAAATGCCTCTGCGGCGGCACTCTTCAAGGTATTCCGGGACTAGGTCTTTGACTTCCGCGGGCCGGAAGGCATGCAGGTCCAGGACGCCGTCAATAGGAATCCGGACGGGCTTGTGCGCGCACATCGGTTTTGCGGAATTTCATTCTACGGGAAAAAATCCAGCAATACAATTTTATCTTCTAAGAGACTGGCGATAAACATTATGAAACCCCGTGGGTGGTGTGGTCGGGGGCCCCCCAGCCACTCCCTAGAAAAGAGGCGAGGGATGATGTGGCGAGAAGTCCGTATGAGCGACGAGCGGGCGTCGCGAGGCATCGAAGATGCCGTGGCGATCTCAGTTTGAGATTGCTTCGCTGTCGCTCGCAATGACAATCTTGATTTGCGCAAGCAAATCAGGGGGTTCCAAGGGGGATGGCCCCTTTGGTCGCAGAGCAAAGCTCGAGAAGGGGAGGCAGGGAGCGGAGCGAACGTTGGAAGGGGGAACGCGGAGCGTTCTCCCTCCAAGGAGTCGATGCGGGAAATCGCAGCGTGACTTCGAACCACATCTCCCGAGCCTCGTCGGCGGATGCCGCGAAAGGACTCAAGGGGTTCTACCAATAATTTGTGATGACGGAAATGGATGTTGTTTCCCTAAATTCATTCTGCTAAAATCGGAAGATGAGTAAAGTCCTCATCCTCGATTTCGGCTCGCAATACACTCAGCTCATCGCCCGAAAGACACGCGAGCTCGGTGTGTATTCGGAAATATTTCCGTTTGACACGCCGTTATCCCGGATAAAAAAAGAGGCCTGCGCCGCTCTCATTCTCTCGGGAGGCCCGCGGAGCGTCTATGAAAAAGATGCACCGCTCCCTGATAGGCGTATCTTCGACCTCGGTATTCCCGTCCTTGGAATCTGTTATGGCTTGCAGCTCATGGCCCATCTTTTGGGAGGGGAGGTAGTCAGTTCGGCTCGCCGAGAATACGGTTTCGCTCGTCTCAAAGTCTTCGACAGAAAAGGATTGCTCAAGGGGGTCGCGGATCAGACACAGGTTTGGATGAGCCACGGCGACCGCGTGGAAAAAATCCCTCCGGAGTTTATCGTGACAGGAAAGACAGTGAACTCAAAAGCCTCAGCCATTGAGTCGAGGGGACGGAGGCTTTTTGGCGTCCAGTTTCATCCCGAGGTCATACACACGCGGGAGGGCAGCAGAATTCTCTCCAATTTCCTTTTTCTTCTGGCGGGGCTCACGCCGGAATGGAGCATGAAGTCTTTCTGCGAACGGAAAGTGCGAGAGATTCGTGATCTCGTGGGACAAGAGAAGGTGATCTGCGGCCTCAGCGGCGGCATCGATTCGCTCGTCACTTCTCTCCTCGTCCAGCGCGCCGTCAAAAATAACCTCACTTGCATTTTTGTGGATAACGGCCTTTTGGGGAAAGGACAGTACGAGAAGCTGATGAAAGAGTTCCGCGCGAAGCTGTCGCTCCGCGTCAGGGGAGTCGACGCTGCGGACTATTTCCTTCAAAAGCTCGCCGGGGTGATTTCTCCGGAGAGGAAAAGAAAAATCATCGGCCGCGCCTTCATCGATATTTTTGAGTCGGAGGCCCGACGGATCGGCGGGGTCACCTTTCTCGCCCAGGGGACAATATATCCTGATGTCATCGAGAGTGCGCCGGTCAAAGGGCCATCGTCGACCATCAAGTCTCACCACAACGTCGGCGGTTTGCCGAAAAGCATGAGGTTCAAGCTGGTGGAACCGCTGAAAGAGCTTTTCAAAGACGAAGTCAGAGCCCTGGCCACAGAGCTTGGAGTGGCGAGAGAGTTTATCGTCCAGCATCCCTTTCCGGGGCCGGGCTTGGCCGTGAGAATTCTCGGTGAAGTCACGCACGAGCGCATCGCCATCCTCAGGGAGGCGGACCGCATTCTTCTTGAGGAAGTCCACAAAGCCGGCCTTTACAACAAGTTATGGCAGGCTTTTGCCGTTTTGCTCCCGGTGAGGTCGGTTGGAGTGATGGGCGACGAACGCACATATCAGCAGGTCGTCGTCCTCCGGCTTGTCGAGAGCGTTGACGGCATGACCGCCAACTGGTATGCTGCCGATCCTCGGGTTCTCTCGCGGGCTTCGACGCGGATCGTGAATGAAGTGGCGGGTGTCAACCGTGTTGTTTACGATATAACGACGAAGCCTCCGGCGACGATCGAGTGGGAATGAGGACGAGTACATAGTTATGGAGCATTCGTTTATTCATCTTCACAATCATTCCGAGTTCAGCATCCTGGACGGCGCGCTAAAGACCGCCGACCTTGTCGAGGCGGCCTACCAGAACAAGATGCCGGCTGTTGCCCTGACCGACCACGGGAATATCTTCGGCGCCGTGACGTTTTTCAGGCAGGCCAAAGCCCGGGAGATCAAGCCCATCCTCGGCTGCGAAGTCTACCTGGCGCCTAAGAGCCGGCTGGACAAGAATTCCGACAGCCGCGACCCGCACCATTTCCATTTGTTGCTGCTCGTGAAAAATGACAAGGGCTACAAGAATCTCTGCTTCCTGCTGAGCAAGGCGTATTTGGAGGGCTTCTATTACCGTCCCAGGATCGACAAGGAGCTTTTGTCGAGCCACGCCGAGGGCCTGGTCGGGCTTTCGAGTTGCCTGAAAGGCGAAGTTTCCTACTATCTGGAGAAGGAGATGGAGGAGGCGGCGAGGAAAGCTGCTCTCGAGTATGAATCCTATTTCGGGGCGGAAAATTTCTATCTCGAGCTCCAGGACCACGGCCTAGCCCAGCAGAAAGCCGTCAACCCCCGGCTTGTCGAGCTGGGCCGGAGTCTCAGCCTTCCGCTGGTCGCGACCAACGACGTGCATTATCTCGCGAAAGATGATGCCGAAAGCCACGATGTCCTTCTCTGCATCCAGACCAACAAAAAAGTCAGCGACCAGGACCGGATCCGCTTTAGCTCTGCAGAGTTCTATTTCAAGTCTGGCGAGGAGATGGCCGACCTGTTCAAGGATATTCCTGATGCCATCCAGAATACAACTCACATCGCCTCCCAATGCAATTTTGATTTTCCCTCAGGACACCACTTCCTGCCCCATTTCAAACCTCCCGACGAGACCTCCCTTGAGGATTACCTGGCCAGGGTGGCCAGGGAGGGGTTTGAGATGCGGCGGGAGACCTTGAAGGAGAGATGGGAAAAAGGGGAGCTCGCCCATTCCCCGGAAGATTATGAGGAGAGGCTGGAGCGGGAGCTCAAGCTCGTCAACAAGATGGGGTTTGAGGGATATTTTCTGATTGTCTGGGACCTCATCCGGATGGCCAAGGAGAAAAACATCCCTGTCGGGCCGGGCCGGGGGTCTGCGGCGGGGAGCTTTCTGGCCTACTGCCTCGGGATCACAGATATCGACCCGCTGGAGTACGACCTTCTTTTTGAGAGATTCTTAAACCCAGAGCGGATCAGCCTACCGGATATCGACATCGATTTCTGCGGGAGACGCCGGGGGGAAGTCATCGACTACGTGACTCAAAAATACGGCCAGGACAACGTTTCTCAGATCATCACCTTCGGAACCATGGCCGCCCGAGCTGCCATACGGGACGTCGGCCGCGTGCTTGAGGTCCCCCTTCCCGAAGTGGACAAGATTGCCAAAATGATCCCGCCTGTCGGGCCGGAATCCACGATCGCTGGCGCGCTGGAAAAAGTCCCCCAGCTGCGAGAGCTGCGAGATAAGAACGCCAAGATCGCCCACCTTCTCGCCATCGCCCAGAAGCTCGAGGGTCAGGTGCGCCATCCCTCCATCCATGCCGCCGGGGTCGTCATCACGCCCAAGCCGCTCGTGGAGTTCATGCCGCTCTACCAGTCTGTCAAGGGTGAAATCACGACTCAGTTGGCCATGGGAGACATTGAATCCATCGGCTTGCTCAAGATGGACCTGCTCGGGCTGCGGAACCTGACTGTTATCCAGGATACGGCGGAGCTTGTCCAAAAAACTCAGGGAGAACACATCGACGTGAGACGAGTCCCGCTTGATGATAAGGCCACTTTTGCGCTTTTCCAGGCGGGCAATACTGACGGCGTCTTTCAGTTCGAAAGTCCTGGGATGAAGGAGCTGCTGCGCAATTTCAAGCCGGAAGAATTCCGCGACCTCATCGCCCTGAATGCCCTCTACCGGCCGGGACCCCTTAAGAGCGGCATGACCAATGAATTCGTCAAGCGCAAGAACCATCCCGAGATGGCCGACTATAAGTTTCCGGAGCTGGAGCCTATCCTCAAGGAAACGCGAGGCATCATCGTCTATCAAGAGCAGGTCATGAAGATTGCCACCGAGCTGGCCGGTTTTTCCCTGGCCGAAGCCGATATGTTGCGCAAAGCCATGGGCAAAAAGGTCACCAGCATCATGAAGGCTCAGAAGCAGAGGTTTGTCCAGGGAGCTAAAAAGAAAGGGATTACCCACTCGAAGGCCACTGAAATTTTCGAGCAGATCAAGCATTTTGCCGAATACGGGTTCAATAAATCCCATAGCGCCGCTTATGCCTATCTGGCCTACCAGACCGCTTACCTGAAGGCTCATTATCCGGCCCATTTCATGGCCGCCCTGCTAACTTCAGAGGCGGAGCGGGGGGCGACTCCGCAGGTCGTCAAATATATCAGCGAGTGCCATGAGATGGGAATCCGAGTTCTTCCTCCGGATGTCAAGGAGAGCGATTTCAATTTTACGGTGGTGAACGGCGACGTCCGGTTCGGCCTGGCGGCCGTCAAAAATGTCGGGGAGTCGGCCGTCCGCGAGATTCTCCGGGTCAGGGCCAAGCGCGGCAAGTTCGAGAATCCTTTCGAGGTTGTGGCCGGGGCGGACCCGAGAATTGTCAACAAGAAGGTGCTCGAGAGTTTGATCAAGGCCGGCGCCTTTGATTCTCTGGGCTGGCGGCGATCCCAATGCTTCCATCTCATCGACAGCATGATTGAATACAGCCACAGGATTCAAAAAATGAACCTGACTCCGCAGAGCCTTCTTTTTGGCGGCAGTCAAGCGGAGCCGCCCGACATACCAGCCGAGGTCAAAGGAATGCGGGAGTGGGATGAGTCCCTTTTCCTCTCTTATGAGAAAGATGCCTTGGGATTTTATATTACCGGCCATCCCCTGGCCCAATTCGAAAAACGCCTCCAGAAGTTGACCTCTCATTCGCTCAACCGGCTGGATGAGGAAAAGGATTTCAACAGCGAGATCCGTGTTGCCGGAGTGATCGCTTCCTTGAAGTCCTTGAAGACGAGGAAGGACGAACGGTTTGTCACCTTCGTCCTGGAAGACCTGAGCGGCCGGATCGATGTCGTGGCTTTCCCAGAATGCTATAAAAAATATTATGAGGTCTTGAGGGAAGGAAACTTGGTCTGGGTCAAGGGCCGGTTTATGGGCGAGGGGGACAATCGGCGGGTCAGCCTGGTCGAGGCCATGCCGCTTCAAGACGCCTTTCAGAAACAGGCCAAAAGAATCATCCTCAGGATTTTCCTTCCCGGTCTGGAACAGTCGGTCGTCGAGGAATTGAAAGAGCTCCTGGAAAAGAACCCGGGGCAATGTCCTGTTTTCTTCGAGCTCGAGACGCCGCAGGCCTACCGGGTCATCGCCCAATCCCTCGAAGTCAGGGGAGTCGTTGTGAGCGAGGACCTTAGCCGCAGCGTGGAGAGGCTCCTGGGCGAGAACTCCGTGTTGATCGAATATTGATCATTTTGTTCTGGAATAGGGGCCTGCCACGGCTTCCCCCCGACGAGGCTCAGGAGATGTGGCTCGAAGTCACGCTGCGATTTCCCCAGCGAGGAAATCTTGCTCGATTCACTCCTCGCTCTCCTCTCCGAGGAACCGTGCTCGCTCGTCGCTCATACGGACTTCTCACCACATCATCCCTCGCCCCATCCCCCGGGGGCCCCCGGCCTTGTCACCCTTTCTAAACCACCGGCTCAGCATCACGGAAACCAAGTTCCTTACAATGAACCCCCGTCGTTGACAGAGCTGACGGAAAAGTGTTAATTAGAAAGGGTATTTTTTTGGTTTTTTTGAAGCGTGAAATGGCTTACAAACTTGTTGTCGCCGATAGTTCCCCTTCGGTCCAGAAAGTTGTCCAGATGGCTTTTTCCGGGCCGGATTTCGAAATCTATCCGCTCGAGGATGGACAACAAGTTCTTGAATCCATCGGACGGATCAACCCGGATGCCGTCCTTCTCAGCCTAGCCCTTCCTTCCAAAGACGGCTACGAGATCGGCCATTATTTGAGGAGCCGGGAGGATTTCAAGAAGACCGCGCTCATTCTCCTCAAGAACGCCTTTGAGCCTCTCGATGCCGATAGGATGAGCCGCGTCGAATGCGATGGAATCGTCCAGAAGCCCTTTGATTCGGAGGAATTGGCGCGGGTGGTTAGGGATGTCATTGACAAAAAGAAGGGGCCGCACTCGCTGCCTGAAGAGTCGCTTCTTGAGGACAATCCGGGCGCGTCGACGCTCCCCCTTTTTGAAGAGCCGGGCTTTCATCCTCCCTCTTCTGCATCTCGGTCCGAGGATGAACTCGAGGAAAAAATCAAGCAGATCATGCGGGAAGAAATCCTGGCCGTTGAAAGGGAGCTGGAAAAGAGGCTCAAGGCATCTTTGCGGGCGGAGCTGAAAGACTGGCTAGACAAAGTGCCCAAAAAGTCGCCCTAGAACGAAAGAACAGAGGGATAAGATTGCCCATAAAAGAGAAGAAGATCCTCGATAAATCCTACGACCCCAAGCAAGTCGAGGAGAAATGGTCCAGGTTCTGGATCTCGGAGAACATATTCACTCCTGAAGTCCCTTCGGCGAAACAGAAATTTTCCATGGTCCTTCCGCCTCCCAATGTGACGGGCTCTCTTCATATGGGACACGCTCTCTGTTTCACCCTGCCGGACATCATCGCCCGCTGGCGCAGGATGCAGGGATATAACGTTCTCTGGCTTCCTGGCACGGACCACGCTTCTATTGCCGTTCACAACGTGATCGAGCAGAGCCTGGCTGAAAAAGGGCTCACCCGGGAGAAGTTGGGCCGGGAGGAGTTCCTGAAAATCGCCTGGGACTGGAAGCGGAAATACGGCGGGATCATTACCGGCCAGCTGAAAAAGCTCGGCGCGTCGCTCGATTGGACGCGCGAGCGGTTCACCATGGACGAGGGGTTTTCCCTGGCGGTGCGGCAGGTTTTTGTCAGCCTTTATAACGAAGGCCTGATCTACCGGGATTATTATCTCGTCAATCGCTGTCCTCGTTGCAACACCGTTCTTTCCGATATCGAAATCGAGCACCGGGAGCTTGAGGGCAAGCTCTATTTCATCCGCTATCCGTTTGTTGAAAGTGAGGCCGGAATCGTCGTCGCGACCACCAGGCCGGAAACAATGCTGGGTGACACGGCCGTGGCGGTCCATCCGGAAGACGAACGCTACAGGAAAATGCACGGAAAAAAACTCCTGTTGCCGTTGACGAACCGTGAAATTCCGGTGATTACAGACCACCGAGTCGAGAGAGAGTTCGGGACCGGCGCCGTCAAGGTGACTCCGGCGCATGACCCGGTGGACTTCGAGCTTGGCAAAGAGCATCACCTCGAGCAGGTCATCGTGATTGACGGCTCGGGGAAGATGACTGAAGCCGCCGGGGCAGAGTTCAAAGGCCTGGACAGGTTCGAGTGCCGCAAAAAAGTCCTCAAGCGGCTCGAAGAGTCGGGGCTGCTGGTCAAAGTCGAAGAGTATAAACACATGGTCGGCCACTGTTACCGCTGCAAGACGGTCATCGAGCCCCATCTGAGCTGGCAGTGGTTTATCAAAATGGAACCCCTGGCCAAAGACGCCATCCGTGTGGTCGAGGACGGGACGATCGAGTTCATCCCGCCGAACTGGGCCAAGAGCTACTTTGAATGGATGTACAAGATCCACGATTGGTGCATCTCGCGGCAGCTCTGGTGGGGGCACCGGATCCCTGCCTGGTACTGTCGGGACTGCGGAGAGCTCGTCGTGGCGATGGAGAACCCGAAGAAGTGCCCGCAATGCCAGAGCGACAAACTCGCTCAGGATGAGGATGTCCTGGATACGTGGTTCAGCTCGGCCCTCTGGCCCTTCGCCACAATGGGCTGGCCGGAGAAGACCGCGGACCTGGAGATGTTCTACCCGACCGACCTCATGGCAACGGCCTTTGATATCATCTTTTTCTGGGTGGCCCGGATGATCATGATGGGCCTGAAGTTTACCGGCCGGATCCCCTTCCGCCATGTTTTCATCAACGGGCTGGTCCGGGACTTCCGTCGGCGCAAGATGAGCAAGTCCGAAGGGAACATCATCGACCCGCTGGAGATGATCGAGAAATACGGAACCGACGCTCTTCGCTTCACCATGGCGGCACTGGCCATTCCCGGCATGGACCTGTCGCTTTCCGAGGAACGGATGATGGGCTACAGGGCCTTCGCCAACAAGATCTGGAACGCTTCGCGCTTTGTCCTGATGAACCTTGACGAAAAGGGCCACGTGATCAAGGACGATGAATTGACTCTCGCCGACCGCTGGATCCTCAGCCGGCTCTCTGGGATCACCGCAGACCTGGAGGCCGCACTGGAGCAGTACAAATTCTATGATGCCGCTGAAAAACTCTATCATTTTACCTGGCATGAGTTCTGCGACTGGTATATCGAAATGGCCAAGCCGACCCTGAAAGCGGAGAACAAAACCACCAAAGCGGTGCTGGCTCAGGCCCTTGACCAGATCCTCAGGCTCCTCAGCCCGTTCATGCCTTATATCACCGAGGAAATCTGGCAGCACCTTCCTGGCCGGGGCAAGTCTTTGGCTCTGGCCTCGTTTCCGAGACCGCAGCCGTCCTGGCGAAACGACCGAGCCGAAGAGGAGATGCGCCTCCTTCAAGACCTCGTGGTTGAAGTCAGGACGATCAGGGCCGAGAACAAAATCCCGCCCCGGCAGAAAATCAAGATTTGGCTGCGCAGTCCCGGAGAAAGGGAAAAGGAGCTCCTGCCAGAAATCCAAACCTATATCCTCACCCTGGCCAACAGCTCCGAAGTCCGGCTCTGGGACCATTTCCCTCCTGAGAAAGGGCTCCTGAAGGGAGTCGCCGGAGGATGGGAAGTGGCGATCCCGCCCGAAGGTCTGTTTGACCTCGAAGCCGAGATGTTAAGATTGGAGAGAGAGATCAAGAAGATCCAGGTCGAGACGGAGAAGGTCGAAACCCGGCTTCAGAACCAGGATTTCGTTGATAAGGCGCCCCAACCCGTCATCGAGGAAGCGCGAAAGAGCGTGGCGCGACTTCGGGATAAGAAAGCAAAGCTTCAGAAGAGCCTGGAGCATTTAAAGCACTAACCGCTTCTCAAAGCCATTTTTTATGAATATCGGGGCCGTCATCCAGAGTTTTGAGACGTCGACGTCGACGAACGATTTGGCCAAGATGTTTGCCGAGAAGGGCGCGGAAGAAGGGACAGTCATTATTGCCGAGGAGCAAACACGAGGGCGAGGAACAAAAGGACGGACATGGGAATCTCCGCGCCGGAAGGGACTCTATGCCTCTATCATTTTGCGGCCGAAGCAGAAGGACATCTCTCTTCTTCCTCTCATGGCTGGAGTCGCCTGCGTCGACGCCATCCGCGCCGCCACCGGTCTGGAGGTGAATCTCAAGTGGCCGAACGACATCGTCTGGCGGAGGAAAAAGCTCGGCGGCATTCTCGCGGAGAGCGGATTTTTAGGGGAAGAGGTCATATATGTAATCTTGGGCCTGGGCTTGAACGTAAGCCAGAGGAGGAGCGATTTTCCCGAAGGCCTTCGCTGGAGGGCCACTTCGCTCCGTCTCGCCCTTAAAGCAGAGGTGGACCGGTCCGAGCTCGAGCGCATCCTGTGGTCGGCACTCGACCGCTGGTACGAACTTTTCCGCCAGGGAGAGGGCGAGAGAATCATCAGGGCCTACGAGGCCTATTTTATTATTCCCATAGGAAAAATAGTAATTGTCGAGAAGGAGGGGGCGGCCGTTTCCGGCGTGCTCCTCGGAATCGACCCACACGGGCGGTTGAGGCTGGAGAAAAACGGGCGAGAGATGTCCTTCTCTCCGGCGGAGATTCTGGGTCTTTCCGATAGAGGCAGGAAGAGATAAGTGCTATCATACAGGGAGGAGAAAAGAGCCATGCTATTCGCTTTGGACATCGGGAATACAACCATAGCGATGGGGGTTTTTTCGGGCAAGAAGCTACTCAAGGAATGGAGGGTCATGTCCGAAAGAGAGAGGACGAGCGATGAATACGGGATCATGCTGCTCGAGCTCCTGCGGGCTTCCGGGCTTGAGGCTGCGGCCATCCGGGGAGCCATCATCTCGAGCGTTGTGCCTCCGCTGACCCCAGTCTTCCAAGGCCTCTGCCAGGAGGTTTTCGGGCTCAAGGCCCTGGTCGTGGGGCCGGGCCTTCGGACCGGAATGCCGATCCTTTATGAGGCCCCGCTCGAGGTGGGCGCCGACCGGGTTACTGCTTCTGTGGCGGCTTTTGAGAAGCACGGGGGGCCCTGCATTATTGTTGATTTTGGAACGGCCACCACGTTTGATGCGGTGACGGAGCAGGGGGCCTACCTCGGGGGCGCCATTGCGCCGGGGGTCCAAATTTCCGCTGAAGCGCTTTACCTTAAGACCGCCAAGCTTCCCCGGATTGAGATCGTCCGGCCGAAAAAGGCCATCGGCCGGACCACGGTGGCGAGCATGCAATCCGGGCTTTATTATGGATACATCGGCTTGGTCAATAACATCATTGCTGAGATCAAGAAGGAGCTCGGAGAGAACAGCAAGGTTGTGGCCACCGGCGGGTTTGCCACTCAAGTCACTCCGGAGATCAAAGCGATCCAGTATTACGAGCCTCATCTCGTGCTGGAAGGGCTGCGGATCATTTATGAACGAAATATGGAGGACAAGCAGGCCGGCTAAAAAACGCTGGCCAGGAGAGACAGGATGGAACGCCGGGCGCTGAGGAGCCGGTATTTCCAAGAGATTGCCCAGGCGTTCTTTGACCTTAGGGGCGCTCCGTTTGTCCTCTCTTCCAGGGATATGTCCGTCATCAGCTCTTGGGAGGAGATGGGCATTCCGCTTCCTGTTGTTCTGGAGGGGGTACGAAGGGCCTTTGAAAGTTCCCGGAAGAGGCAGGCCGGCCGCCGAAAAATGTCCTCTCTTTCCTATTGCAACGCCGAAGTGCTCAAGGCTTTCTTGGAGTTCAAGGACCGCCGCGTGGGCCGCCGGAGCAAAGAAATATTCCGTGAGGAGAAAAAAAAGAAGGCGAGCATCGAAGTCGATAGGTTCTTGATGTCCCTTTCTCCAGAAGTCGGGTGGCTCAAGGATATTTACGCGGAAGCCCGCCGGGTCCTTGGTCGAAAAATGGTGAACGAAGACGCGCTCGAAAAAATGGAAGGGGAGGTCGAAGAGTTGATCCTCCGGAACGCCCCGGAAGCGGATAAGACCGAAGTAGAGAAGCGGATTCAGGCAGAATGCCGAGCCCGGCCGGGTCCTGAGGCCCGGGACATTTATAAAATCCGGTTGGTCAAGCTCATCCGAGAAAAATACAAGATTCCCCGCCTCAGTCTTTTCTATTATTAAGATGATGGAGGAAAACCTGCTGTCTTTGTTGAGGCAAAAACGCAACGGTCTCTCTTTCCATCAACTCGCCCGCCTCCTGCGTCTCGGAGTGAAAGACCAGAAGAAGTTGCACCGGACGTTGAAAGAGCTCCAGAAGCGGGGTGTGGTCCTGAAGAAAAAGGATTCTTATTATGCCCCCCTCGAGAGAAGAATCATCAAGGGCGAGTTTCTGTCTTCTTCAAGAGGATTCGGGTTTGTCCGCCCGGAGAACGCGGAGTTGGAGGATGTCTTCATACCCGGCCGGCACTCGCTCGGGGCTCTCAAAGGGGATATCGTCGAGGTCCTCTCCGAAGAACGGGGCAAAAAAGGAAAGCCGGAAGGAAGGATAATCCGCATCCTCAAAAAAGGCCGGGAGACGGCTTTGGGTATTTATGATGAACGGTTCGGCCAGCCTTTTATTATGCTTTTGGAGTCGGGTTCATCCGAGGAGATCCCGCTCGCTTCCAGGGGCCCCTTCACTCTGAAACCCGGCGTGATTGTTGAAGTGAAAAGAGATGACTGGACGCTTCAAAGCGTCCTGGGCCTGCCCGACGAGCCTGACGTTGACACGCAGGTCGTGATCAAGCAACACAACCTGCCCGTCGCCTTTTCCGCCGAGACAATGAAGGAAGCGCAACACATCTCTCACCGGATTTCAGCCCAGGACAGAGCCGGAAGGAAGGATTACCGGCCATGGCGCACCATGACAATTGACGGCGAAACAGCTCAGGATTTTGACGATGCGGTCAGCGTGAAGAAACTCGGCTCGGGGCATTTCCTTTTGGGCGTTCACATTGCTGATGTCTCCCACTATGTCAGATCCGGCACGGCTCTCGATACGGACGCTCTCGAGCGCGCCACGAGCGTCTATTTTCCCGACCTCACTCTGCCCATGCTTCCTGAAGAGCTGTCCAATGATCTCTGCAGCCTGAGGCCGAGAGAGACGAAGCTCACTTTTTCCGTGCTTCTGGAGATCGACCAGGCCGGCCGGGTGGTGAAATCGGAATTTCATCCTTCGATCATCAAGACGGCGGAGCGAATGACCTACACGTCTGTCTTCAAAATTTTTGAGGGAGACGCAGACGAACGCCGGAAATTTGCCGCGCTCGTCCCCGATTTATTGCTGATGAGAGAAGCCGCCTCTCTTCTAAGGAAACGAAGGGAAGACGCGGGCGGCCTCAATTTTGACCTCCTCGAACCCGAGCTCGTCTACCGGGAGGGAAAGCTCCAGCAGGTGGCCGCTTTCGAGGCCAATGAAGCCCACCATCTCATCGAGGAATTCATGGTGGCGGCGAACGAGGCCGTGGCCTCTGCCCTGACCCGGAAGTCGCCCCAGGCCATTTACCGGGTTCATCCCGCTCCTGGGCTGGCCGACCTGGAAGAGCTCCGCGGGCTGCTCGAGCATTTTGGCCTCTTCCTGCCGAAGCCCGAGAAGGCGACGGCCAAAGACCTGCAGCGAATCCTGAAACAGGTGGGCGGCAAGCCCGAGCAGAAGTTCATCCAATTCCAGGTCCTCCGGAGCCTTCGGATTGCTGCTTATTCTGCCGAAAATACAGGACATTACGGCCTGGCTAAAAAAGAATACACCCATTTCACTTCACCCATCCGGCGCTACCCCGACCTGATCGTGCATCGATTGTTAAAAGCTGCTCTGCGGGGAGAAAAACTGCGGCTGCCGGCGCTCCCTTCCCTGGCCCTGCACTGTTCCGAGCGGGAGAGGGCGGCTGACGAAGCGGAAAAGCAACTCGTCGAATGGCGCATCTTCCGCTTCCTCAAAGGCAAGCTGGGCGAAGAACTCGAGGGCATCATTGTGGATATATCGAGAGCCGGAGTTGTAGTTGAGCTCGAAGATTATTTTGTCGACGGCCTCGTTCCCTATGCCGACCTTGGCGGTGATTACTACCATAGGCGGTCCCAAAAAACGCTGGTCGGAAGGCGGTCGGGGAGACAGTTCAATCTAGGTGAGCGAGTCAAGGTCATCTTGGCCTCGGTCGACCCGATTAATCGCCGCATGGGCTTAGTCCTAAGCCAGGATTCCCGCGGAGTTACCAGATGACCACCACGCGGTTCGAAGGTTCCATAGCCCTCAATAAAGACGCCAAGGTCCTCCCCGGTCGGGCAGTGCTTGCGGTCAGGGCGCAGAGGGTTCCGGCTTTGCTGCGTGTCTATGAGCAAGCCGAGAAAGCGGAGGCGGGGCGGTTTTTTGTCCAGGTTTCAACCCGGCGGCCCCTGGCCTTACAATGGAAAGACCCGTTCGAAGTGTTGGACATGCAAGGCCGCGGACCACTCGGCTCTGGCGTTGTCCTCAATCCCCTCATGCCGGAAAAAGGCAAATTCAAAAAAGAAGCCAGGATCGACTTCCTGCTTGCTCTTTCGGGAAGCGAGAAGGAGATGCTGGCCGGGCTGTGCCGGGAGAAAGGAACACAAGGGCTAACGGAGCAGGACATCCGAGAATTTGCCGCTCTCGGCGAGGAGAGGATTTTGCGCCTGGCCGAAGAATTGGAAGAGGAAGGGAAGGTCAAGATCATTTCCTTTTCTCCGCTTTATCTCATCTCTCAAGAGACTTTTGATTTTCTCGGAGAAAAGATACTGGCTTTTCTTGAGCAGACCCGCGAGCAGCACCCAGCCCAAAGAGGCGTCGCCCTGGAGAGGATGAGAAAAAGATTTAACCTCAACAAGAAGGTCCTGACGCTGGCCGCAAGATCACTCGAAAAAAAGGCCCTGGTCGATGTGATCGGCCAAAGGGTTGCCCTCCATTCCCAAGAAGTTACCCTTTCTCCTCGAGAACAAAAAATTCTCAAGAGACTCGAAGAGATGTGCCTCCGGGGCGAATTCCAGTCTGTCTCCGTGGCGGAAATCCAGAAGGAGCTTCGGCTATCGGCAGAACGGCTGGAAGGGTTTCTTGCCATCCTTACCGAAAAAAAGAAGATCATTCCCGGGCCAGAGGGGCTCTACATCCATTCCCGCTGGCTGGATGATATCGTGGGCAAAGTGAGGGCTCTGGGCAAGAAGGAGATGACAGTTCAGGAATTTAAGGCCATGACCGGGCTGAGCCGGAAGTATGCGATTCCCCTTTTGGAACTGCTGGACCAGATGAGTATCACCCGGCGAAAAGGCCCCCTCAGAGAAATATTGTAAGTTTTGCCTCTTCTGGAAAGATGGCCAAGGAAAGCGCGGCGAGCGCTATGCGGAGGAACCGGGGACCGGCACGGAAACATAGGTCTTAAGCATATCATCAAAAAAGGCTCTGATCACGGCCTCGAACCTTGCTCGCGAATACGTTTGAGCCTTTTCTTGGGCGGACTGCGCGAGGGCCCGACCAAGGTTTTCGTCCCGGAAGAGTTTCAGTGTGGCTTCGAGCAGTTCAGCTTTGGACCTGACCCTGAATCCATTAACGCCGTGATCCACGATTTCCTTGAGTCCGCCTCCGTCATAGACGATCGGGATCGCTTTGTTCTGCATCGCCTCGACGGTCGTCATGCCAAAATGCTCGATTGCAGAAGGGTCCTCGTGTTTGAGTCCGCACATGTGCCAGAACACCTTCGCTTCCTGGTACAGGCGATTCAGTTCCTCGACTGTGAGATTAACTTTTAGTTCGATATTCTGCGCCTGCCTCTCAGCGATCATCTCTTCCAACCCGGCGAGATAGGGATTGTCTTGGACGCTGCCGCCCGCCAGGATAAAGACCCAGTCTTTGGCGATTTCCGGCCATTTCTCTTGGAGGCTCAGGAATGCCTCGATCATTTCCTTCTGCCTTTTTGAGCCTTCCACTTCGAACCTGGATACGGATAGGATGAGCTTTCTTTTGGGAAGTAACGCCGCCGTAGTTCCCATATCGGCAGGGGGATAAATTTGCTGATGCGAGGTCAACTTCCATTTCTTCTTGACCCACTCGGCAGGATAGAGGCCGTTGCAAACTAAGTAGGTATACTGGTCGGCGTAAAAATAGGTCCGGGGCCTTCTCTCGGGGAAATGACAGACCATGACGGAGAGTGCTGATAACGGGTAGACCATCTCATTCATGCAGCAGTTGACAAAAATATCGTAGCCGCCGCTTTCTCGGCTGACCCGATGAAAGGGGTTCCTCATTTCATTGGGAATAATGGCCGGGTCAATATTGCAGAGTCCTTTCTCCTCAAAAAAGGGAAGCGTGATCACTTTAATCCGACAGGCGGCGAGATCGAGGCCGTACCACTCCAGGAAGTCCCTATGGCTGACCTCATAATTGGCAATAAGAGTAATGTCGAACCGGTCCTGGAGCGCCGAGGCCATGGTCAACCCGTATCTTTGGGCCCCGCCGATAAAATGAAACCCGTGATCATACATGGCCAGGGACGGCCTGCGGAGGTGGAGCGCGACCTCGGCCCGCAGAACATGATTGTAGGCAGCCTGGATTCCTTGAGCCGCGGCGATCTGGTTAATTTCTTTGATTAGTCCTTGAATCATTTTCTCTTCTTATGACATGGGGAGACGGCTCCGGCGCAAACGCCCAATAACGCTAATCTTGAACAGCCAGTTTCGGTCCTTTGTCTGGGTTTTTTTGCTGCTCCAGGTTGGCCCGTAGGTCCTCGAGCTTGGCCTTGAGGACAACCAGGCTTTCTTCGCAGGCGCTGATCTGTTCCTGGATCTGTTTCATCCTTTCTTTATTATGTTTGGTCCGGAGAAGCAGGGCCTGGTACAAATCCACGGACCGCCGGTTGAACTGGATCTGTTTATCTAAAAAAAGGTCATTGTAATCGGCCAGACTCTGCAGGAGAAACTTTTTGAGAGCAACGATCGGCCGGCCGATGAGTTTTCTATGCGACGTAATCGGCTCTTTAGCCGGCCGGGAATTGATCTCTTCCTTTATAGAAGCGATGGACTCGGCGATGTAGCTCTCGAGTTCCCGTTCGGAAAACTCCTCCAGGTTGATGGGAAAAGACCCGTCTATTTCTTTGCCGGCCAGCTCCTTGATGTCCTCAATCTCCTTCCGTTTTCTGTCCAACTCCTCTTTTAATCGCTGGATCTCTTGAGCCAGAGTTTTTTCCATTTTAGCCGGCCAGGACAGTCCTTTTAAGTCGCTCGTCGGATTTTATAATCAATCTTTTTTTATTTCAAGATGGCGCCGGCCCTGCAGTTTTTTTTCCAGTGCGCTCCGGACCTGAGCCACCGTGATCCCCTGAATGCAGCGGGCTTCATTGAAGCGGCAGTTTTCCGAGCACGGGTTGCAGGTCAGGCCCAGGCGAATCGTTTCGTTATTTTTGCCCCACGGCCGGAACCGCTCGTACTCACCCGGGCCGAACAGCCCAACCGAAGGAACGCCGGATGCGGCCGCTATGTGCATCGGTCCGGAGTCGTTGCCGAGGAACAGGTTGCAGCGCTTCAGGACTGCGGCCATTTGGCGAAGAGTTGTCCTGCCGGCGAGGTTGATCGTAAGCCGGGTCTGCAACCCCGTTTCCACTTGACGGGCCAAGTCCTGTTCTCCTTTGCCGGCGATAATTAGGATGAATGCATTATAGGTTTCTTGAAGCCACCGGCCCAGTTCGACAAAGCGGTCCGCCGGCCAGCGGCGGTAGGCCCAGGCCGCCCCGGGCGCCAGGGCGATTAGGAAATCGGGCGGAACGATGCCGTGCCCGCTGAGGAAATCCCGGGCGAATTGTTCATCATCCTTCGAGGTCCAGACCTCCAGACGCGTATCCTTGGGCTGGGCCCCGAGGAAATGCAGGATGTCCAGTTGCCGTTCGATTTCGTGCTTGAGAGCGCCACGAACTGGCCCTCCGGTCGTCAAGCGGTTGACGTCGCCAAGGCGGTGGAACAGAAAATCGCCGGGTCCGTTGATATAAGCAATCCGGCGGGGCGCGCCGCTTGCGTACATCAGGATAACCGCCGCCGCCTGACAGGCATCGTTGTTCCAGCGGAGGGATACGGCCGTGTCAAAATGCTTCTTCCAGAGTCGGCCGGCCAACCGCGACGCCTCCAGCCACAAAAGGACGTGGCCGCGAAAGGCGTCCTTCCAGTTCCCGATTGTTCTCCAGCGGAATGGGACCACCTCATCGACATAGGGGCATTTTTCGACCAAGTTGAACATCCTGGGCTGGACCGCAAGAGTAATGCTGGCGCAGGGAAGGAAACTCCGCAGCTCGCGAAGAAACGGGCTGGTCAGGACGACATCTCCGATATCAGCAAGCTGGACGACCAGGAGATTCTGGGGTTGAGAGGTGTCGGTTGAAGTCGCTTTGCGGCGCCGGCCGCTTAAGAAAAAGAATCCTTCATAGAGGACGGGCAAAACAAGCAGGGCGATAAAAGAGGAGGATTTCAGAAACGCTGCCCTCATTTTCTGGGCGAGAAAAGGCGGCTTCAGGAAGGCCCGGCCGAGCACGACGAGATCGCCCCATTTTAGCCATCGTTTGGCTCGGCGGAGGAGTCGGGTCATGGATTCAGCAGACATGTCCTGCGCTGTTGAGGGGACTTCTGCCGCTTTCCTTTCCCGAAGAGCGCCGCTCTCTTGGCCTGCGGCATCTTTCAATATTTTTTCTATGGACTCGACGGACCGGTCGAGCCGGAAACCCTCTTCAATAGTGTTCCGGGCCTTTTTGCGCAGGGATTCATACAGACCCGGGTCCTTGAGCAGCCGGAGGACCTGGCTCGCGCACAGCTCTGGGTTCTCCTTGGGAATGACGAGAGAGTTTGTCCCGTCTTTGAGGATATCCGCATTTCCCCCTGAGGACGTGCTCACGACTGCCATTCCACAGGACATGGCTTCCAGTAAGGAGATGGTCAGTGGCTCCTCTTTCGCTGAAGGAAAGACGAAGATGTCATGAGCCTGATAAAGGCTGGGCATTTTGTCGCTCGGAATGAAGCCTGAAAAAATCAGGTTGTTGAGAACACCGTGCTGGGAGCCCACCTCTCGCAAATAGGCCACAAAGGAGGGATAATCCCGGTCTCTTCCCGATATTGTGAGGGACAGATCAGCGTAGCCCTCCTCGTTTTTCAATATTCCCAGAGCTTCGATAGCCACCTCAACACCCTTTTCAGGCCCGACTTCCCCGCCGTAAAGCAGCCGGTTCGGCGGATGTTTGCCAGCTTCCTTGTATGAAAAACGGCTGAGGTCGACCCCCCAGGGAACCACCGGCGCCTGGGCCGCAGGCCGGCCAACTCCGATGGTCATGTTCTTGAGAAAAGTGCTGGCAAAGATCGCGCCGTTAAGGCTCAAGGGCTGCAAAGGCGGGACGAGCCCAAAATGACGGCTCAAGAAGCGAAGGACCCTGGAGCCCCCTCTCTCCTTTGGCCAGAGCTCGTACCAGGCGTCCTTTTCCCAGGTGGCCAACCAGTCCGAAGAGACATATAAACAAGTGGGAAACCCCATGTCCTGAGCCAGCAGGGCCAGTGAGAAAGAAACCCGGGAGAGGTCAAACAGAAGGATGACAGCCGGCCTGAAGTCTTGAAAAACTCTTCTGGCAAGAGTCTGATTGGCCAGCTCTTTCAGAAAAACGCCGTGCCAATGTTCGGTTTTTTTAGGATCTCTTCTGAGCCAGCGGTGAACATCACCTTCGCGGCGTTCATTTTTTGGGTTGGGGGTGCTGGTGAGGACCCGGACATCGTGTTCGCGGGCTTTAAGGGATTCAACAATATTCCTGCAACCGAGCGTGGAGCCAGTCTCGACCTCGGGGGGATAGAAGTTGGATATGACCAGTACTCGCACCACCTACTCGCTTCTCTGGAGCAGTCTCCCATCAAGAAGCCGATGGCTTGTTGTCTTCTTTATCTTCTTTTTTCTTCTTGGTCAAGGCCGATTTGAGTTTCTCGGCAAAGATCCCAAAAGATGCCTCTTTTGGTGCGACCCGCTTGAATTCTTCTTTTTTCTCTTTGCCGGCGCCCTCCTCTCTCTCGGCTACGGCTTCTTTTTCTTTAATGGCCGAGAGCGCTTCGAGCTCGGATTCAGCGAGCTCTATTCTCTCTTCGATGACCCGCCTTTCACTCTTGCGGGGCTTCAGGATCCGTTCGCCCTCCGCTTTGACTTTCCTTTTCTTGACTGCTCGTTCCCTGGCCGCAGGGGGAGCTTCAATCCTGGCTTTCTCAACGGCTTCCGCGCGAACAGAAATAGGCCTGAACTCTTCTACTGCTTCTTCCCCTGAAGGGATGCCCTCTTCCTGGAGAACTTCGGGAATCGCCTCTGAACCCGGAATCTCCATGGCTTCAGCGGGTAATTTCAGCTTGACCTCTTCAATAGCCGCAGCGGGCTCCCTGTAGAAGAAAATCCCCTTCTTCTTCTCAGAAGAGCTGAATTCTGGAGAATTGAGAAGAGTGGTTTCGACGTCCTCCTGGGTTGTCTGCTTCAGGACATCCACAAGATGATAAGCCCTCAGAAAGTGGAGGGAATGATCATCGGATTCGAGCCCGAATTTCTTGAAGGCGAGGATCAGGAGCTCGCGGAGGTTCCTGTCATCATTCTTGACCTGAAGGGGGAGAAGTTGGGCCAGAGTTTCCTTTTCCAAAAAGATGATTTTATTCGGCAGGGAAAACGTGAAGGCTTCCTCGCCGGTATCGTTGAATTGATCTTCTTTCGGGTCATAGGAGAGCTGGGGCACGGAGATTTTTTTCTTCGATTTCTTGAGCCAGAAGCTAAACTGGTGGAGATTTTTTCTTTCCAGAGTGAGACTCGTTCCCTGAGGAATGTTAGCGGCCTGGAAATAGTCCTTCAGGCCTAAGAAAAAGCAATCGGACGGATAATAATATACTGTATAGCTTTTCCCTTCCTCGGAGTCGATAAATGTGTATTCCCGGGCATGGGAGAGCTCTTTGTTCAGGCTCTTGGGGACCCGGACTCCGCCTGACAGCACTTCCCTCCAGGTGAGGTAGATTTTGAGAGGAAACTCATGGAATGTGCTGAGCTGCGGCTTTTCCGCCCCTTCCATATCCGGAAGTTTGGCCGGTGGAGCCGCCAGAGGCAATCCCTCGAGAAATGAGTTCAGGATGAGCTTGAGGTCCCATTTGCCCCATCCAACCGGGGAGACAAAAACGAATTCCTTTTTATATTTTTTCTCTAAAACATGATTTAGGGACAGGCAGGTGATGTCAAAAAGATCGTGCGAGGCTTCCAGTCCGAAAAACCTGTTCACCAATTCTTCTGTCGAGGCCGATTGCTGGGTTTCCTGGATATGTTTTTCGACGTCTTTGATTTTTTCTTCGGGGATAATGACTTGATTCTTGGCCAGCTGCCAGTAATCGTTCCAGCTAAAGAACCGATCGGACTTGGAAAGAAAGGCGCGAAGGTTCTTTTCCAAGGTTTTCAAATCCCTTTCCGTCATCGGGAGCTCGCTGAGGCGAGGGTCCTCGGCACGGTCCATTTTCTCGGCCGCCAGGCCTTTCTCCTCGCAATTTGAGGGAAGGAGGACCTGGGTCTTGGTTTTTTTCATGTAATCAATGTATTTCCGGAACAGGCCTCCTCCGGTGTAATCGACCTCAAGCATCTCGCACTGGAAATCTTTGTAGTAATGCTTGTTGATGACTTTCAGGACCACAGCGGCCTTGAAGTGCTCGACGGTCTTGCTGCTGACGGTCAAGGCCTCGTCGTACTCTTTATAGATTTGATCGCCGATTTCGTACTTCCAGTTGGGGTCATACTTGAGGACATCCTGAACTCTCTGGCTGGCCGTCTTTTGGAAAGCCAGTTTTTGCGCGATCTCAGACAAAGTCATCGGCTTGGAGGTCTTCTCGAACTCCTTCTCGACATCGGCCAGGTTGTCTTCTGTGACCTGCGTGAGGTTATTATCGCTTTCCATTTTTCTATTTTTTTCCCATTAATAATACCATAATCACCTTCTGGACATGAAGCCTGTTCTCGGCCTGGTCATAGACGATCGAGTTCGGGGAGTCGATGACCTCGTCTGTCACTTCGTCGCCCCGGTGAGCGGGCAGGCAGTGCATAAAAAACGCCCCCTGTTTGGCCGAAGACATCAGGGTGGCGTTAACCTGAAACGGAGCGAAAATTCGGGCTCTCGCCTCCTTCTCCGCTTCCTGCCCCATGGAGGCCCACACATCTGTATAAACAGCGTCAGCCTGCGCGACGGCCTCGCGCGCGGCGTTAGTCAGGCTCACAGAGAACCCGGTTTCTCGACCGTCCTCCTTGGCCAGGTTGACGATCTCGGGACTGGGCTCGTAGCCAGACGGAGTGGCCACAGCCATCTGGCAGCCCGCTTTCGCCGCCGCAAAAAGAAGGCTGTGGCAGACATTGTTACCGTCTCCGACGTAGGCCAGCTTGAACCGGCCGAAGTTGACTTTTTTCTCCTTCAGGGTGAAAAAGTCGGCCATGGCCTGGCAGGGATGGAGAAGGTCGGAGAGTCCGTTGATGACCGGGATCCGGATATTTGAGGCCAGGTCGATAATGTTCCGGTGGGCAAAAGTCCGGATCATGATGCCGTCAACCCAGCGCTCAAGGTTCTTGCCCACGTCAAAATAGGTCTCGCGCGTGCCGACCTGGCTGTCCGCCGGGCTCATATAGATGGCCGACCCGCCCAGCTGTAACATTCCGACTTCAAACGTCATCCGGGTCCGCAAGGACGGCTTTTGGAAAATCATGGCCAGGATCTTGTCTTTGAGCTTGCTCCGGAAACGCTGGGGATGTTCTTTGATTTCTGCGGCCATGTCCATGATTTCATTGAACTCATAGACGGAGAGGTCATGGACGGAGATAAAATCTTTCTTCATCGGTGCTCCTTGGGGGCCACAATCCTTGTTCCTGAGCGTTTGATCAGGGCCGCTTTGAGGTGGCTCGCCGACGTGATCAGCACTTCTTTTCCTCCAGCCTGGATAAACTCGATCGCGGCCTCGATTTTAGGGCCCATTGAACCGGCGGGGAACTGTCCCTGAGAGAGATATTCCCTGGCTTCAGCCGAGGTCATGACTTCGATGGGCCGCTCTTGCGGAGTTCCGTAATCGAGGTAAACGCGTTCGATATTGGTCAGGATGATAAAGAGGTCGACTTTGACTTCGCGGGCGATCAGGCTGGCCACATAATCTTTGTCGATGACAGCTTCCATTCCCTTGAACAAGCCCCGGCCGTTGATGATGACGGGAATCCCCCCTCCTCCCGCCGCGACGACGACCCGGCCGGCGTGGACAAGGTCCCGGATGATCCATTTGGAGACGACATCGATCGGCTTGGGCGAGGGGACGACTTTCCTGTAGCCCCGGCCGGCGTCTTCAATCATCGTCCACTTCTTCTCCTTCGCCAGCATTTGAGCCCTGTATTTTGAGTAGAACGGGCCGATCGGCTTGGTCGGATTGTCGAAGGCTGGGTCGTCTTTATCGACGATGACCTGGGTGATGAGAGTTGCCACCTCCTTGTCCAAAGAGCGGGTCCGGAGTTCGTTGATGATCGCCCTCTCCAGCATATACCCCATACTCCCCTCTGTCATGGCGTCGCAGACTTCGAGAGTGAACGGGGGAACCTTGGTGACCGCTTCCTCCATCTGGATGAGCAGATTCCCGACCTGGGGACCGTTCCCGTGGACGATGATCAGCTCGAACCCTTTCCTGATGATATGGACCATCAGTCGTGCTGCTTTTTGGGCGTTGCGGACCTGCTCCTCCTGCAAACCGCGCTGGTTTTCTGGCAGCAGGGCGTTCCCGCCAAAGGCGATGAGGGCGAACTTCCTTTTCATTAGAAGTCCTTGAGCACGTCGGCGATGGTTGGAGAGCCGATTTCGTCCAGTTCGTAGCGAACGCGAAGGAGTCTCTTGTTCGTGGTGATGACACGGTTGAGGTCGATTGGCGTACCGCTGACGACAACATCGCAATCAATTTTGGTGATGGTCGCGGCCAGCTCTTTGGTTTGCTTTTCGCCGTAACCCATGGCGGGGAGGACTTTTTCGAGGTGGCCGTACTTCTCGAAGGTCTTTTTGATGCTTCCCATGGCAAAGGGTCGCGGGTCAACGATCTCGGCGGCTCCGTATTTCTGGGCGGCCACGATTCCGGCGCCGTACTTCATGCCGCCGTGGGTTACGGTCGGCCCGTCCTCGATCACGAGAACGCGTTTCCCGGCGATGGCTTCGCCATTCTCGACGATAATCTTCGAGTTGGCTCGAATAACGATGGCATAGGGGTTGAATGTCTTAATATTCGCCATCACAATATCCACCTGATCCTTCAGGGCCGTGTCCATTTTGTTAATGACGATGACCTGGGCCCGGCGGAAATTCGTCTCACCGGGGTGGTAACGAAGCTCGTGGCCGGCCCGGTGGGGGTCAACGACCACGATTTCTAGGCTAGGCTTGTAAAAGGGGAAATCGTTATTCCCGCCGTCCCAGAGAATGACATCGGCCTCTTTCTCGGCCTGTTTCAGGATGGCGCCGTAGTCCACTCCCGCATAGACGATGATGCCCTTGTCGATATGGGGCTCGTACTCCTCTCTTTCCTCGATCGTGCATTCATTTTTCTCGAGGTCGTCATATTTGGCGAACCTCTGAACTCTCTGCTTGACTAAGTCGCCGTAGGGCATGGGATGCCGGATCACGGCCACTCTCCGGCCTTTGGCTTTGAGGATCAGGGCGGCCTTGCGGGTAGTCTGGCTTTTCCCAGACCCCGTGCGCACAGCACAGACGGACACGACCGGTTTCCGGCTCTTGATCATGGTGTCATTGGGTCCGAGGAAGCAAAAGTTGGCGCCCGCCGCCATGACTTCGGAGCCCTTGTTCATCACGTACTCATGAGAAACGTCGCTATAGGCGAAATAGACATTCTTTGCTTTGTGCTTCTGAATCAGCGATGAGAGCTCTTTCTCAGCCAAAATCGGGATTCCTTTAGGATAGAGCTTACCGGCGAGCTCGGCCGGGTATTTGCGGCCCTCGATGTCCGGGATCTGGGTGGCGGTGAAGGCAATGACCCTATAGTCTGCGTTGTCCCGGAAATAGACGTTGAAATTGTGGAAATCCCTCCCGGCGGCGCCCATAATAATGACATTCTTCATCAAAACGACTCCTCCAAGAGAGAGTTTTTAGCTCTCACCGTCTGGCTTTTCCTAAACAGGAAAGACGGCATAGTATAATACAGGCTTCCGGGCTAAATCAACGTATGGCTCGGGGTGTGGGCTCGAAGGCAGAGCGAACTTGTGACGGGAGGAGGCTCTTATTCCTGGATTTCTTTTTTCCAGGCCGTGTCCTTCCTGTCGTAGCCCTTTTTCCCTTTTTTCGTGGAATGGGGCTTGGACGGAGGAGGGAGAGGCCGGCGCACCTGCTGCCAGACGGGCTTTTGTCGCCTGTCTATTTTGTGCGGCATTGCGCCTCCCAGGGTTCCTGAGCGTAGACAACCGTCCCCAGTTTTACTTTTTTATAGGGGAACGATTTCAGCCTTTAAGTCGGCCGGGTCAAGAAGGGCTGCGGTGCATTTTCCCCCGAGCCAGCCTCCGGTCTCTCCCGGGTTAAGGAGGATCGTATCACCCTTTTTCCTGATGTCGGGCTTGTGGGTGTGCCCGAAAATAATGACATCATACTTGCCCAGGGCCAGATAAGACGCTACGGAGAACTGAAAATGGCAAATGAGATAGTTCCTTCCACCGTGGCTGAAGACCAGGGGTGCTTCCTGAATTTCCCCGATAGTCTCGAAAGTCTTTTCCAGGCCGATCTTTTCTCCGTCGCAGTTGCCGAAGACGGCTTTGACAGGGCATCCAAGGGCCCCGAGCTCGCGCGCCGCAAAGGGAGCGATGAGATCTCCGGCATGGACGACCAGCTCGCATTTTGCGTCCTTAAACAAGGAAATGGCTTTCCTGATGGCCGTGAGATTATCATGGGAATCCGCCATTACGCCGATCATTTTTCTTCCCCATTTAAATTATACGGCACTTTTTTCTAACTTCAAGACATTTTAAGGGTAGCATTTCCCTTTCCGTGATCATTTTAGTCTGGAATAGGGTCCTGTCGCAGCATCCCCCCGGCGAGGCTCGGGAGATGTGATTCGAAGTCACGCTGCGATTTCCCACATCGGTTTCTTGGAGGGAGAACGCTCCGCGTTCCCCCTTCCAACGTTCGCTCCGCTCCCTGCCTCCCCTTCTCGAGCTTTGCTCTGCGACCAAAGGGGCCATCCCCCTTGGAACCCCCTGATTTGCTTGCGCAAATCAAAATCTTGCTCGATTCGCTCGTCGCTCATACGGACTTCTCACCACATCCTCCCTCGCCTCATCCCCCGGGGGCCCCCCAGCTGCGCCACCCTTCATAGATTATCGCCCCAATCACGGAAACAGAAATGATTCCCACCTGGTCCGCTCCCCCTGTCAAGTCATCTAAAAACCTAACCGTAAGGTCTATCATCTTGTCATCTAA
>CAZLFV010000025.1:24110-30067 GCA_964558915.1 uncultured Eubacteriales bacterium | reverse complement strand
AAATCTTGACATACAGCCATACTTTATGTATGGTTTTATGTATGAAAATAAAGACAACTTTGAAGATCGACGATTCCGTGATGACATTGCTCAAAAGAGAAGCCGCCCGCCGAGGCCGCACGATGTCCGAGCTGGTTGAATCTGCCCTGCGGCAGCTTTTTCGGTCTGAGAAGACACCTCGAAAATTTCCTCCTTTGCCCAAGTTTAGAAGCAGTGGCCCCCTGGTGGATATTGCCGATCGGGATGCACTCTACCAAGCTATGGAGGGCCGGTAATGTTCGTTGCCGATACAAATATCCTAGTCTACGCAGCGGATGAAGATTCCAAATTTCATAAACCCTGCTCTAAGGTGATCGAAGAATGGCGCAGGCAATCCTCGATCTGGTATGTAACATGGGGAATTCTGTACGAATTCCTAAGAGTGATCACCCATCCAAGGGTTTTCCGCAGGTCCTGGTCTGCTGCCGGGGCCTGGAGCTTTGTTGAGGCCATCTTGGCCTCACCCTCGCTGGGGATCCTTGTTGCTGGTGAGAGGCATGCCGACGTTGTTGCAGAGGTCATCAAGAGCTTGCCGTCCTTAAGCGGGAACTTGCTTTATGATGCTCAGACGGCAATCTTGATGCGAGAGCATGGGATAAAGAGAATCTACACAAGAGATACTGACTTCCATCGCTTTCCTTTTCTCGAGCCAATCGACCCGACTGCCTAACCATTTGGGGACCATTTGGGGACGGTTCTGTTTTTTCTGGTCCTGAATGTCCCTGGGAGAAAACAGCGATGAGGAAAAAATAGAACCGTCCCCTTTTTTCCGGGTTCACCAAAGCTTCACAAAATCGTAACGTAAGCTTCTTGTTTTTCCTGATGCAGTCCTTTAAGCTTTAGATGCAGACGCGGAATGAAACGCGATTTTTAGCGCCTGAGCCATGAAAGTCGCCCTGCCGAAACGCACGAGGATCATTCTCCTTTTCTTGCTGGGCATCGGATTGCCGAGTTTGCTCCTGGGCTATCTAGCTTTGCGGGGGATTCAGAATGACCGGGCTCTGGTCGAGAAAGCCCGGCTCGACGAGCACCGGAGAATCGCGGAGCAGGTCGTTGGTTTAGTTGACGAAAAAATCGGCGCCGTCGAGCGGGCCTTTTCAGATGCCGCCAGGAATCCTCAGAAATTATTGCCTGCTGAGCTGACGGGCCGTCTGGAAAACCTGGTTAAAGAACAGCCTCTGGTTGAGCAGTTTTTCTATTTTCAGGGTTTCGAAACTATTCAATTTCCCGCAGCCAAGTTTTTGTACGTCCCGGATGGTCAAGGGACGCTGGCTACCTCTCGGGTACAACCGTCCTTGGCCGCGCCCAAGATTCAATCTGCCGAGCGCCTGGAGTTTAAGGAGCTGAAGTATGCAGATGCTCTGATCGCCTATCAACAGGCATTTAACCAGGCCGCTGACCAGAACACCAAAGGAGAGCTTCTTAACGCCGTGGCCAGGATCCAAAAAAAGGCCGGGCTTTTCAAAGATGCAATTTCGACGTACGAGAGAATTGCCAATAACTTTGGCCAAGTAGTCATTTCGGATGGAATCCCTCTGGGGTTGGCGGCTCGCCTTGAGTTGAGCTCTTTGTTCCGGACGGCCAGTGACTACTCACGTTCTCTTGAGTCTTTAATGAGCCTGTACGAAGCTCTGCTTCGGCGCCAGTGGATCCTGGAGAAGGCGCGATTTGAATTTTTCACCCGGCGGGTCAAAGATTCCATCGGCGAGTTCTTTTCCAAGCCTCCACCTGGCTTCGAACTTCAGTCATACGCCATCGCCTTTCAAAATCTTGAAAAAGAGGAAAGAGAAAAAAGAGACTATACAGACCGGTTTCTGGCTTTTCAGGAAAACGCGGCGGCCGATTTAGAAGCGAAAATATCCGGTGCCGCGGCTGATCCTGGCCGTTCCGCGATAAGATTGTCCCTCGACATCGGGAAGTACTCGTATATTATCTCGATCGTGGACCAGGAAGCTCGCTCGAGAGACGAGGCTGGAGATGCCTGGGGAATCATCCTCGACGCTGATTGGCTCAAAGAAAATATCCTCCGCCCCTCTCTCAATCAATATGTTTCCTCTGAAAAGACGGCCTGGGTCGTGAGCGCGAGGGACGGGAAGCCGGTGTTGGCCTCGGCCAATACGCCCACAGGGACAGTCATGGTCAGGGCTAATTTTGCCTCTAGCTTTCCGGATTGGAGCCTCGAATTCTACCAGCCGCCGCCGCGCTTCGTTGACACTTTTTTGATATCCCGCAAGGGTCTTTACTTTTACATGTTTCTCCTCATAACGGGCATTCTTGTTTTCGGTTTGATCTTGACTATCCGGGCAGTTTCCCGCGAGCTCGAATTGGCGAGAATGAAATCGGACTTTGTTTCCACGATCTCCCATGAATTCAAGAGTCCTCTGACATCGATCCGGCAGCTCGCGGAAATGCTTCACTCGGGGAGGGTTCCGTCCGAAGAGCGTCGCCGGCAATATTATGATGTACTCCTAGAGCAGAGCGAGCGGCTATCGCTGCTTACGGAGAATATCCTCAATTTGGCCCGGATTGAGGAAGGACGCAAGGAATTCGTCTTTGAGCAAACAGACCTGAGTCCCTTCCTGCACCAGATTGTTTCCTCCTTCCAGGATAGGGTGCGCCACGAGGGCTTCTCTATTGAACTCGATGTCAAGAGCGACTTGCCCTCGGTCATAGTGGACCGCGTCGCGATGGCCCAGGCCGTAACCAACCTGATCGATAACGCCCTCAAATATTCAGGGGAATCAAAGAGAGTCATTGTCAGCGCGTGCGAGGAAGGCACGTCGTTGAATATCGCTGTGCGGGATTTTGGCATCGGGATCAGAAGAGAAGACCTGGATAAGGTGTTTGAGCGTTTCTTCAGGGGCGGAGACGAATTAACCCGGACCGTCAAGGGGAGTGGATTGGGCTTGACCCTGGTCAAGGAAATTGTCGAAGCCCATCACGGCGAGGTTTATGCAGAAAGCGAGCCGGGAAAAGGCAGCACCTTTTTCATCAAGCTTCCACTTCCCAAAGAGGAGGAGAAGTGACATGCCAAAGATACTGATTGTCGAAGATGAGGAAAGCATCCGGCTTCCCCTGGAGGACAACCTCAGGCTCGAGGGGTATGAAGTTTCGAGCGCTAAAGACGGCGCGGAGGCGCTGACTTCGGCGCAGAAGGGGAATTATGACCTCATCGTCCTCGACATCATGCTGCCGAAAATGGACGGTTTCGAGGTCTGCAGGCGATTACGCCTGGATAAGATTGCGACTCCCATATTGATCTTGACTGCCAAAAGCCAGGAGGTTGATAAGGTCCTCGGGCTGGAGCTCGGGGCCGATGATTATGTCACCAAGCCTTTCAGCCCGCGAGAGCTCCTTGCCCGCGTGAAGGCCATTCTCAGAAGGACCCAACAGACCCAGCAGGGAATCGACTTCTTTCGTTTTGGCGATGTGGAGGTGGATTTCAAAAAGTACGAGGCGAAAAAGGGCGGCACTCCTATTGACCTCACGGCGCTCGAGTTTGCCCTGCTGCATTTTCTCATAGCGAACAGCGGCCAGGTTGTGCATCGGAACAAGATTCTCGATGAAATCTGGGGCGAGAATGTCTTTATTGAGCCCAGAACAATTGACAAACACATCTCGCTGCTGAGGAAAAAACTCGAAGACGATCCGCAGAATCCGAGATTCATCCTTGGCGTGAGGAGCGTCGGATACAAATTTGCGGCCTGATCATTGTTCACAAAGCCTTCACATAAATCGGATGGAAGCTTCAAGCATTCGAAGAGCGATTCTTTTATTTTCCTCATGGAGAAAAAAAACATGAGGAGGAATGAGTCATGAAAGCAAAATTGTTTGTGTCCGTCCTTTTTATTTTCGTGCTGGCGTTTGCGTCTTTGGGTTCTGCCCAGCAGAGCGCTGAGCAGCTTTACCAGTCGGGAATTTATAAAGAGGATGTCGAGGGCAAGCTGGAAGAGGCGATCGCCATCTATCAGGAAATCGTAAAGACATATCCCCAGAACAGCCCTGTTGCTGCAAAGGCCTTGTTCCACATGGGCTTGTGCTATGAAAAACTGGGCAACCAGGAAGCCCAGAAGGCCTACGAGCGGCTTATCGCGGACTACCCCGGCCAAAAAGACGAGGTTGCTCTGGCCAAGGAGAGATTGGCTGAACTCATGAAAATCGCCGCGTCGGCCTCCCGGAAACCTACTTTCCGCAAAATTCAGACGCCGTTCAGTATCCCCTTTTGGAGCGGGGCTCTCCTTTCTCCCGACGGAAAAACGCTGGCTTTTGGTTCGGGAAACGCCATCTGGACCGTCCCGATTCCGGGGAATGTTGATCCCGACCTGGCCGGTGAGCCGAAGGAATTGCCGGGAGCCGCAGACGTTCTCGGTGACGGCCTGTCGTGGTCCGGCGACGGCAAGTGGATCGCCTTTAGCCGGGCCTTTGCACGCAATTTGCGTGAGGGAGGGACACGAATCGATTTCCGGCCGGAAGGGGCACATATTGATGTCATCCCTTCATCTGGAGGAGAGCCGAAAAGAATACCCGTCCCTCAGTGGGTGGCTACGAAAGGCGACACAGAACGCCGGTTGAGTTTGTCCCCTGATGGCAAACGCGTGGCGTTTGACGCAGGAAAACAAATCTATGTTGCTTCGGTCGCCACCGGCGAAATTACGCAGGTCACCAAAAACGGAGGGATATCTCCATGTTTTTCGCCGGACGGGAAAAAAATCGCCTATTTAACGCCTCCGGTCTGGCTGGACAAGCCTCCCTTCCGTGTTTGCGACGTCATGGTGATTTCTGCCGAGGGAAATAATCCCGTCAAAGTCAGCGGGGATATGAATGAACGTTATACGGTGCCTGTCTGGTCACCCGATGGAAAGATGATTGCATTTCGGCGAGGTGCCGGAGTACCGCCAGGCCGACAAGAAATCTGTATCGTTCCCGTGTCAGAAGATGGGAGGCCCCTTGGTTCTCGAGTTCAAATTGAGCTTCCCCAATCCAGCACCAGTTTCCTGACCGGCTGGACGCCCGATAACAAAATCGGACTCCTCTTCGTAACTCCCTATCACGAGTATGTTTATACGGTCCCCGTCTCCGGCGGAAAAGCCACCCAGGTGAGCCCGCTCGATAAACTTGCCAGCCATCCCCGTTGGTCGCCGGACGGGAAGCGGATCTATTTCAGATGGGAGGGCGGAAACATAGGTTCCGTCCCAAGTGAAGGAGGAGAGGTAAGAGTTCATCCCGCTCACAAAGGAGCCGAACAGAATGGTTTCTTCATAATATATCCAGGAGCAGGGAACTCTGTCTCGCCGGATGGAAAATCGATAGTGTTTTCAGGCGGAACGGCCAAAGTTGGACCGAATATTTACACCATTCCTGTCGAAGGAGGAGAACCCAAACAGATCATGAGCGAAGGCCGCTATCCCTGCTGGTCGCCAGACGGAAGATGGATTGCCTACCTGGGTCTGGAAACCATCGGCAATGAAAAGAGTATTCCGGCGATATTTAAAATTCTGGTGGATGGCGGCGAGGCCCAAAAAATCACAACTGAATCAGCCAATGTCACTAAGGGAGCCTTCGACTGGTCCCCGGATGGGAAGACGATCGCTTATTTTTCCAAGAAAGCGGACACTCCAGCAGGCACCTTGAACATTATCCCAGCTGCCGGCGGCGAGTCCCGCGAGGTCTGCCAAGTCCAGAACATCCGCGCTCACGATGATTTGTCCTGGTCTCCCGATGGGCAAAAGATAGCTTACACCTCCCAGGGCAAGATCTGGGTGGTTTCGGCGGGCGGCGGCGAGCCAGTGGAAGTGAAGATGGATGTCGACGCCCATGCCGGCACGCTCGACTGGTCCCCAGACGGCCGCAAGATCGCCTTCTCCGGCGAGAGCGGCATGGATATCGAATTCTGGTTCATGGAGAACTTCCTCCATTTA
>CAZLFV010000025.1:0-24010 GCA_964558915.1 uncultured Eubacteriales bacterium | reverse complement strand
GACTGGGTCATCGTCTTCGCCTCCCTTTTCATTTGTTTTGTCCCGGCCCTTTTCTTCGGCAAGCGGGCCGGCAAAGATACTTCGGAATTCTTCGTCTCCGGCCGCGCTGTGCCCTGGTGGCTGGGCGGCCTGTCCATGGTGGCCACCACCTTCAGTAGCGATACGCCGAATCTTGTGACCGATATCGTCCGACGAAATGGCGTCGCTGGAAACTGGGTCTGGTGGGCTTTCACTTTGACGGGAGTGGCGACCGTCTTTTTCTACGCGCGGATGTGGCGCCGCTCCGCCGTGATGACGGACCTCGAGTTCTACGAGCTCCGCTACTCCGGGAAAGCGGCCAGCGTGGTCCGAGGATTCCGATCGGTTTACTTAGGATTTTTGTTCAATTGCATCATCATGGCGACGGTCAACCTGGCCGCCTGCAAAATCGCCGCGATCCTGTTCGGACTCGATCGCTGGCAGACGCTTCTCCTAGTCGGCCTGCTCAACGTCGTGTTCGCCACGATCACCGGGTTGTGGGGAGTCCTGGTCATCGACATGATTCAGTTCTTTATCAAAATGACCGCAGTCATTGCGGCGGCGTATTTTGCAGTAAAATATGTCGGGGGGATGGATGTGATGCTGTCCACGCTTTCCGCCAAAACCGGACCGAACGGCGTCCACTTCCTGAACATCCTGCCCGATTTCAAGAGCAATTGGGACCTGGCCATCGCCATATTCGTAATGCCTCTCGCCGTTCAATGGTGGGCGGTCTGGTACCCGGGCGCGGAGCCGGGCGGCGGAAGCTACATCGCCCAGCGGATGCTGGCGTCGAAGTCGGAGAAAGACTCGCTCGGTGCCGTGTTATTCTTCAATATCGCCCATTATGTCCTGCGGCCCTGGCCATGGATCCTGGTCGGGTTGTGTTCGTTAATCGTTTACCCGCAGCTTTCAGACATCCAGAAAGCCTTTCCAAACCTCAACCCAAGCCTCCTGGGGCATGATATCGCTTTTCCCGCCATGCTCAAGTTCCTTCCAGTGGGCTTCATCGGCCTGATGGTCGGAGGCTTGATCGCCGCCAACTCCTCGACCAATCTGACCCACCTCAACTGGGGAGCTTCCTATCTCGTCCATGATTTTTATCGGCGTTTTTTGCGCAAGGGAGCCAGTGAAAAACATTATGTCCTGGTGGGACGGTTGGCCACGATCCTGCTGTTTTTTGCGGCCGGGAGCCTGGTTTTCGTCCTCGAAACGGCCAAAGACAGCTTTGATATCATCCTCCAAGTCGGCGCCGGCACAGGCCTCCTCTACCTGGTCCGCTGGTTCTGGTGGCGCGTTAATGCCTGGTGCGAAGTGAACGCCATGATCAGCTCGTTCGGGTTCTCCGTAGTCCTGCTTATCCTCCGCAAGGCTGGAATCATCGTCCCAACGCATTACGCCCTCATCCTGACTGTCGTTGTCACAACGATCTGCTGGCTTTTGACAGCATACCTCGGTCCGCAAACCGACCGCAAGACGCTCATCGAGTTCTATAAGAAGGTCCGCCCCTTCGGCCCTGGCTGGGTGGCAATTCGCAAAGAAGCGGGTATCTCTGAGGCTGAGGCGAAGGCGACTCACGAAAACTTCCCCCTGGCCCTGGTCGGCTGGGTCTCCGGGTCGGTCGTTATCTGGTCGGCTCTGTTTACTGTGGGAAACATTCTCTACCGCCGCTGGACTTATGCGTTCGTGCTTTTGGGAGTTTTTATGGTCGGTGGGCTGGTCCTGCTTCGAGTCATCAACCGGCTCTGGTCTAAAAATAAGAACAATGGATAACCGAAAAAAAATCTATGTTTCGGTCCTGATTTTTGTCATCGTTTTTTTGGTCGGCGTTGCCGGGTTCAAAGTGTTTAGCCCGAAGAGCACCCTCCTCGACTGCGTCTACATGACGGCCATCACCATTTCGACCATTGGCTACGGGGAGGTGGTCGACCTCAGCGGCAGCCCCGCTGGCCGCATTTTCACCATCCTGTTCATCATCCTCAGCCTGGGCACAATCGCCTTTGCCGTGACCTCGATCACGGCCTTTATCGTCGAGGGACAACTCAAAGATATCCTGGGGAGAAGAAAAATGGAAAAGGAAATCGCCAAGCTCAAAGATCACTATATCGTCTGCGGCAGCGATGAAACGGCGCAGACCATCATCCGGGAACTTCTCCTGACGCAGCGTCCCTTTGTCGTCATCGACCCGTCCAAGGAGAACATCGACAAGCTCGCCTCTGTCGGGAACTTCCTGTACGTTTTGGGCGATCCCTCGGAAGACGACATTTTGAAGGAGGCTGGGCTCGATCGTGCAAGGGGCGTCCTTCTCTCTCTCCCTAAAGATGAGGCCAACCTGTATGTCACCATCACTACGAGGAGCCTCAACCCTCGCGTCCCAATTGTGGCCAAGGCAGCCGACGTGAAAGCCGAGAGCAAAATGAAAAAGGCGGGCGCCGACTATGTTGTCTCTCCTTCATTTATCGGAGGAATGCGGATGGTCTCCCAAATGGTCCGTCCTGCCGTCGCCTCTTTTCTGGACACAATGCTGTATGACCGCGAGCATGTCCTCCGTTTTGAAGAAGTCCTAGTAAGAGCAGGTTCTCCCCTTGCGGGGAAAACGGTCGCCGAAGCCAGAATAGGGGAGAGGACAGGGGCTCTTTTAGTTGCGATTATGAGAGGAGAAGCGAAAAAATACGAATTTAACCCGCCGCCGGAGAGAAAAATTCAGGACAATGACATTCTCATCATAGTTGCCGGGCCAGAAATGATGAGCGCGGTGGAAAGGATTGTCCGCGAAGGCTAAAGAGAATTTTTCTCTTCTTCCGAGCTTGGAGGAAGCTCGGCCGGTTTTTCACCTGTCATTAGCTCTAGCCTATCGCTGAACTTATCCAGGCGTTTTTCTGCCTCGTCAAACCTGGTCTTGGCATTCCCCAGGTGGGTCCCCAGGACCTGGAAATCATTCCGGAAGCGCTCGAGGTCTCCGCGCAGTTGAGTCAGCGACTGGAAAATGGCCTGAGCCGATTTCTCGATTTGCATGCCCTTGAGCCCCTGCACGATGACCTGGAGATAAGCATAGAAAGAATTGGGGGAAACGGGGATAACATGGCGCGAGGCAGAATACGAGAAAATGCTCCGCTCCTCTCCGAAAGCTTCGTCCTTAATAATCGTTTCGTAATAGATATTCTCCGCCGGGATATACATCAGGGCAAAATTGTAGGTGCCTTCGTCAGGAAGGATATACTTTGTGGAGATGTCGTCGATATGCTTTTTGACGTCGGCGACGAATTTTTTCCGCAGGGCCTCTTTTTCTCTTGGCGTCTCCTCCTGAACATATTTCCTGAAGTTTTCGAGCGGAAACTTGGCGTCTACGGGGACGATGTTGTTCCCGATCTTGATTGCGGCATCCACTTTTTCCCCGCTCTTGAACCGGTGCTGCAAGAGATAGTGGGCCGGAGGCAGAATTTGCCCCAGCAGGTCCCCCAGGAAGAATTCGCCCAGGCCGCCTCGGAATTTGGGCGCGCGCATCAGATCCTCGAGGCTGCCGATGTTTTTGGCCTTCTCCAGGACCTCTTTGGTCACGACCTCGACCTTGCCGAGATGGCTCTGGACATTCCCCAGGCTCTGCCCGATGTCTCCGGTCGTTTTCTGAAATTGGGAGCTCATATTCTGGAGCTGCTGGTTAAGCTGCTGGGTGAGCAGGCCGATCTGCTGCTGCATCAGGGTGAGGGCTTGATTATCCGCCCGGTCGCGTTGAATCTCCTCGATTTTTGTAGAAGCCTTTTTGAGAGAGCGGGCCAAGAAGTACAGGGAGAGGAAGAGGGCTGCGGCGACCAGAATGATTACAATTAAAAAGACAGTAGCATCCATCGGAGCTATTCGCCTGCGGGGACATTATAAGCAAATCATGTCTTTCGCGCAAATTGCGAGGCGAACGGACTGGGGCCAGAATTTGACGGAAGCGGGCGTCCAGGAGAGATTATTAACGAATAAACGCAAGTCATTTTTATGAATTATAAAACCTTGATTTTGCGTCGAGTTTAGAGTATTAAAATATTAGGCATTTATTATGAGTAGAAAAAAAACAGTCCTGAGCAGATGCACTCAGCGATTTAGTACAATCTCAGTCTTAACATTCCTCGCCAACAATAATGTCCCCTTCTGAGGGGACGCATATCTCATAAACCAGAACATTCTTTTTTTCCCGATATTTCTATTCTAGGAGAAAAATCATGTATGATATCGAAAGCGCTTTAACACTCTGGCTTTCGGATAGAATGAGGCGCGTTCTTCATATCCAAAGCGGGATCCTCGATTTCTCCCGTGAGTTCCTGAAGCAAAAGGAATTTGTCGAAATTTTGCCGGTTGTTATTTCGCCCATCACCGACCCCCTGACCGACCACAGGATTAGAGGAGAGGTCGAATGCTATGGTTTCAGGTATCAGATTACCAAGAGCATGATTTTCCACAAACAACTATCCCTTTACTCTCTTCCCCGCTTATACACTTTCTCTCCGAATGTAAGAATTGAAGCCAGCGAATGCCGTTTCAGCGGAAAGCATCTCATCGAATTTGTCCAGCTGGATCTTGAGGTAAAGGACGCTAGGCGAGAAGACCTCCTAAATTTAGGCGAGGAGCTTTTCGTTCATATCCTGACCAGAGTCAAGGCCGATTTTGCCGCTGAGCTCAAGTTTTTTCGGAGAGACCTGAAAATACCGTCTATTCCCTTCAGGAGGATAACTTATAGTGAGGCGGTTGAATCTTACGGCCTTGATTATGATAATAAACTATCGGTGAGCATCGACGAACCCCTCTGGCTGCTCGATTTTCCGGAGGAGAACAGAGAATTTTATGACCGTGAAAATCCAGATCGACCCGGGATCCTAATAGACATGGATTTAATCTATCCTGAGGGATATGGAGAAGCCCTGTCCGGAGGTGAAAGAGAATTTGAATACGAAAAGATAAAGAGAAGAATCATGCGAAAGGGGATTGACTTCAAAAGCTACGAGATCTACCTCCTGTTTGCTCAGAAGGGGCTTTTACCTTCAGCAGGATTCGGAATAGGAATCGAAAGGCTAACCCGTTATATCTGCGGGATTCAGCAAATCGCCGAAACAAGAATGTTTGCGAAACTGCCGGGAGTTCTAAGTCTTTAGGCTTAGATCTCGATGCTGATTGATCGGACCAGCCATTAAACTTTGGTTTGCCCTAATCGTCCGTGGAAAAGCGAGGGCTTGACATTCCCGTACAATAATTTAAACTAAAGGTGCCCATTAATGGGTACCTTTGGTTCATAACTATGGAAAAGGATCATATTTCAACCCTGCTCCGTTCCAATTACACGGTCTTCACCTTCAAAGAGCTTTCTTTGATTTGGAACGCAACCGACGCTAAGCTTACCAAGAAATACGCCTATCGCTACGTAAAAATGGGCAAGCTTTACTCGATCCGCAAAGGAATCTACGCCAAGGACAAGAATTACGACAAGCTGGAGCTGGCAACCAAAATTTTCACTCCGGCATATATTAGCCTGGAAACCGTTTTGTCTAAGGAGGGCATTGTTTTTCAGCATTATGACCAGATCTTCGTTGTGAGCTATTTGACCCGGGAGATTTCCTGCGACGGCCAGACCTATGTCTTTCGCCGGATGAAAGATACCGTTCTGACGAACTCGCTTGGCATTGAGAAAAGGGGCAATTACCACATTGCCTCGAAAGAAAGGGCGTTCCTGGACGCGATCTATCTGAACAAGGACTACTATTTTGACAATTTGTCTCTGATAGACTGGGATAAATGCTTCGAAATGATCCCCATCTATGACAACAAAACGATGGAGAGAAGGTTGAAATCGTATCATAAACTTTCCAAACATGCTTGATCGAAACGTTCATAAAACAATCCTGCTCCAGATATTAAAAGACATCTATACCGACACTTCCCTGGGTCCGGTTTTGGGGTTCAAGGGCGGCACTGCAGCGCACTTTTTTTGCGATCTCGGCCGCTTCTCGGTCGATCTGGATTTCGATCTTTTGAGCGAAGACAAGGAAGCCGTTGTTTTCGAGAAAATCGAGAAAATCCTCCGCGAGTATGGAACCATAAAGGAAAAGTACAGAAAACAGCACACCCTGTTTTTTGTGATTTCCTATGATGAAAAAGCGCAGAACATCAAAGTCGAGATCAATCGGAGAAGCTTCGGCTCCCGCTACGAGCTGAAAAACTATCTCGGCATCTCCATGCTCTTAATGGCCAAGGAAGATATGTTCGCTCACAAACTGGTGGCTGTTCTGGAGCGGGCTAAAACAGCGAATCGGGACGTTTACGACATCTGGCATTTCTTAAAGTACCGCTGGCCGATCAACAAGGAAATTGTGGAGAAGCGGGCCAAAATGAACTTCACAGAGCATTTGAAAAAATGTATAGAATTTGTTGAATCTCTCAGCGACGGCAATATCCTCTCCGGCATGGGCGAGCTTTTGGATGAAAAACAAAAAGCCTGGGCCAGAACTCATCTCCGAAAAGATACTGTTTTTCTGCTAAAGGTTCGGTTGGAGCAGGAGAAATAATTGCATGTCCTTTGGATGTTGAATTCTCGCTATGGGTAATCATTTTTTGTCCTAAGCAAGATTCAATTTGTTGAGGAGTTCTCCCTATTTTTGCTTTATTCCTCTCGGCCTAATATCAGTTACGTGCCATGATCGACGGCGGGGACTCAATTGACAAGGGGAATGGAGTTATCTAAACTTAAGGAGATTTTTGGCCCGTTAGCTCAACAGGTAGAGCAGCGGACTCTTAATCCGCGGGTTGGAGGTTCGAGTCCTCCACGGGTCACTCCCTTTTCGCTTGGCCTGGACGATTGCGCTCGCTTCCTCAACTCCGTTGAGATCGATCAATAGTTGCGGGTGTAGTTAACAATTGCTTTATGTCCGGGAAATTAATAGAATGATTCCTCGCCCGCTTAAGAGGCCGAAATGAAAATAAGAGGATTCCTGGCGATTCTCGTCCTGACGGTCGTGGTGGTTTATTTTATTTTTTTCGCCAAGGCCGGGAAGAAAAGCTACGTCGAGGGAACAGTAGACGCTTTCGAGAGAGTGAAGACTGAGGTCACCCGGACAAATATGGCGACATTAGTAAAGGCAATTGAATACTTCATCGGCAGTGAAGGCCGGACTCCCGCGGATATCAAAGAGCTCAGCTCCAGTCGCCTCCTTATGGGAGATCCCTCTGACGGCTGGGGCCGGCCGCTCAAGTATGAGCGGCTTTCTGATTCCAATTATCGGCTGGTCTCAGCGGGAAATGACGGGGCGTTCGGGACGGCCGACGACATCCTCGCGGAATATTAATATTTCCGATGTGGCTTCTCCTGCTTCTTCCGATTGCCGGCTTCCTGGTCGGTATCGTTGCTTCAATGACCGGAGTCGGAGGCGGAATTTTCATCGTCCCGTTGCTCACTGTTCTTTTTAGATTTATCCCGCAACACGCTGTCGGAACGAGCTTAACGTGCATCGTTTTTACAGCGCTCGCCGCGACCTATTCCTATGCCCGACAAACACGCATTTTTTATAGAACCGGCCTTCTTCTGGCCATCACCTCGGTGCCCGGCGCCTATCTGGGAGCGTACCTAACGTCCCAGGTCTCACCCAATCTCCTGGGGTTGATCTTTGGAATTTTTCTTTTCTTTATTTCCTTCCGCATGATCTATCAACGACGCGCTGAGTTCTCCGAAAGAGTCATCCCCGGTATCGAGTCCTTAGAGCCCGGCGAGCCTATTTTGCCGCCCCAAAAGTCAGACGCTGAGCTTATGAAATCTCCCTGGACACTCGTTCTGGCCGTGGGGTTGAGCCTCTTTGCCGGGATGTCCTCTGGATTCCTGGGCATCGGAGGAGGAGTGCTCGGCGTTCCCATCATGACTCTGGTTCTGGGCATCCCGATTCATTTTGCCACGGCGACTTCGATGTTCACTATGGTTTTCACCTCTCTCTCCGGCGTCGTCAAGCACACTCTGGCTCATCATGTCCACATGGAGTACGCGCTGCTCTTGGCGCTTGGAACGGTCTTTGGAGCTCAGGTTGGCGCGCATTTTTCAAAAAGGGTTTCCGCCCAGAACTTGCGACGCGTCTTTGGAGCGGTCCTGCTCTTAGTGAGCATACAGATGATCCTCAAGTTTTTATGAGCCGTGCGGCGGGAGGATTACTTGCGGCTGTTATCAGGGTTCAAACCCAGGAATTTGGCATAAAGGTTGACAAGGCGGGAACGGTCTTTCCCGTTGGGGAGGGCATCGTAATCCTCTTCTTCCAAGGCCTTGAGATAATCCTGGCTTATATTGCAGTCGCTGGCGACCTGCTCCAAGGCAATTCCCCTTTTTTCCCTGATTTTTTTGAGGAACTCCCCGTAGTAATAGGAGCCACTTTCCTGGGCTAGCCGGTCCTTTCCATTCTTTTTGTCTTCTCGCTTCGAGCCCCATTTCAGGCGCCGGAAGTGCAGGAGCAGAAACTTGAACCTGTCCAGGATTTTTTCCTCTTCAGAGGCGTCTTCGATTTCCAGTTTTTTTGTGGATTTGCGAAAATACGCCCGCTGCTGAAACTCGGGGCGGCTCGGGAGGAGAGCGGCGTCATACGTTTTTCTTTTTGACGGATCGGCCAGCGTCTGGAAGGCCTCTTCGATCCGCTCCAGCATCAGGCGCCGTTCTTCGAGTGATAGGACTCCGTATGAGGCTAGGCTGTCTTCGTGATATGTGGCGACTGCCAAAATATAGGCGCTTTCTACCTCTTTTGAGGAAGCATCCGGACCGAGGTTCAGGATGTCGTAATAATCCAATTCAGCGATCTTTTTGGTCATAATCTAAACCGGAAGGGAAGACAGATTTTTTTCGGGCCTTGGCCCGCGATCGGGAAGCAGCTTTTGGGCGATGCTCTTGAGCGCCTCGGAGACAGAGCTCTCGGGGTATTCCAGGATAAACGGGCTGAACTTTTTCAGGCTCCAATGGACCCGTTCATCGTAGGGAATCGTCCCCAGAAGCTCGATCTCGATCAGAAAATATTTCCGGACGACATCGACCATGGAACTTCCCAGGAGCCCATCTTTTTCGCCCCGGGCTTTATTAACGACAAGCCGCGGCTTGAAGTTTTTTAGAGCGGCCAGGAGGATTTCGCCGGAGGGCTCATCTCGCGATGCCAGGCCATCAAGGAAGGACCTCAGGGTTCTCGGATTACTCTCGAAACCCTCGCGCACCTTTTCAGCCAGGCCGGCGATTTTGTAATAGCGAGCGTACAATTTCAGGATTCTTATCGCGCATGATTTCAAGAAATGGTAGGTATTTTCCACGGCTGTCGGCTCCGGCGTGACGACCAGAATTCCCGGCTTGGCGATGACGAACAAATCAAGCGTATTGTATGCGCTTCCCGTGCCCAGATCGAGGATCACGCTCTCCGCGGGAAGAGTCCTGATCTGGCGAATGAATTTCAACTTTTTTAAATGATTGAGGTTGGCCAGGAAAAGAAAGTGTTCGCTTCCTTTGATAATTTTGAGCCCGGGATAAGGCGTGGCCGTCATAACCTCTTCCAGGCGGAGCACATGGTTCCTGACGAATTCGCCCAAGTCCTTCCCGTTTTCTTTGATGGATAAAAACGTATGCAGGTTCGGCCCGCCGAGGTCGGCGTCAATGATAACGACATCCCCCCGGCGAGAGCCCATCTCAATGGCCAGGTTGGCCGCAAGAAAACTTTTGCCTGTTCCTCCTTTGCCTCCACCGACTGCAAGGATGGTCTTCAAATTTTTCGAAAGGATGGTCATGAGAAATGATTCTCTTCCAAAAATATAAAGAGCTATATTAGCATAGCTTATATCTCAGGTAAATAAAAAAACCGAAAAAACATTGAATTTTTCCAGCATTTCTGGTATTCTTGCCGGTCGTCATTCAAGGAACAGAAGAGGAGACCATTTTCGTTGAAGAATTTTGGGAATGTTGACAGCAAATACCGGTTCGTCATCATCGCTTCGAAAAGAGCCAAGGAGCTTCTGAAGGGGGCCAAAGCGCGCCTCAAGAGCAAGTCCAAGAACCCTATCCGAATTGCCCAAAACGAAGTCAAGATGGGCCTGGTTGAATATGAAATCCTGAAGTCGAAAAAGGAAGAGATTCCCGAGCAAGAGGAGCGTGTTTTTCTCGGTGAGGAGGTCGGCGGCGAATTCGAAGGTGAAGAACAAGAGGCCGCAGAAGCGGAGAGTCTCGAAGAAGAGGGAGTTGAGCATGAGGAAGAGGAGCCTCCTCATGTCGTCCTCCCCGAGGAATTGGAACAAACCGAAGAGTTGGAGGAGGAAGAAAAGGAAGGAGAGGAAGAGAGTTAGCTCTTTTTCCCTGTGTTCTCGAGAAGCTGGACATAATCCAGCTTGATCAAGTCGGCCCGGGAAAATCCCAAGAATTTGGCGAACTTGACGATCTCGTTTTTTTCCCCTTCAAACTCGCAAAAATCGCCGGCTGCCGTCTCATCGAGATAGATTTTCAACCGGCCTTTGCGGAAAACCGTCCGGAACTTTTGATACCTGAACACGGGAGCCAGGCCCAAAGATTGCAAAATTTGATGAGCCTGCTTTTCGTTCTTAACCTCGGTTTCAAACTCTTCCCTGACCTTGAATCGCCTGGATTTTTGCGGGGCCCCTTTGAAAGCCAGGAACACTTTCCTCCCGGCCTTCCGCACTCTGAGGGCGCTTTTTTTCTGGAAGAGAGCCCGTGTGGGGAAATCATAGAGAGTGTTCTCTTCGGGGTAGCGCTCCTTTAGGATTTCGGCGCCGGACTGGAGAAGAGCCTGGCGGAACAATTCGAGGTCTTTGACTCGAACTTTAACTTCTATCTCGAGCATGAAGCGGCGGCCTTTCGCTCGTTTCTAAGCCTCTCTCGTGAGCACGAATTCCGAGAGCAGGCTCAAGGCTTCCCGGTGGACGGACTGCGGAAATTGAGAAATGTCCTCGAGGGAACGGAGCGAAAACTCTTCCGCTCTTTTGAAGGTATAGTCCAGGGCGCCGTTGGAGCGGATGATGCGGAGGATCTCTTGTTTAGAGTCTTCGGCCAGCTTTTTCTCCTTCAGGAGCTCAAGAAGCCGGGCGCGATTGTGATGGCCGTCGTTCGTGAGAGTGTAAATAAGCGGCAGAGTGACGCGGCCCTCGCTGAGGTCGGAAAGAATCGGCTTGCCAAGGTTGATTTCATTTCCCTTGAAGTCAAGAAGGTCGTCGATGATTTGGAAGGTCATCCCCAGGTTGCTGCCGTAAGCGAGGAGTGACCGCTCTTGTTCCGGCGAGGCATGGCCGAGAATGCCTCCGATCTGGCAGGACCCCGCAAAGAGCGAGGCCGTCTTCTTGTGGATGATTTCAAAATAATCCTCTTCCTGGAGTTCCAGGTTGCCGCTCATTTGATACTCTGTGAGTTCTCCCTCGATCATCTTCGTTGAGATGTCCGTGAGAATGCGGATGATCTGGGGATAGCGGCTTTGGAGAGAAAGGCCGATGGCGCGGATATACAGGAAATCGCCCAGGAGGACAGAGATGTTTGGCCCCCAGCGGGTATGGACAGAGTCCATCCCCCTCCGGAGATTGGCGTTGTCGATGATATCGTCATGGATGAGACTGGCCGTGTGGATGAACTCGACTAGCGTGGCCATGAGGATGTGCTCATCACCTTGATAGCCGGTCAGCTTGGAACACAGGACGAGGAGAGCCGGCCGGATTCTTTTCCCCTTTTTTCGGAAGAGATAGGTGCTGATCTCGGAGACCAGCTGGCTGGGGGATATAGAAAAAACTCTCAGGCTTTCCTCAATCCGGTCCAAATCCCCCTGAATATTTTGGTAAACGTCCTGGAGGTCTTTTCTTCGCTCAAGATGGAGGAGAGCGTTTCTGGAAATAACTGGCTTCATCGATAATTCGCAAATTCCATGTGGATTCCGAAATTCTTGGCTTTGAGAGAGGCGATGATCTCTTGCAGGACATCAATCTTGGAGGAGAAGACGCGGACCTGGTCTCCCTGAATGGCCGCCTGCGCTTTGAACTTTCTTTGCTTAATGAGCTTGACGATTTCCCGGGCTTTCTCGGCCGGGATGCCGTTCTGAAAGTGGATTTCCTGCTTGACTGTTCTGTTGGGTCCGTCCGTAATTTTCTGGTAGAGCACGGCCTTCAAGGGGATATGCCGTTTGACCATCTTTTGCTCCAGGACCTCGGCCAAGCCTTTCAATTTATAATCGTCCTCGGCGATGAGGATTAGCCTATCTTTTTCCTGGAGAATCTCGGCCCGGCTGTGCTTGAAATCGAACCTGTTGGAAATCTCCTTAAGGGCGATCTGGACGGCGTTAGAAACCTCCTGCCAATCGATCCTGGAAACAATGTCAAAAGAATGGTCCTGCGCCATGGCCCCCTATCTTAGCATTGAAAATTCTTTTTTTCAAACACAAAAGAGCCGGCGGAAATTTTCCAGAGTTGCCCGGGCGATCTCTTCTAAGCGGGCGCTTCGGAGGGAGGCGATCAGTTGAACGGTTTCCGGGACAAAGGCGGGTTCGTTTCTTTTGGCGTGGCCTCGCTGGGACTGGGGAAGAAGATAGGGGGAATCGGTCTCGGCCAAAATTTTTTCCAGGGGAATGCGAGCGGCGATCTGGCGGAGACGCTGGGCGTTCCGGTAGGTCAAAATTCCGGAAAAGGAGATCATGAAACGGCGGCGCATCATGTAATCGGCGGTCTCCTGATTTTCGGTGAAACAGTGCAGCACTCCGCCCTGGATGAATCCTTCTTCCTCGACGGCGGCGATGACATCCTTTCCTGAATTCCGGCTGTGGATGATCACGGGAAGGCCGAGTTCCTGGGCCAGGCGAACCTGAGCGCGGAACGCCTCTCGTTGCTTTTCCGGGGTGGACAGGTTGTAATGATAATCGAGCCCGATCTCGCCGACGGCCCGGATCTCGCCCGAGCGGCCGAGTTCTCGAATCCTGTCCAGCCAAAAGGCTGTGAAATGCTTAGCCTGATGGGGATGGATGCCGGCGGCCGCGGTGACCCAGCGATATTTCTTTGTCAGCTCAAGGACTGTGGACAGACTGTCCGGAGTGGTCACATCGGCCGGGCAGAGAACAGCCCTGACCCCGGCCTCCCAGGCTCTTTGGAGGACATCGTCCCGGTCCCCGTCGAACTCCTCCATGTCCAGGTGGGCGTGGGAATCCGCCATCTCGATCAGGTAGGTCATGGATGAGAGCTCATCGCCCCTTCGTACTTAATTATACTATTTCTATAAATTCTATAAAACCAATCGGCTTTTGAACAGGACGGCGCTCTTACTGGGCCATTCTTATCCTGAGCTGGCGGATCGGGAGAGCGCCATAAGTCAGCAGCTTCTCCAGGAATTCTTTCTGGCTGAACGCGTCCCCTTTGGCCTTCTTATAGTCCTTCTCGATGTCCCAGATCTCCTGGATGCCGACATAAGGATAAACCGCCTCGCCCGGGCTGAGCAGGATGCTGTTCCACTTTCTTTCCGCTTCCGCCTGAGTCTGGAAACCGCCCCGGGTCATGTACTGGATGGCCTGTTCTTTGGTCATGCCGCCCTGGTGGATGTTCAGCTCGAGGTTGAAGTCCATGACGATCTTGAGCTGAGACTTGAGCTGGTTCAGCCGCAGGCGGAGGTCATAGCTGCCGAAACCGGAGTTGATCAGCATGTCCTCAACATAGACAGGCCAGCCTTTCACAAGCGGCATATTGGGGAGAATCTTTCTGGCCAGGGAAGGATGCTTCTGAGCGAAATAAAGAGGGACAAAAGGACCGGGAAAAATATTCCGGACAGCCCAGAAATAGCCATAAAAATTATTGTATTCTTCAAGGAAAGAGAGGGTTTGGTCGGCCGACCAATCATTGGGAAGCGGTGAAACCTGAACGGCGTAGGCTCCCCGCGTCTCATAAGGTCCGGGCATCAGAAGTCGAGCCCAAGCCACCCCTTGCTCGGCCAGCGCCATTGGCTCGATCGCGAGCTGGACGTCGGGAAGCTGAACGTACTGACCTTGACCGAGAAAACTTTTAATGTATTCGACTTCTTTTTTGACCTGGTCGATAAAATTTTCTTTGGCCGGATGCTCAACTTTTATTTTATCAAACACGCCTTGAATGACGATATTCTTGACTTCCTCATCGCCGCGCTGGGTTGTCAACTGCTCCAGGTTAATATTCGGATACATGATCCTGTAGAACGGGATGCAGACAAGAAACATCTCCCGGCGCAGGTTATTGTAGTCAGCTTTGGCCCTGGCCACGAGTTCATCGAACGGAACGCTGTTCTGGCAGGTCAGGCGCAGCAAGCGCAAATGGGCCTGTTCACCGAGCCTGAAATTGCCCGTGGACTTGGGGAGAAGCTGATACTGGAGGAATCCCTTGTAGTCTTCCAGAGCGCTAATCACCTTGGCCACTTCGGCCTGAAAACCTGATCGTGCCTCGGCAGACGCCGTCTCGGTGAGCCTGGAGATTTCGGTTCTGTAGAAATCAATAATGCCCGGGAGCTGTTTGATGGCTGTCTCGGTGTAAATTTGCGGCGGCGTTTTCAGGCTGTCCTTGGCCTGCCTGATGAAATCGGGCAATTGCTTGGCCCTGATCGTTGCGCTCTTCAGCCTGGCGTCCAGGGGAGCGAACTCCTTGATCAGGAGGCTCTTGATGCTGTGAAGGAAAATTGTGTTGTAGAAGACTGGGTTGTATTCCCAAGGAAGAAGGTTTTCGTGGCGCATGAGATCAAGATCGATGGAGTCCATGATCATCTCGTAGTCGGTCTGCGACTCTATTCCGAGCTTGGTTTTGTCGATTTTTGTCACCAGCTCCTGGTTAAAACCGTCCAGGTTTTCCTGCCGTTTTTCGAGATTCTTGTTGCTGAAATCCTCCAGCTTGTCGGCATATTTATAATAACCCGCCAGGGTTCCAGCCGTGGGATAGAATTTCCACATTTCGTCAAAATATGTTTCCATCGTCTTCTGGAACTTAGCCTCTTCCGGATTCTGCTGGGAAAAGAGAAGTCCCAGCGGAGAGAGAGCGAAGACGACGAGAAGGATCATAAAGAACGCTTTTCTCATACAAGCCTCCTTTTTAGAGCACACTGCATGGGTTACTCCCAGGCGGCCTCTGAGTCCTTATTCCCAAGAAACATTGGGAAAGATACTATCATAAATTGACGGGTCAAGCCAAGATAATGTTTCACCATCGCAGGACCGCGGACGCCCAGGTATAGCCGGATCCAAAAGCAGTCATGACAACGAGGTCACCCCGCTTAATTCTTCCTTCCCGAGCGGCCTCGTCCAGAGCGATGGGAATAGAGGCCGCTGTGGTATTTCCGTAGCGGTCGATATTGCGCATGACTTTTTCCAGGGGAATCTTAAGATTGTGAGCCACCATCTGACTGATCCTGTCATTGGCTTGATGGGGAATGAGAAGGGCGATGTCGTCCACGGTCAGGCCGTTGTGCTTCAGGGCGATCCTCACGGCCTCGGGCATTTTTTCCGAGGCGTTCTTAAAAACATTTTTCCCATCCATCCGGGGAAAGAACTTTTTGGCCCTGATTAATTCCTCAGTAACAGTGGGCTTGTCTTTCGGGCTCGGCTTTTCCAGCCAAAGGTCCGAGACATGACGTCCGTCGGCGAAAAGATGAGTTGACAGGATGCCTCGGCCGTCAGCCGCATCAAGGGGCTCGAGGATGATCGCCGCGGCACCATCGCCAAAAAGAACGGCCATATCCCTGCCTTCGTCCGAATAATCGAGGTTGGTCGACTGGATTTCAGCGGCCACAAGAAGGATCTTCTTATAAACTCCCGTGCGGATATATTGATCGGCGACGGAGAGGGCGTAGATGAAACCTGAGCACTGATTCCGGACGTCAAGGGCTCCGATGGGAGCGAGGCCCAACTTGGCCTGGACAAGGACCCCCATCCCGGGAAAATAATGGTCCGGAGATAAAGTGGCGGCAACAATGAAGTCGATTTCCGATTTGTCAATGCCCGCGTTTTCGATGGCCCGCAGGGCCGCCTCGTAGGCCAGGTCTGAGGTTACCACGCCCACTTCAACATGGCGCCTTTCAACTATGCCCGATCTCTGCCGGATCCACTCGTCCGACGTGTTCATGACTTTCGCCAGGTCAAAATTGGTGACGACCTGGGGCGGGACATAGTGGCCCGTGCCCGTAATGACAGCGCGTTTGTTCATGCTCAAGCCATTTCAATTATAATGGATGGATTTTGAAAAATAAAGGCCAAACTTGCGCCTCGAATTGCGCTCATTTCTTGACTCGGGAGCGGTCCGGGGTTATCATGAAAAAACGGTGTGCGGCAAAGAATCTGTTTTGAAAAACCGACGAGCTTCTCTCTTTCTCTTGTTCTTGGCCGGCTCTTTGTCTCTCCTGCTGCGGGCCCAAGAGGATTTCCTCAGGATCGAAGCTTCGGTCATCCCACGGAAGCTTTCGCGAGGGGAAGAAGGAATTGTCCTTCTCAAACTGGGCCTTCAAGAAGGGATCACCATCAGTCCTCACCCTGATTTTATCATCGAGCTCAAACCAACAGAGGGGCTAGTTTTCCCCAAAAATTTCTATGCCGCCTCGGACCTAGGGATTGACACTGGGGAAGCGGACGGTGAGGAGTATCTTGACCTGAAGGAGCCGATCAGGATTCCGTTCACGGTGAGCGCGGGAGTGAAGAAAGGAAGCCACATCCTGGAAGGACGAATCAAGTATTTTGCCCGGTCAAAAAAAGAGGGATGGTGTGTCAGGAACACGGCCAAATTTTTTGTGACGTGTTATACGCGTTCCTCTGTTGTTAAGAAGAGCGCCTGACCGGACCCGATAGCCACTTCTCCGCGATGTACCAATCAACGGTTTCTTGGATCGCTTTTTCCAAATCATAGCGGGGCCGGAAAGAAAGCACCCTGGCGGCTTTGCTGACATCAGCAACCCAGCCGGGCTGCATGAAATCTATATATTTTTCGCGGCTGAAAACCCCCGGCTCTCCTTTGAGGCGGTTCCGAAATTCCGATAGGCGAGTCACGAGCGAGAGAATACCCATTGGGATTATTACTCTTCTGAGTTTTTTCCCCATGGCCTTGCCGGCCGCTTCTCCCAGCCTTTCCCAGGTCCAGGGAGTGGGGTCGGCGATGTTAAAAATTTCTCCGCTGGGAAGGTCGGCCTGTGCGCACAGATAGAGAGCCTCGACAAGGTCTTTCACATAACATAGACTGACATGCTTCTCTTCCGCCGCCGTGGGGAGGATTCCGCGGCCGATGAATTTGAAGAATTCCAAAAAATCCCGGTCCAGAGGCCCGAAAATAGCGCTTGCTCTGATAATCACAAGGGGAAGCCTATCCCTGAACTTGAGCGCTTCCTGCTCTCCTCCTAGCTTGCTCCGGCCGTACGAGGTCACTGGATGCGGGGGATCGTCCTCCCGGACCGCAGTCTCATTCTCGGACGGGCCGGAAGCGGCCAAGCTACTCAAGTAGACGACTTTGGGCCGCCCCCCGGAAGAGAGGAGAGCCCGGAAAAGACTTGCCGTGCCTTCCTGGTTTACAGTATAATAGTCACTCTCCCGGAGAGATTTTGTTTTGCCGGCAAGATGAAAGACGGTGTCGATTCCGGCCGGAAGGGAAGATAGAGCGAACAGATCTCCCTTGAGGATGCTGATTTTTTTCCCTGAGAAGACGACGGCCTTTCTCGGGTCTCGAACCAGGGCGATAATTTCGGCGTCGCGGGCCGACAGAAAATCGATGAGGTGGCGGCCGATAAACCCGGTCCCTCCGGTGATAAAGGCTTTCATTGTTTAGATTCTATGACAATTGCCTGGCATGGTCAAACTTAGCCCGGTGGAAAAAGACGCCAAGACTCCGGGCGGGCAGTAGAGCCTTCTATTAAACGCGGTCTGATTGAGCACAGAGGAGGACGAGATGGACCTTTTCGAGAAATGCTTCAACTATACTCGAGCCGATGAAGCTATGGCCATGGATATCTATCCCTATTTTACGCCCATCCAAGAGGTCAAGGGCAACAAGGTCAAAGTCAACGGCAAGGACATGATTATGGTCGGCTCGAATAATTACTTGGGCCTGCTCGACCATCCCGAGGCGAGAAAAGCGGCTCAGGCGGCTGTAGACCGGTATGGGGTGGCCACGTGCGGTTCTCGATTCTTGAACGGCACCCTGGATATTCATGTCGAGCTCGAGGAGCGGCTGGCGCGGTTTATAAAAAAGGAAACGGCCCTGACGTTCAGCACGGGATTCCAGACCAACTTGGGCATTATCACATCCGTTGCCGGAAAGGATGATTATATTATCGTCGATAGAATGGTCCATGCCTCGATCATTGACGCCTGCCGGCTTTCCTTTGGCACTGTTTATAAATATAAACACAATGATATGAGTGACCTGGAAAAAGTTCTTTCCTCCCTGAAAGACGGCGGCGGAAAGCTCGTCGTTGTAGACGGGGTGTTCAGCATGGAAGGGGATCTGGCTAACCTTCCTGAAATTATCAAACTGACAAAAAAATACAATGCCAGGTTGCTGGTGGATGAAGCCCATGGTATCGGCGTGATGGGTAAGAACGGAAGGGGGACGCCTGAGCATTTCGGAGTGGAAGACGACGTCGACCTGGTCATGGGCACCTTCAGCAAATCGTTTGCTTCCCTGGGCGGGTTTGTGGCCGGCGATAAAAAGGTCATTTCGTATATCAAGCATCATGCCCGCTCCCTCATTTTCAGCGCCAGCATTACTCCGGCATCTGTGGCCACGGTGTTGGCGACTCTTGAAATTATCGAGAAAGAGCCCGAGAGAAGGCAGAGGTTATGGGAGATTACGCGGAAGATGAAGGCCGGGTTTAAGGCCTTGGGCTATAATACGGGCGATACCGAGACACCTATCATCCCGATCATCATCGGGGATGATGAACTGGCTTTCATGCTTTGGAGGTTTCTGAGGGAGGACGGCATCTTCGCCAATCCGGTCATCTATCCGGCCGTTCCCAAGGGACAGTCGTTGATCCGGACCAGCTATTCGGCGACCCACAGCGATGAGGAGCTTGACCAAGTCCTGGCCAGTTTTGAAAAATGCGGCAAACTCATTGGGATTATCAAATAGACCATTTGCCTTCTTAGAGGAGAAACAAAATTAAGCACATCCTTAAGCTCGCGTTTGTCCTCTGTTTGGGCGTCCTTCAAATAGAAGCATCCTCTCCGACTATGCCGCTCAGCGAGGTTAAGCCGGGCATGAAAGGCATCGGCAAAGGCGTCTTCGTCGAGAGTACCGTTGAAGAGTTTGGCGTTGAGATTCTGGGAGTGCTCGAAAATGTCGGCCCTAAAAGGAATATCATTTTGGCCAAGCTTTCGGGAAAACGACTGGAAAACACCGGCGTCATTCAGGGTATGAGCGGGAGTCCCGTCTACGTTGATGGGAAGCTCGTCGGCGCCGTGATGGGTTCCTTTGCCTTTGCCAAAGAGCCGATTGCCGCCATCACTCCGATCGGCGAAATGCTGGCCGTTAAGGACCAGAAAAGGCCGGCCGTGCCCTCGCTGTCCAGTTCTTTTCCAATTCGGCCAAGTCTTTCTTTGGAAGATCTCATATCTCTTAATAAAGATATATTTTCCTCGAGGCAGTGGCAGGTTTCTCAGGGACAGATCTTGCGTCGGCTTGATATTCCTCTGATTTTGAGCGGATTTTCTTCCTCGGCCGTTGAAAAAGCAAAACAAGTTTTCGCGCCATTGGGTCTCTACCCAGTGACCGCCGGAGGGGCGGGGCAGAAGGTGACTCCAACGCTCTCTGCCCAAGAAAGCCTCAGGGAGGGGGATTCAGTTGCCGTTCAGCTGCTTGCTGGAGACATGAGTATGTCCGGAGTGGGGACTGTGACTTATGTGGACGGCAACACCATTCTTGCTTTTGGTCATCCGATCTATAACTTGGGCGCAGCCGATTATGCCATGGCTAAGGCGAATGTCCTGACCATCGTCCCGAGTCTTGAGAGCTCGTTCAAGCTGGCGAGTACAGGAACAATCGTTGGTCGGTTTGTCCAGGACCGGAATGCCGGTGCCCTGGGAGAAATCGGGAAAATGCCTCAGCTTGTTCCGCTTGTCGTTGAGCTCACGGATTCGGACGCGAAGCCCAAAGAATATAAACTCGAGTTGGTCGACGACAAGCTTCTGACTCCGCTCCTAGTTAACATGTCGGTTTCCTCAATCCTTTCGAGCGAAGAACGGGCCGTAGGCAATCTGTCTTGCGCCCTGGATGGGGATATCTACCTCGACAACGGTGCCAGCGTTCATGCGGAGGACCTCTTTTCGGGAAATTTCGATGCCGCCATTACGAACCTCTCTGGCTTGCTCACAGCCATTGTTTTCTATTTGACCAATAACGAGTTCGAAGACGTCGGGATCCACCGCATCAAGCTGAATATCCGGGCCGTCGAGGAAGTCAAGTTCGCCAACCTGGAACGCGTCTGGCTGGATAAATATGAGGTTGCGCCCGGGGAGAGAATCCAGGTGAAAATCTATTATCGGACATTCGGAGGACAGAGCTTCCAGGAAGCCGTGGAGATCGATGCGCCCCCTCTTCCTGCCGGTTCGGAGTTTTATCTGGTCATCGCCGATGCCGCTTCGATGCATCAGCTCGAAACGAACCTTTACCGCAGCCAGGATTTCGTTCCCCGCAATTTGGGACAGTTGATCCGCATCCTCAACAGCATCCGGAAGAATAACCGCATATATTTCAAGATGATGGCTTCCAAACCGGGCTTGTTTTTAAAAGGCGAGGAACTGCCCAACCTTCCGCCGTCGATGAAATCGATGTTCGCTTCACCCCGAGCCGCCGCTTCCGCTCCCACAGAGCTGACAAAATCAACACTGCGCGAATACCAGCTGCCTATCGCTTATGTTTTTCGGGGGATGGCCACCATTCCTGTCAGAATCAAGAAATAGGAGAACCTGGGATGAAAAAGACCGGCCTGATTATTTTTCTCGGGATAGCACTTGTGGTTATAAGTCTGGAGGCCGTGACCCCGCGCCGATGGGAGCTGAGGAGCATAGATGATTATATCAAGGGGAAGCTGGATGGCATCTCGGTCTCCTATGAAGGGACGCTGTTCCTCGCTCCAAACGAGGAAAAGGTGGACGGACCTTCCGAAGATTTCTACCTTTCGTTCGTGCAAGCCGAGGACGGGACGTCCTTCCTTGGGACGGGCCATGGAGGGAAGATATACAGGTTCCCCAAGGATGGGAAGCCGGAGATTTATTTCCAGGCCACTGAAATGGACATCACCTGTATGGCCCTCGACCATAAAGGCACTCTTTACGCCGGCACATCTCCCAACGGAAAAATCTATAAAATCTCCGGGAAAGACAAGCAAGAGAAGTTCTTCGACCCGGGCGAGAAATATATCTGGGACCTGGTCCTGGCCGATGATGGGTTCTTGATGGCCGCTGTTGGCGAGAGCGGCGGTATATATAAAATTAGCCCTCAAGGAGAAGGCCAGCAAATTCTCAAGGCTGAAGAAAACCATATCCTCTGCTTGAAGAAAGGCGAGAAGGGCGACCTCATCGCTGGGAGTGGGGGAGTGGGCGTTGTCTACCGTATCACCTCGGGAGGCAGGACGATTGTGCTGTTCGAGTCTCCGTTCGAGGAGATCAAGAGCGTGGTCATCGACGAGGACGGGGGGATCTATGCCGCTGCTGGCGGTTCCCCCTCGCGGACAAAGAAAGACGAAGCTACGGAGCCATTGGCCTTGGGGAGAATTGCGACTGAGCTGACAGTAACCCCCGGCGCCGCGGCTCCGCTAGTCCGTCTCCCTGTTATTTCCGGCCAAAAGGAGCCGAGCGCGCTCTACAGGATCCGCCCGGACGGGATGGCCAAGAAGGTCTGGGAGTCAAGTGACGAACTCATTTATACACTCCTCTGGAGAGAAGCAGAAAAGAAGCTTGTCTTTGGAACCGGCAACAAAGGCCGGGTCTATGAAATCGCTCATGAGGATAAAACCTCTCTTCTTCTGCAAAGCAGCTCGGAGCAGGTGTACGCCCTGGTCCCTTCCGGCTCGAAGGTCTATGCTTTGGCCAACAATCCGTCCCGGCTGGAGGTGATCTCCTCGGTGCAGCGGTCGAGCGGAGAATACGTGAGCGATGTCCTGGACGGAATGACTGTCTCTTCTTGGGGAAGAATAGAATTTGATGGGACAATCCCTGCCGGGACAACGCTTCAGGTCCAGACACGCAGCGGCAATTCTTTTGAACCCAACAGCTTGTGGAGCGACTGGTCTCCGCCGATCCAAAAAACAGACGAGCAAATCCTGAGCCCCAAAGCCCGTTACCTTCAATTCAAGGTCCTGTTCCGGAGTCAGACTGGAAACGTTTCGCCTTTGCTCCAAAGAATAGGGCTTTATTACCTCCAGACCAATATCGCTCCGCAGGTTAAAAAGTTGGTCATCCTGCCGCCGAATGAGGTCTATCTCAAGCCACCCGACCAGGATGAGATTATTTGGGGCTTGGAGGATATCTCCCCGGCAAAAGAGGAAAAGAAGAGGGAAGAGAAAGCCTTCTACACCCCGAAGAAGGCCGAGAGAAAGGGTTATCAGACGGTGACTTGGGAGGCCAGCGATGAGAATGAGGATGAGCTGACCTATTCCCTTTATATAAAAAAGGAAGGTGAGACCTCTTGGCGCCTGGTGAAGGACCGGCTCACTGACTCCGTTTTTGCTTTTGATACGCTGACTTTTCCTGACGGAAGTTATTTTTTCAGGCTTCAAGCTTCGGACTTGCCTTCCAACCCCACTGGCCTTGAGCTCAAAGCTGAAAAGACGAGCCCGCCCTTCATTATCGACCACTCCTTGCCTGTCATCACGGGTTTTTCTGTGGCAAAAGACAAGGGCGAGTTGGCTGTAGCCTTTCAGGCTGAGGATTCTTTCTCCTCAATTGAAAAAGTTGAATATCTTATCAGGCCTGGGTTATGGCGGGTTGTCTTCCCGGTTGACGGTATTTGTGATTCCCGGAAGGAAAGCTTTAAGTTCAGCGTCCCCCTTCCGCCGAACGCGGATAGTCTCATCAGCGTCCGGGTAACTGACCGGCACCACAATATCGGCGTTTTCAGACAGACTTTCTGACTCGGCCGGCCCTTCTCAGCTGCCTTTGGCTCGCTCGACGTACTTGTCTTCTCTTGTATCCACCCGAACAATATCCCCCTCTTTGATAAATTGAGGCACACTGATTACGAGCCCCGTTTCCAAAGTCGCGGGCTTATTGCTGGCTGATTGCGTGGCCCCCTTGAGATAAGGCTCTGTTTTAACCACTTTCAACTCAACGACCAGAGATGGCTGGACGCCCACTGGTTTGCCTTCATGGAGTTCGATCGTCATGACAACGTTGGGCACGAGATAGTTGACGCTCGTGCCGATGATATCTGGAGAGAGCCTGATCTGCTCATAGTTTTCAAGGTTCATGAAGACAGCGTCTTCGCCGCTCCTGTATAAGAATTCCATCTCGACTTCTTCAAGGAAGGCTTGCTCGACGCGGTCCTCGGAGCGGAACCTATAATCCAGGAGGCTTTGGTCCTTGATGTTGCGCAACTTGGTCTGGATCATGGCCTTCCATCGGCCCGGCGTGATGTGGGTGGCCTCGAGCACTTTGTAGAGGTTCCCCTCGAGCTTGATGATCATGCCTTTTCGAATTTGCGTCGCGTTAATCATCCGTCCTCCTCAATTCTTCGGCACCGAGCAGAGCTATTCTTTTTTAGCCGAATTCGGTAGCAGCTGTCAAATCCGCCGTTCTCTTTGTAAGCATCTTCATCTGCTTGCTTCAATAGGGTGCAGGAAGCTGCCCTTTGGCCCCCGCACCCCGGGGAACCAGTCCCGTCGGTTCCCCCCATCAAGGCGAGGAGCTTGGGTTCGTCAGCCCGCTCGTTTCCCCAGCGAGGAAACTGGTCATTGCGAGGAACTCTGTGACGAAGCAATCACAAACTGAGATCGCCACGGCATCTTCGATGCCTCGCGACGCCCGCTCAGTCTTCGACGGGCTTCCTC